>NZ_JAGIQD010000002.1:306045-642763 GCF_017815045.1 Burkholderia sp. CpTa8-5
ACGCTCGAACGATTTGCTGTCGACGATTCGCGATTCGCATACGGGCCTGCAATCGCAACTGGCTGCACGCGACGAAGAACGTCTGTCGGCATGGAACGATTCGCTTACCGCGATGGCCGCCGCGCTGCGCGACGAATGGGCGCAGACGAGCGCGCAAGCCGCCGCGCGCCAGCAGGACATCTGCGACACGCTGACCCGCACCGCGAACGCCATCACCGCGCAGGCGCAGGTGCATGCGAGCGACACGATCAACGAAATCTCGCGCCTCGTGCAGGCCGCGTCGGAAGCGCCGAAGGCCGCGGCCGACGTCGTCGCCGAGCTGCGCCAGCGCCTGTCCGACAGCATGGTGCGCGACACCGCGATGCTCGACGAACGCAGCCGCCTGCTCGCGACGCTCGAAACGCTGCTCGGCGCGGTCAACCACGCGTCGACCGAACAACGCACCGCGATCGACGCGCTCGTCAGCACGTCGGCCGATCTGCTCGACCGCGTCGGCGCGCGCTTCAACGACACCGTCGACGCCGAAACCCGCAAGCTCGATTCGGTGGCCGCGCAGGTCACGGCGGGCGCCGTCGAAGTGGCGAGCCTCGGCGATGCGTTCGGGATGGCGGTGCAGGTGTTCGGCGAATCGAACGACAAGCTGCTGACGCATCTGCAGCGCATCGAGGCCGCGCTGGAGAAATCGCTCGCGCGCAGCGACGAACAGCTCGAGTACTACGTCGCGCAGGCGCGTGAGGTGATCGACCTGAGCGTGATGTCGCAGAAGCAGATCGTCGACGACCTGCAGCAGCTCGCCGGCCGGCGAGCGCCCGTCGGAGCGTAACGCATGCACGACGAAATCGACGGCGGCGCGCAATCGGCGCCGGTGTGGCCCGCGTTCGCCGACCTGATGTCGGTGTTGCTCGGCGCGTTCGTGCTGATCCTCGTCGGCGTGATCGGCATGCAGCTCCAGCTCACATCGAAGCTCGAGGAAGCGGTGCGCGCGCGCCAGCTCGAGGCGCAGCAGCGCAAGTCGCTCGAACAGGCGCTCGCCGGGCCGCTCGCGGCCGGCCGCGTGACGCTCGTGAACGGGCGCATCGGCATCAGCGGCAACGTGCTGTTCGCCCTGAACTCCGACCAGTTGCAGCCCGCGGGCCGCGACCTGCTGAAGACGCTGGCGGTACCGCTCGCCACCTACCTGAAGACGCGCGACGAGATCCTGATGATCAGCGGCTTCGCGGACGACCAGCAGGTGCACGCGGGCAACCGCCTGTTCGCGGACAACTGGGAACTGTCGGCCAAGCGCGCGTTGACGGTCACGCGCGCGATGATCGATGCCGGCGTGCCGGCCTCGTCGGTGTTTGCGGCCGCGTTCGGTTCCGAACAGCCGGTCAGCTCGAATGCGGACGATGAAGGCCGCGCGAAGAATCGCCGCGTGGAGATCGCGCCGGTGCCGCGCAAGTCGGCGTCGAACGGAGGAAAGGCCAAGTGACGGGCGAAGCGACGCACGCGCGCGCGACGCTCGACGCATGGCGCGAGCAGGGCGCAGACCGGCTCGATCCGGTGCGCTTTCACCGGATCGACGCGCTCGAGAAGCGCGCGGCCGTGCTCGATGGCGACGCGCGTGCGTTGCTCGATGCGCGACTTGCAACGCTGATCGAAGGGTTTGCGGAGATCGTCGCGCGCGCCGGTGAAGCCGCAGCCACGTGTGAGACGTCGGCAGGTGCGCCCGCGCGCGGCGCGCTTGCCGCGCTCGTCGCAGGGCTCGGCCGCGATGCGCAGGCCGACCGGCGCGGGCTCGATCCCGAACTGGTCGACTACTTCCGCGCGATGTGGTCGAAGGTCCGCACTGAGCAGCAGTATCGCCAGTCGCTCGACCAGGTGCCGCGCAACGCGGGGCCGCTCAATTCGAACAGCCTCGTGCACCGCTCGCTCGCGACGATGCGCGAGCTGTCGCCGGAATACCTGCAGCAGTTCCTGTCGTACGTCGATGCGCTCGCCTGGCTCGAGGATCTCGCGGGCGGCGGCGCGCAGCCCGAGAAGGAAGCGCCGCGCGCGAAGGCGGCCAAACCGGCGAGAAAGACGACGCGCGCGAAGGCGCGATAACGCCACGGCGCACGCGTTCAGCGTGTGGATCGCTTAGTGGTCGGCAGTCGGGGCGTCGATCGCCGTGCGCAGCGCGTGCAATGCTTCGACGAGTGCCGACGCGAACGGCGGATGTGCGGCGATGCCCGCCGCGTCGAGCTGGCTGCCGAGGATCGGCAGCGCGATCGATGCGTCTTCGACGATGCGCGCCGACATCACCGACAGCGTTTCGCGCAGCGCCGCATCCGCATGCGTCGCGCGCGGCGACGCGTTCAATACCGCGACCGGCTTGTCCACGACGGCCTCGCATCCCACGACCCAGTCCAGCGCGTTTTTCATCACGCCCGTCACACCGTGCGCGTATTCGGGGCTCGCGATCAGGATGCCGTCGGCCGCGTTCAGGCGGTCGATCAGATCGCGCACCGCGGCGGGCGTCGGGTATTCGGCATCGGGATTGAACAGCGGGAATTCGCCGAGACGATCGAAGCGCGTGATGCGCATGCCGTGCGGTGCGACGCGCGCGGCTGCGTCGAGCAATGCGGCGTTGTACGACTGTGCGCGCAGGCTGCCGCATAGCGCGACGATGTCGATGCGGCGCTGGGAAGCGGTTCGGGTTTCGTTGGCCATCGCGGAACGTGGGTAGGTGGCTCGCGCGGCGGCGGCGCGCGGCTCCGGCGAATTATCGCATCGGTGCGTGAGCCACATGAGTCACGTGAGCCGCGTGAGCGACGAGCCGCGCGTGGCCGACGCTCCGCACGGGATGTCGTTCGTGTTCGCTGCGCCGCACATTCGCGTTCGCATATTCGGCGGCATCGACGCCGGTCATCCCGACCGCACGCGCGAATTCTCCGATTCCCCACCCATTCCCGAGCAACAGCCGCCGCGTATGCAGCGCACCGTGCACGTCGTCGGCGACGGTTTCGCCGAGATAACGCAGCGCGCGACCTTCGACATCGACGAAGCCATGCGCGTAATCCCGCGCGAGCGCCGTCCACAACTGCGCGGCGCCGACCGACTGGCGCGCGCCGCTGATCAGACACAGGCCCGCATCGAGCCCCCATCGATACAGCGTCGTCGCAAGGCCCTTGCGTTGGGCAGACCCGCGCAGCCGCGTATGCGGCGCGCGCAGGTAGCGGTCGGCGCGGCGCGGGAGTTCGGGAAGCCGGTTGAACACGGTATAGCCGGCGAGCTGGCGGGCCGCCGGATCCTCGACGTAAAGGAAGTATTCGCCGTCCGCTTCGCGGTGGCGGACGACCAGGCCCGAGCGGCCGAGCGCGACGGCCGACAGTCCGTACAGGCGATGGCGCGGCTGATGCAGGCGGTCATAAAGGGTGTCGAGTTCGTCGTCGATGTCGTGTTGGGAATGCTGTACGTCGATACGCATGGCAAAAGGCGCCCGTCTCGGGCGCATCGAGAAAGGGGTTCATGACAATGGGGAAATAGAAATGGAAGCGGCCCCCGGGCTCGGCGAAGCGAGCCGGGGCCGCGAATCAGCTGGGAATGTGCTGGAAACCGGCGGCGATCGCGGCGAGGCCCGCGATGCAGAGTGCGAACAGGATCAGGACTTTGTGGATCACGCCTCTTTCCTCTTGAATGCGCGGCGCCGGCGGGCGGCGTTGCGGAGACGGTGAGCGGCGGGCACGGCCCGCACGGCCGTCGTGCGGGACGACGGTCGGCGTCCGGGCGGCAGGCGCACGCGGACGGTCAGCACCATACGCGACGGGCAACGAGCGGGCAATCGGACTGGCGGAGAAAAGCGATGAAACGCGACGAATCGCGGTGTTTCGCGACAATTGGCCGCATGGGGCGCGTTGAAACGTCCGGAGATCCACGCGAAAGCGCATCGTCAACCGGCAGCGCGCGTACGTGCAAACGTGTCGTTGCGGGGGCGAACGCCGCGACAGGTCGACATCCGCGCGGGGACAGGAGCGGCGTGGACGACCGCCCCGGTTGACGCGTCAGACCGCCAGCCGCCCCCCGAACGCGCGCCGGATTCGCGCGAACAACCCGTGTTGCGCGATCCACTCCGCATACGCGCGATAGTCGGGATCGCGCATCAGGTGACGCTCTTCCGTCTTCGCGCGCGTGTAGTAGATCAGGTTGACCGCGACGAGCCCCGCGCAGTGCATGAGCCCGATCTGCCAGCCGAGCGGTTCGACGAATGGCACCGACACCATCCAGTACGACAGGTTCTTCGTGATGTACGCCGGATGCTTCGTGAAGCGGTACGGGCCCGACGTGATGATCCCGCGGTTGGTGAGGTTCGAGAACCGCAGCCCGAACGAGATCGTGCACAGCGCGTAGGTCAGCAGCAGCAGGATGATCGTCGTGCCCCAGATCACGCGCAGCGTCGGCGCCGCCAGCAGCCAGTTGTCCCAGAACATCGAGCCTTCGTAGCGGATGTAGTTGTTCGAGATCAGCGACCAGAACGGCTGGTAGCAGATCAGCGCGGCGACCCAGCCGAGCGTCGTCGGCTCGACGGTGCGCACGTGGCTGTCGAGGATGCGGAACGTGCACAGGTAGCCGACGGTGCCGAACATCAGGTCCATCGTGAACGACAGGTCGTACATGAACACGAAAGCCGCGATCGTCGTCGGCGCATGCATCGCGTTCGCGAGCGACGCGCTCAGGTGATCGGCGTCCTTCGACAGGTAGACGGTCATCAGCGGCAGGAAGAACGCCTTCACGCCCCAGCCGGCCAGCATCTCGCGCACCGGCTTCCAGCTCGCGGGCCGCTCGCGGCGGAACAGGAAGCGGCCCCACAGCAGATACGCGTCGTCGGTCTCGCGCTGGTGGCGGTCCATCCACGCGAAGTAGAACGGCGCGGCGACGATCACGTACGGCGCGAGCGAGCGCAGCAGCGACCAGAACGGCAGGTAGAACGCGCCGTGGTATTCGGGCAGCAGCCAGTAGATCGCGCCGATACCTGCGTAGATCGACGTCAGCGCGCCGAGCCGCGTCGCCACGCGCGCGATGCCGAGCGGCCGGACGGCCTGCCGCGACAGCCCCGCGCTCGGGCGCAGGTAGACGTGCGAGATGAAGAGTTCGTGCAGCGCGATCGTGCCGATGATCGCGAGGCTCGCGATGACCGCGCGCGTGGCCGCGTCGAGGGCCGGGTGGTCGCGCGTGACCCACAGCGCGAAGAGTCCGGCCGCGATGCCGAGCAGGCCGGCGCGCAACGGCGTGGCGGAACGGGGTGGGCGGTCCGGGGCAGCGACGATGCCGTCGAGCGTGGAGTTCATGATCGGATCCTCGTAGGGATGAGGGCCGGCGCCCCCGCTTGGCGGGTGACGCCGGCCGTCGGCCGGGCTGTTTATGGATGCGCGCCCGGCCATTGGCCTGTCGTTCTGATACGTGTTGCGTTGACGCTTACTTCTTGGTGACGCCGCCCAGCAGACCGCCGAGCAGGTTCGTCACCGGCGACAGCAGGTTGCCGGTGCCGCTTGCGGTGCCGCCGCTCGTGCCGCCGGTCAGGCCGGTCACCACGGAGCCGCTGCCGCCCGGCGTCGTCACGGTGCCCGTTGCGCCGCCAGGGCTGACCGTGCCGATGGCGCCGGCCGAGCCGGCCGGCGTGCCCAGCGCACCCGTGAGCGTGCCGACCGGGCCGCTCGTCAGCACGCCGCCGAGCGTGCCGGACAGGTTGCCGCCCGGCGTCGTGACGGTGCCGGTGAGGCTCGCGCCGAGCGGCGTCAGGGAGTTGACGAGGTTGGTGACCGGCGCGAGCAGGCCGCCGACGCCTGCGCCGCTTGTCCCACTCGTCCCGCTGGTGCCGCCGGTGCCGCTCGAGCCGATGCTGCCGAGCGCACCCGTCACCGTGCCGAGCAGGCCGGTGATCGGCGCTAGGGGGCCGCCGCTGGTACCGCTCGTGCCGCCTGAGCCGCTCGAGCTGCTGCCGCCGCCGAGTGCGCCCGTCAGCGAACCGAGCACGCCCGTGATCGGCGCGAGCGGATTGGTGCCGCTGCTGGAGCTGCCGCTGGATAGCAGGCCGCCGGCCGATGTCACCGTGTTGCCGAGCTGGGACACGCTGCTGCCGGCGCTCGTGCCGACCGGATTGCCGGTTGCGCCGCCGACCTGCGAACCGGCGAGGCCGAGGCCGCTGCCGAGCGTGCTCAACAAGCCGCTGAGCGGGGCGCCGAGCAGGGTCGCGTTGCCGAGCGTCTGCGTGACGCCCGGCGTCGTGACGCCGCCGGTCAGCGTGTTCGTGATCGGGTTGATCACGCTGCCGAGCTGCGTCTCGAGTTGCTGTACCGGCGCGCTGTTCAGCGCCGTGTTCAGCGCCGATGCGGTCGAGTTGACCGCGGTGCCGACCGTGTTGACGAGACTGCCGACGAGGGTCGTCGCCGGCGCGAGCGGCGACAGCGGACCGGTGCCGAGGCTCGTCACGGCATTGCCGAGGCTGTTGACCGCGCCGCCGGCGCCGGTCAGCAGGCCGGTGGTCGACGTGAGCGTCGGCCCGAGCGGGTTCGGCGACACGCCGATCGAACCGAGGCCGGCCGCGACGCCGTTGCCGAGCGATTGCACGCCGTTGCCGAGGCTGCTGACCGCGTTGCCGACGCTGTTGACCGTCGTCGCGTTCGTGCCGGGAATCTGCACACCGCCGATCTGACTGCCGCCGTTCACGACCGTCGTGCCCAGCGCCGTCACGAGGTTGCCGGATTGCTGAAGGACATTGCCGAGGGGGGTGACGCTGGTGCCGGAGGTGCCCGAAGTGCCCGAAGTGCCGGACGTACCCGAGGTGCCGGACGTACCCGAGGTGCCGGAAGTGCCCGACGTGCCGGAAGTGCCCGACGTGCCGGAAGTGCCCGAGGTACCGGAAGTGCCCGAGGTGCCCGAGGTGCCCGACGTGCCGGAGGTGCCGGAAGTACCCGAGGTGCCAGAGGTACCCGACGTACCGGAAGTACCCGAGGTGCCGGAAGTACCCGACGTACCGGAAGTGCCCGAGGTGCCGGAGGTGCCCGACGTGCCGGACGTACCGGAGGTACCCGACGTGCCAGAAGTACCCGAGGTGCCAGAAGTACCCGAGGTGCCAGAAGTACCCGAGGTGCCAGAAGTACCCGAGGTGCCGGAAGTACCCGACGTACCGGAGGTACCCGAGGTACCGGAAGTACCCGACGTACCGGAGGTGCCCGAGGTGCCGGAAGTACCCGACGTACCGGAGGTGCCCGAGGTGCCGGAAGTACCCGACGTACCGGAAGTACCCGACGACCCCGAACTACCGCCGCCCGACGTCCCCGACGAACCGCCGCCCGACGTCCCGGAAGTCCCCGACGTGCCGCTTGTCCCGGACGTGCTCGGCTTGATGGTCGGCGTCGTCGGCCCATCGACCGAGCCGCAGCCGTACAGCGCGAGCAGTGACGAGACGGCCATCGTTACCGTCGTCTTCTTGATGAGAATGTGCATGTTGGCCTCGACATTGGAAGTGTGTCCCAGCCTTCACTGCAAATTCCGCGCCACGGCGTGTTTCGCGAAACGGTGTCGCGATTTGTTGCGGGAATCGGGGCTATCGATGCGATTTAAACGGAGGAATGGCGGTTTCGCGCGACAGGCGCGCGTGATCCCCGAACGTCGCCGCTGCGATGTTCCCGTAAGGCGCCGTAACGCGCGACGGGATGTTACGTAGCGTTCGACCGCACGTGACGCGCACGGCCGCGAACCGAGGCCCGCATCTTTGACGAAACGCGTCGTCCCGCCGAACATGACGCGAACCCCCCGGCCGCCGGCGGCGGCGCAGCGGCCACGACTCCAGACCACGAGGACACCGACATGAGCGAACAGGACAGGGAATACGGCAAGGCGCGGCGCATCGACGTGATGGGCGAGGCGTTCGTCGAGCGCGCGATGAGCGATCTCGACGGATTCTCGCGTCCGCTGCAGGACTGGCTGAACGAGCATGCGTGGGGCAGCACGTGGCAGCGGGGCGGGATCGACCTGAAGACGCGCAGCCTGTGCACGTGCGCGATGCTGGCGGCGCTCGGCCGCAGCACGGAACTGAAGGGGCACATTCGCGGCGCGCTCAACAACGGCGCGAGCCTCGTCGAGATCCGCGAGGTATTGCTGCACAGCGCGCTGTACGCCGGCGCGCCGGCCGCGGTCGAGGCGTTTCGCAGCGCGCGCGAGGTGCTGTCGGAGCGCGGGTTGTCGCTACCCGACGACGAAGCCTGATTCCGTCGCGGCGTCGGCTGCCCGCCACGGAATCGGGCCGCGCTTCGCCGCCGCGATCTACGCGATGCGCACGGGCTGCGCCGCCACGTCGACCGGCGCGGCGGCGACTTCGAGGAGCCAGTCGGCCGTCGCCTCGGGCATCGTGACCGGCAGCATGTGCCCGCCCTCGACCACCTTCAGCCGCACGCGCGCCGATTTCTTCGCGAGCGCATCGCCGTGCTCGCGCCAGTTCAGGATCGGATCGGCGTGGCCGTACAGCACGTCGACCGGCAGCGCGAGCTCCGCGTAGCGGCGCGCCATCGCAGGCAGGTCGACGGGCGCCGACAGCAGGTCCGTCGCCGTCGCGTAGAACACGTGCGGGCGCATCCCGAGCAGGCCGCCGCCCTTGACCGGGAAGTCGCGCGGCACGTCCTCCGGCGCGAACACCTGGCGCACGGCCTGGCGGCCCGTCAGGATCGTCAGCGGGATCGCGAAGGTCCACGACACGAAACGGCGTACGAGCGGCGACGGCAGCATCAGCGGCTTGAACGGCGCGGGCGGCTCGGTCTGCTCGTGCGACAGCGGCGCGATCAGCGCGAGCCGGCTCACGCGGTCCGCATGGTTGAGGCCGACCGCGAGCGCGATCGCGCCGCCGAGCGAGTGGCCGACCAGCACGGGCTTGTCGAGCTGGAGCGCGTCGATGAACGCGGCGACCGTGCGGGCCTGCGCGAACACGTTCGCCTGCGAGGCCGCGCCGCGCAGCGAGCGGCCGGCGCCCGGGCGGTCGATCAGGATCACGCGATGCTGCTGCGCGAGCCGCGTGAGCGGCAGGTACGCGAAATTGCGCCATTGCCCCGCGAGCCCGTGGACGAACACGATCGGCGGGCCGTTGCCGTATTCGACGTAGTGGATACGATCGCCGTCGATGTCGACGAAGCGGCCTTCGGGCGGAAACGCGCGCGTCACGCGACGGGCCACGTAGCCGGAAAACAGCGCGAGCGCGGCGAGTACCGCGACGACGCCGAGCAGCACGTTCTGGATCAGGTGGAGCGTAGGAGTCATGTCGGCCTCAGCGGGTGTCGAGTGCGGGTTCGGCTGCCGGCGCGGCGGCGGCCGGGCCGGTTTTTGCGCGGCGTTCGAAATGCATCGCGGAATCGGCGAGCGCGCTGAACTTCAGCGACGCGAGATCGAGCACGTAGTTCTGATGAAATTTCCACGGCTTGCGGTGCCCCTGTTTCGGCAGGATGCCGGCCGCGCGCTGGATGTAGCCCGAGCTCAGGTTGACGGCCGGCACGTCGCCGAGATCGCCCGCGCCGAGCCGCGGCACGCACGTGTCGTAGCCGTTCGCGCGCATGTGGTTGAGCAGCCGGCACACGTAGCGTGCGATCAGCTCGGCCTTCAGCGTCCACGACGCATTCGTGTAGCCGAACGACGACGCGAGGTTCGGCACGTCGCTGTACATCATCCCCTTGTACGACACCGTCTCCGGCAAATCGACCGCGCGGCCGTCGACCGTCACGCGCGCGCCGCCGAGCATCTTCACCTTCAGCCCGGTCGCGGTGACGATCACGTCCGCGTCGAGCTGCTGGCCGCTCTTCAGCTGGAGGCCGGTCGGCGTGAAGCGTTCGATCTCGTCGGTGACGATCGATGCGCGGCCCGCGCGGATCGCCTTGAACAGGTCGCCGTTCGGCACGAGGCACACGCGCTGGTCCCATGGCATGTAGCGCGGCGTCAGGTGCTTCGCGACGTCGAAGTCGGGGCCGAGCTGCCGGCTGGCCGCGCGGATGATGAATTGCTTCGTCCGGTCGGGCTTGCGGCGCGACACGTTGTACAGGTACATCGTCAGCAGCACGTTCTTCACGCGCACGAGCCGGTGCGCGAGCCGCGACGGCAGCACGCGGCGCAGCGCGTTCGCGATCTTGTCGCGCGCGGGCAGCGACACGATGTAGGTCGGCGAGCGCTGCAGCATCGTCACGTGCCGCGCGTCGGCCGCCATCGACGGCACCAGCGTGACGGCCGTCGCGCCGCTGCCGATCACGACCACGCGCCGGTTCGCGTACGACAGGTCCTTCGGCCAGTGCTGCGGATGCACGAGCTTGCCCTCGAACGTGTCCATGCCTCGCCAGTCGGGCAGGTAGCCGGCATCGTAATCGTAGTAGCCGCTGCACATGAACAGGAAGCGGCAGGTGTAGACCAGCGTGTCGGTCGCGCCGTCCCGCGTGCGCTCGACGCGAACCGTCCAGCGCGCGCGGTTCGAATCCCAGTCGGCCGCGACGACCTTCCGGCCGTAGCGGATCGTCTTGTCGATGCCGTAGGTGCGCGCGGTGTCGCGGATGTAGTCGAGGATCGTCTGGCCGTCGGAGATCGCCTTGTCGCTGTGCCACGGCCGGAAGCTGTAGCCGAGCGTGAACATGTCGGAATCCGAACGAACGCCCGGATAGCGGAACAGGTCCCAGGTGCCGCCGATCGCGTCGCGCGCCTCGACGATCGCCACGCTCGCATGCGGGCAGCGCTGCTTCAGGTGATACGCGGCGCCGATGCCGGACAGGCCGGCGCCGACGATCAGCACGTCGAGGTCGCGAAGGTCGCGATCGTCGCGGTTATCGCCACTGTCGCGGCGGGCGTCGGAGGCGGGCGGCGCGTCGCGCCGGTCGGTCGTCGTCGAGATCATGCGGGGTCCTGGGTCGGCGTGGTCGGGCGCGCGGCCGGCGCGTGCGCGCGTTCGAGGTTGCGTGCGCGGGCGCGGCGCACGTGGCGCAGCATCAGCCACTGGTAACCGGCGCCGAGCAGCCGCGCGATCCGGTCGAGCCGGCGCGCGTCGGCGCCGACCAGCACGCGGCGCGCATTGCGCTCGACGCCCGCGAGGATCTGCCGCGCGGCCTCGTCGGCCGTCGTCGCGTTGATCAGGCGGTTGGCCTGGCGGCGATGGGTCGCTTCGTCCTGGCCCGTCAGCGCGTGGATGCTGGTGTCGACGCGGCCCGCATCGACGATGTTCGTCGCGACGCCGCCCGGATGCACGCAGGTCGCGCTCACCGGCGCGCCGTCGAGTTCGAGTTCCATCCGCAGCGCCTCGGTGAAGCCGCGCACCGCGAACTTGGTCGCGTTGTACGCGCTTTGCGTCGGCATCGCGACGAGCCCGAACAGGCTCGACGTGTTCACCACGTGGCCGTCGCCCGACGCGCGCAGATGCGGCAGGAACGCCTGCGTGCCGTGCACGACACCCCAGAAGTTGATGCCGACGATCCATTCGAGATCGGCGAGACGCGCGGTTTCGGCGCTGGCGGCCAGCGACACGCCCGCATTGTTGAAGATCAGGTTGGCCTTGCCGTGCTCGGCGCGAACGAAATCGGCCCACGCGAACACCGCGTCGCGGTCGGCGACGTCGAGCCGCCGCGTGCTCACACGCACGCCGTGCTGCGCGCAGGCGGCCGCCGTGCCGGCTAACCCGGTTTCGCTGACGTCGGCGAGCGCGACCTCGCAGCCGCGCCGCGCAAGCTCGACCGCGAGGCTGCGGCCCATGCCCGAACCGGCGCCCGTGATCGCGGCGACCTTACCGGAAAACCCCTTCATTCGTCGTCCTCCCGTTCCGCTTGCGCCGCACCGGCGGCGCATCTATTGTGGTGTTGATCGTCACCACTTTAGTTTTCGGGTGTCCTGATGTCAAATAGCGGAATGGAGAAAGCACTCGAAACGGAAAAAAAGGGCCGGTCGTATGGCGGCGTGGCACCCGAGGTGCGGGCCGCCGAGCGGCGCGACGCGTTGATCCGCGCGGCGACGCGCGTGTTCGGCACGGTGGGTTTTCGCAAGGCGACCGTGCGGTCGATCTGCCAGGAAGCGAAGCTCAACGATCGCTATTTCTATGCGGCCTTCGACAGCACCGAGGATTTGCTGCGCTGCACCTACCTGCATCACGCGCAGCAATTGCATGACGCGGTCGCGCAGGCGGTCGCCGCGCGCGGCGGCGATCTGCGGGAGCGCGTCGACGCGGGGCTCGCGGCGTTCTTCGCGTTTTTGCGCGACCCGTGCGCGGCGCGCGTGCTGCTGCTCGAGGTGATGGGCGTGAGCGCGGATACCGACATGACGTATCAGCGCATGCTGATCGACTTCGGCAAGCTGATCATGGCGATCGGCGCGCCGGGCGAGGCCGCGACGCCGGCAGAGCGCACCGAGCAGCGGCTGATCGGGCTCGCGCTGGTGGGCGCGATGACGAACGTCGGCGCGGCGTGGCTGCTGACCGACTATCGCGATCCGGAGGCGCTGATGATTTCCAGTTGCAGGAAGGTGCTGTTGGGGACGTTGCAGGCGCGCGACTAGGGACGCGCGGGAAAACGGGGCTCATTGGCCGGATGAGACCAAATTCGGACTATAATCAGTCTTGTTATGGACTGGCACAGGACGTGTTCCATGAAATTCTCTACCCAGGTCAAGCCCATCAGCTATCTCAAGAGCCACGCCGCCGATATCGTCAGGGACATCTCGGAAAGCCGCGAGCCGATGCTGATTACCCAGAACGGAGAGGCGAAGCTCGTTGTCATGGACGTCAAGTCGTATGAGGAGCATGAAGAGACGCTTGCGCTTCTTCGGCTGCTTGCACTCGGCAATCGGGAGATCGCGCAGGGCCACTTCCGTCCAGTCGAGGATGTCTTTGCGGACCTCGACAAGGACGACGATCAATGACACTGCGGGTTGTCGTTCTTCGTTCGGCGGAAGAAGATCTGAAGAGGTTGAAGCGCTATCTCGTATCGAATTTCGGTTCGGCTACCTGGCAAACGAGCTACCGGCAGATCAAGGACGCCATTGCATCGATTCGCGCTTTTCCGAATCACGGCAGGATTCCTGATGAACTCGCGAATATCAGCCTCGGTCAGTATCGCGAAGTCATAGCCGGAATAAACCGCATCATTTATGACGTGCGAGGCGACACCATTCACGTGCATATCGTTTGCGATACGCGCAGGGATCTGAAGTCCTTGCTGATGAGGCGGCTTGTGGTCGCTCATTGAGCGCGATCGCCATTCTTCCTCGTTTCACGATCCCGCTCTCCGTGGTTTCGAACTTGCGCGCCGGATAATCGGTGCCGCCGCCGTCACCCCGATCCTCGCCTTCATCGCCTCGATGAACGCCCGCACCTTCGGCGAAGGCAGCCGCGTCGACGGATACACCGCATGGATCCCGGCCGGCGCCGTATGCCAGCCCGGCAGCAGCCGCACGAGCCGGCCGGCCGCGACGTCGTCCGCGGTCGAGAAATCCGTCAGCAATCCGAAGCCGCCGCCCGCGAGTACGATCGCGCGGCACGCGGTCGCGGTGTTCGACACGACCGGCGCGACGCAGCGCACCGACGCGCGGCCGCCGCGCACGTTATCGAGTTCGAGCGTATGCGGGCGCGGCAGCGACGACAGCATCACGAACGGCAGCGCGGCGAGCGCATCGGGATCGCGCGGCAGCCCGTGTCGCGCGACGAACGCCGGGCTCGCGACCAGCCATTTCTCGTACGTGCCGAGCTGCACCGCGCGATAGTTGGAATCGGCGAGGCGGCCGATGCGGATCGCGACGTCGAGGTTGTCCGCGACGAGATCGACGACGCGGTCGTTCGCGACGAGTTCGACGGCGAGCGCCGGATGCCGGTCGCGCAGCGCGACGACGGCCGGCGCGACGATCAGTGCGCCATAGTCGATCGGCACGCTCACGCGCAGCGTGCCGCGCAGCGGCCCCGCGTCGGACGACACAGCGTCGAGCGCGGCTTCGGTCGCGCGCACGATGTCGCGGCACGCGTCGTAGAACACGCGTCCGGCGTCGGTCACGCTCAGCCGCCGCGTCGTGCGCACCAGCAGGTTCGCGCCGACCTCGGATTCGAGGCGCTGCATGTGCGTGCTGACGACCGTCTTCGCCAGGCCGAGCCGCTCGGCCGCGGCCGTCAGCGAGCCGGCGTCGACCACCGCGACGAAGATCGCCAGCCGGTTCAGGTTCACGTCGCGCAGATCGGCCATCGTCGATTGTCCTATGGAAGCGGATAATGTTTCAGTGATTATCCATCTTCTGGCGACGAACGGCGAGCGTTACGCTGGAGCCGTTCGTCGCCGATCCCCGGCGGCGCGAGATTCCGGAGTGTTTTCATGTCTGCCGCCAGCAAACCCGCCTCGCCGATCCGCGTCTATTCGTTCGTGCTGTCCGGGCACGCGCACCGTGTCCGGTTGTTCCTGTCGCTGCTCGGGTTGCCGTCGAAGACCATCGACGTCGATCTCGCGGCCGGCGCGCAGCGCGAACCGGCGTTTCTCGCGTTGAATCCGCTCGGGCAGGTGCCGGTGATCGACGACGGCGGCACCGTGATCGCCGATTCGAACGCGATCCTCGTGTACCTCGCGAAGCGCTACGGCGATGCGCACTGGCTGCCGGACGACCCGGTCGGCGCGGCCGTCGTGCAGCGCTGGCTGTCGTACGCGGCCGGCCCGATCGCATCGGGCCCCGCGGCCGCGCGGCTCGTGACCGTGTTCGGCGCGCAGCTCGACCCGGAAGCGGCCAAGCGCACGGCCGCGAAGGTGCTCGACGTGATCGATCGCGAACTGGCCGGCAAGCCGTTCGCGGCCGGCGCGCAGCCGACCATCGCGGACATCGCCGCGTACACGTACATCGCGCACGCGCCGGAAGGCGGCGTGTCGCTCGAACCGTATCCGCACGTGCGTGCTTGGCTGGCCCGTATCGAGGCGTTGCCGGGCTTCGTCGCGATGCCGACGACGCGCGCGGGCCTGCTCGCCGCTTGACGCTCACTGCCGCCGCGCTTGTTCAGGAGAACGTGATGAATGCGCCGACCGCCGTCGTACCGGGCTGGGAACTCGATACCGCGCCGTTTCACGCGGGCGAGCTTGCCGTGCAGCAGCGCGCAGGCGTGACGGACGCGGCGGGCGCGGCCGGCCGGCGCGGGATCCGGCGCTTCATGCCGGACCAGCACCGGACGTTTTTCGCGCAACTGCCGTTCTTCGTGCTCGGCGGCGTCGATGCAAGCGGCCAGCCGTGGGCGACGCTGCGGGCCGGTGCGCCGGGTTTCGTCACGTCGCCGGACGCTCGCACGCTGCGCATCGCGGCGCGCGCGCTGCCGGGCGATCCGCTGGCCGGCGCGTGGCAGGCGGGCGCACCGCTCGGCGGGCTCGGGATCGAATTCGATACGCGGCGGCGCAATCGCGTGAACGGCGTCGTGCGTGCGGTCGACGGCGATGCGCTGACGATCGCGGTCGAGCAGAGCTTCGGCAATTGTGCGAAGTACATTCAGGGCCGCAAGCCGACTTTCGTCGCGCGGGACGTCGGGGCGTCCGTCGCGCCGGACGTATCGGATGCGCTGAGCGACGCGGACCGCGCGCTGCTCGCGCAGGCCGATACGTTCTTCGTCGCGAGTGCGAACACGTCGGCGGAGGCGGGCGCGGCGCGCGGCGCGGACGTGTCGCATCGCGGCGGGATGCCTGGCTTCGTGCGCGTCGACGATGCGCGCACGCTGACGACGCCCGATTTCAGCGGCAACCGGTTCTTCAATACGCTGGGCAACCTGCAGCACGATCCGCGCGCGGGGCTGCTGTTCATCGATTTCGACACCGGCGATGTGCTGTATGTCGCCGCGCACGCGGAGATCGTGTGGGACGGGCCGGTCGTCGCATCGTTCGACGGCGCGCAGCGCGTCGTGCGTTTCCACGTGCGGGAAGTGCGGCGCATGCGGGCGGTGCTGCCGTTCCGGTGGTCGGCCGTCGAGCGGGCGCCGCAGTTCGCGGCGATGGCGGCGGCGGTGAGTGGCGGGGCGGCAGCGGCCGGATCTGCGCCGTCCGCGCCCGCATCCGCATCGGCGCCCGCATGGCGGTCGCTGCGCATCGCGAAGATCGTCGACGAAGCGCGCGCGATCCGGTCGTTCCATTTCGAACCGGCGGATGGCAGCACATTGCCTGCGTACGAAGCCGGTCAGCACCTGACGTTGCGCATCGCGCTGCCGGGCAGCGACGCGCCGACGATGCGCAGCTACACGCTGTCCGACGCGCCGGGCGGCGCACACTACCGGATCACCGTGAAGCGCGAAGGACGCGTATCGGCGTGGCTGCACGATCATGCGCAGGCCGGCATGACGCTCGACGCGCAGATGCCGCGCGGACGCTTCACGTTCGATCTCGCAAGCCCGCGCCCGGCCGTGCTCGTGTCGGCCGGCATCGGCATCACGCCGATGGTCGCGATGCTGCGCCGGGCACTGGCCGACGACACGCCGTCGCGTCGTGTCGTGTTCGTGCACGGCGCCCGCGAAGCGGCCGACCGGCCGTTCGCCGCGGAACTGGTGCGCATCGCGGCCACCGATGCACGCGTGTCGCTTCACTGGTTCGACAGTCATCCTCAAGAAGGCTCGGGTGCGCGGGCCGGTCGCATCGACATCGGGCAATTGAAGCGGGCCCTTTCATTCGACGATTACGATTTCTATCTGTGCGGGCCGTCGGCATTCATGCGCGACCTGTACGACGGGCTGCGCGCGCTGAACGTGCCGGACGAACGCATCCGGTTCGAGGCGTTCGGGCCGTCGAGCGTTTCGCGCAGTGCAACCCGGGCAACTGCCAAGCCTGCGACGGAAAGCGTGCCGGTCGTGTTCCGGCGCACGGCACGCGAAGCCGCGTGGACGCCCGCCGACGGCACGCTGCTCGAATTCGCGGAAGGGCAGCGCGTGGCCGTGCCGTCCGAATGCCGCGCCGGTTCGTGCGGCACGTGCGCGACGCGCGTGCTGTCCGGCGCGGTGGAATACGAGCAAACGCCCGATGCGGCGGTCGAGCCCGGCTGCGCGCTGCTGTGCGTCGCGCGGCCCGCGCAAGGCGCGACGGAGCCGCTCGTACTCGACCGCTGACGTGCGTGCGACATGCCGCCGCAGATGGCCTGCTGCGCGAAAAGCGCACGCAACTGCTGCTTTTTTCGAATGCCGTCCGGATCGACGATAGCGTCAACCGATTCGATAAAGGAGCCCATCATGAAACTGCTCGGCATGGTCCGCCTGGTCCTGTGGAGTTTCTTCGGCGTGCGCAACAGCAAGGCGCACGCGACCGATCTCGCGAACGCCAACTTCACGCTGCTGCCGTTCGTCGCGATCCTGCTTGCGCTGCTGGTCGGCGCGGTCATTTACGGCGTCGTGCATCTGGTCGTCGATCCGACCGTGACGATGCAAGGGTTCTGAGCGAACGGCTGATGAACCGGTCGCGGGTCGCCATGCCCGCTCCGGTTCAAGGTCGCCCGACCGGCGGAGGATGACGCTGGTATCGGCGGCCGACACGTACGACGCGCATCGCGACCGAATCGCCGCCGTCGCCGCCGTTATCGCGCCGCCCAAGCCGTCTGTCCCCGTTCCCCTTTTCCCCCGTCCTCCGTTCCGCCCGATTCCGCGGCCCTTCGTCGCGCCCGGGGTAAAATGCGCGCCACGCCGCGATGTCGCGCGACGGACAGGCCGCCGTTCCGATGAACGGCCGGCCCGACTGCCCGCCGCCCGAACCGGGGCGTTCGAAGCGTCCCCCGCATGACACGACCGCGCGACGCAGCCGGCCGCCCGACAGGCACCCGACGAACCCGTCGGCCGCTGCATCGGTTTGCGGCGCGTCATCCGAATCCGATGTCCCATCCTGCGTTGTCCCGACCGGCCGGCCCGCTTGCACGCCGCAGGGTCGGGTTCGTCCGATGAATATCGTGTCGACGGAACGCGTCCGGCGACGGGCGCGGCGGCGTTCGCTGACGCGCGCTTCGCAGCTTCCTAACGGGTTTCGGGTTTCGACAGGTCGAATGGCGAGTTTTCCATCCAGAACAATGACGGTGAATAGAACAATAGCGGCACGCGCACGTCGGCGGCGCGCGAAGGTCGGGCTCGGTGTCGGTCTCGGCGTCACGCTTTTCGCGGCGCAGGCCGCAGCGGCTCAGGGCGACACACCTGCGTCAGGCGCCGATGCAACCGGCAGCGCGACGCTGCCCGCGATCACCGTGAGCGGCGAGCGCGGCCACGCGTTGCGCGCGCGCGAAGCGTCGGTCGCGGGGCTCGACGACGCGCCGCTGCGCGACACGCCGGCGTCGGTGAACGTCATCACGCGCGCGCTGATCGACGATCAGCAGGGGAAGCGGCTGAGCGACGTGGTGCGCAACGATGCGTCGGTCGTCAACGACTATGCGCCGGTCGGCTATTTCGAGGGCTTCGCGATCCGCGGCTTTCCGGTCGATCTCGCGAGCGCGATCCGGATCGACGGGCTGACGGTGTCCGGCGAGCAGAACGTGCCGCTCGAGAACAAGGAGCGCGTCGAGATCCTGAAGGGGCTCGCGGGCATCGACAGCGGCGTCGTCGCGCCGGGCGGCGTGATCAACTTCGTGACCAAGCGCTCCGCGAACGTCGCGAGCGTGACGGGCGGCGTCGACAGCCGCGGCTCGACGTCGGCGGCCGTCGATCTCGGCCGCCGCTTCGGCCCGGACAATCAGTTCGGGTTCCGGATCAATGCGGCGAAGGAGAACATGCACTCGTATATCGACGGCACGAACGGACGACGCACGTTCGGCTCGATCGCCGCCGACTGGGACATCAGCCCCCGCGCGAGCCTGCAGCTGAACGCCGAATTCCAGCAGTGGATCCAGCGTTCCGCACCCGGCTACCAGTTGCTCGGCGGCACCGTCGTGCCGTCGGTGAAGACGACGTCGAAGGCGCTCGGCACGCAGCCGTGGGCGAAACCGGTGACGACAGATGCGCTGAACCTGAACGCGCGTTTCGACTACCAATTCAACGACGACTGGAAGGCATACATCGCCGCGGGTCGCAGCCGCACGATGATCGACGACAACAGCGCGTTCGCGTACGGCTGCTCGTACGCGGCGAGCTGCGCGGCCGGCGCGACGTCGCCGTTCTTCTTCGGCGCGAACGGCGACTACGACGTGTACGACTTCCGCAGCCCCGGCGAATACCGGCGCAACGACGATCTGCGCGCGGTCACGACCGGCAAGTTCGCGACGGGGCCGCTGCGGCACGAACTGACGCTCGGCGTGAGCGTGCAGCGCCGCGTCGTGCACATGGCCGACGCCGTGTACGACTATGTGGGCAGCGAGAATATCTACGGGCCGGACCTGACTTTCCCGCCGTCGCCGAATGCGCCGGGGCCATCGTATCCGCGCCTCGACGCATGGCAGTACGGCGTGTTCGGCCTCGACCGCATCAGTATCGGCGAACACTGGCAGGTGCTCGCGGGCGGCAAGGAAGTGCTGCTGCGCCAGCGCAGCTGGAGCAGCCTCGACGGCGAGACGACGCATACCGACCGCTCGGTGTTCCTGCCGCAAGTCGCGCTCGTCTACAAGCCGGTGAACATGCTGTCGCTGTATGCGTCGTACAGCAAGGCGCTGTCGCTCGGCGACCAGGCGCCGGTGCGCGCGACCAACGCGTATGCGTTCCTGCCGCCCGTCGAATCGCACCAGATCGAGGTCGGCGCGAAATACGACTGGATCGACCGGCTGAGCCTCACGGCCGCGGTGTTCTCGATCAGCAAGCCGTTCCAGTTCGCCGACCCTGACGCGTCGGGCAGGTCCTACACGTTCGTGCAGCGCGGCACGCAGCGGCACCAGGGGATCGAACTCGGCGCGGCCGGGCGCGCGACCGAGCGATTGGGGCTCACGGCCAGCGTCGCGGCGATTCGCGCCCGGGCCTACGATTCGGGGTCGTCCGCCTACGAAGGGCACCAGATCATCAACGTGCCCGCGCTGCGCGCGTCGCTGTATGCGGACTACGCGGTGCCGGGCGTCGCGGGCCTGAACGTGCTCGGCGGCGTGGAATACAGCGCGGCGCGCAACGCGAACGAGGAAGGCACAGCGCGCGTGCCGTCGTGGTTCGTGTTCAATCTCGGCGCGCGTTATACGACGAAGATCGGCGGCCATCGTACGGTGTTGCGCGTGTCGGTGGACAATCTGTTCAACAAGTTCTACTGGCGCGACGCAGGCGAGCAGCAGGGCGATGCATACCTGTTCCCGGGTGCGCCGCGCACCGCGCGCGTATCGTTGACCTATGATTTCTGACCGACCGGAACCGGCCGCGTGACGCGCGGCCCCGGCAGCCCACCAGGAGAGCACAGACGATGTCCCCCCTCGAAATCGCCGGCGTGATCGTCAGCGCGCTCGCGATCTGGCTGACCGCGAAGCGGCGCATGCTGTGCTGGCCGGTCGGCCTCGCGTCGGTCGCGCTGTACGGCTGGATCTTCTTCGATGCGAAGCTGTACTCGGACATGCTGCTGCAGGGCGCGTTCGCGGTGCTGCAGGTGTACGGCTGGCAGCGCTGGCTCGCGCAGCGCGCGAGCGAGGCCGGCGGCGAGGCGGCGCCGGCCGGCGACGTCGCGCCTGTCACCGGCGTGCGGCCACTCACGATGCTGCCCGACCTGATCGCGGCGGTCATCGGCAGCGCGCTGCTCGGCGGGATGATGGCGCGCTGGACCGATGCGGCGCTGCCGTTCGTCGATGCGTCGCTGACCGCGTTCAGCCTCGTCGCGCAATACTGGACCGCACGGCGTTACATCGCGTCGTGGGGGCTGTGGATCGTCGTGAACGTGGTGTACGTCGGGATGTTCGTGTTCAAGGAACTGTATCTGACGGCCGGCCTGTATGCGCTGTTCATCGGGCTGGCCGTCGTCGGCTGGCGCGACTGGAGCCGGACGGCCGCCGCGTTGCGGGCAGCATCGGGCGGCCCGCTCGCGTCGGGCGGCGGCACACGCTGATTCACGGATTCAACCACGGAGCAACGCCGTTCATGTCATTCCCCCTCGAGCCGGACGGCCCCCTGTCGCGCGACGTCGCGCCGCCGCAATTCGGCGTGGACGGCGAGCAAGCCGAACGCGACTGGCCGCTGATCACGCACGACGAAGTGGCGGCCGTGCTCGCGCGGATCGACGGCGTGGGGGAGCCGGTGCGGCTGACGTGGCACAGCCCGCGGCAGTTCGCGGCAGCGGTGCTCGTGCGGATGGCGGACGGCCGCGGGTTGTTCGTCAAGCGACATCACGCAAGCCTGCGCGATGTCGAGGGGCTCGAGGAAGAGCATCGTTTCATCGCGCATCTGCGCGAACGCGGGATGCCGGTGGTGGACGTGCTGGCCGATCGTCACGGTGCGACCGCGTTTGCATCCGGCGAGTGGACGTACGAGGTGCATGTGCTCGCGCCCGGTGTCGATCCGTATCGCGGCGTGATGTCGTGGCAGCCGTTCACGCATCCGTCGCATGCGTACGCGGCCGGCCGCGCGCTGGCCGAACTGCATCGCGCGGCGGCCGGCTACGATGCGCCCGCGCGGCCGGTGCGGACGCTGCTGTCGAGTTTTCGCGTGCTGTCGTCCGCCGATCTGGCGGGTGCGCTCGAACGCTGGGTCGATGCGCAGCCGTTGCTCGTGCGCGCGCTCGGCTCGCGTGACTGGCGCGGCGATGTGGCCGACGCGATCGGGCCGTATCACGCGCGCCTCGTGCCGTTGCTGCCCACGTTGACGCCGCTGTGGACGCACGGCGACTGGCATGCGTCGAACCTGCTGTGGACCGATGCGGGGCCTGGTGCGCAGGTGCGGACGGTGCTCGATTTCGGCTTGTCGGACCGCACTTGCGCGGTGATGGACGTCGCGCTCGCGATCGAGCGCAATACGGTCGACTGGATGGCGCCGGCCGATGCGCGGCGCGTGGAATACGACCAGATCGACGCGCTGCTCGACGGCTACGAATCGCTCGAACCGCTGAGCGACGATGCGTATGCGGCGCTGGTCGCGCTGCTGCCGATCGTGCATACGGAGTTCGCGCTGTCGGAGGTTGCGTATTTCGGCTGCATCATCGATGCGCCGGCGATCGTCGATATCGCGTACGACAGTTACCTGATCGGGCATGCTCGCTGGTTCGGCGAACGCGACGGGCGGCAACTGCTCGACTGGCTCGTGCAGCGGCGGCGGGGGAAGCAAGGGCGCGTTTGATTCTCGAGAATGCGCGGATAGTTTCCTTGGCTCGGCGATTGACGTATCGCTCGAATCGAACGGAACATCGAAATCTCGTCCGGATAGATTCGGTGTGCCGTCGCACGCGAGCGGTGGAGGTACACGGGTCAACGCGCTCGAATCCGGTCAGATATGCACGCTGGGTCGGCGAGTACATCGCGCCCAACATGACGGAAATATCATCTTCGCCTCATGTTCGCACTGCGGCCGGTCCGTAGCATCGGTCGCGAACCGTTACCGCAGAACCGAACATGCTCAAGCTCAACCTCGCCGCGGCCATCGTCTTTGCGATGGCCGCGACGGCTCATGCGCAGCCCTCGCTGTCGCCGGCTCCGGCTGCCGCCGCCGCGCCGATCGGCGCACCGCCATTCGACGCACTTCCAGCATCGTCACTGACGCTATCCGATGCGCTCGCGGTCGCGGCGCGAAACAATCCGGCGCTGCGCGGCGCGCGCGCGGACGTCGCTGCATCGGCCGGCGCACTGATGCAGGCCGGCGCGCGCCCCAACCCCGAAGTGTCGTTCCTGCAGGAAGGCTTCAGCCGCGCCGAACGCACGTCGACCGCGCTGATTAACCAGACCATCGAACTGGGCGGCAAGCGCCGCGCGCGGCTCGACGTCGCATCGTATGGCCGCGAGGCGGCCAACGCATCGCTCGACGACCAGGGCGCGGCCGTGCGCGCCGATGTGATCGCCGCGTTCTACGGGCTGCTCGCCGCGCAGCGTCAGCTTCAGGTGACCGAGGAGTCGGCCGCGATCGCCGCGCGCTCCGCGGATCTCGCGCGGCGCCGCGCGCAGGCCGGCAAGGTGTCGCCCGTCGAGGCGACCAAGGCGCACGTGGCGGCGGCCGGCGTGCAGATCGAGGTCGTGACCGCGCGCGGCCGTGTCGACGTCGCGCGCGAAAAGCTGAACGCGGTGATGGGCGAAGCGCGCAACGACCGACTCGCGGCGCGCGGCGACCTGGAAACCGTGCCGCCGGTCGAGCCGCTGTCCGCGCTGACCGCGCAGCTCGACGATGCTCCGCTCGCGCGGGTTGCGCGCGCCGAAATGCTGCGCTCGAACGCGGCCGTGTCGCTGGAGCGCGCGCGGCGCATGCCGGACGTGACGGTCAGCGCGGGCGTGAAGCGCGTGACCACGGGCGGCGTGCCTGACAACCAGGCGGTGGTCGGCGTGTCGATCCCGATCCCGCTGTTCGACACGAACAAGGGTGCGTTGCTCGAGGCGACGCACAAGGCCACGCGCGCGAACGCCGATCTCGATCGCGAACGCACGCGCTTGCGGCTGGAGCTGACGCAGGCATACGCGAATTTCGAGGCCGCCGAACAGGAAGCGCAGCGGCTGAAGTCCGACATCCTGCCGGCCGCGCGTCTCGCGCTCGATGCGATGTCGCGCGGCTACGAACTCGGGAAGTTCGGCTTCCTCGACGTGCTCGACGCGCAGCGCACGCTGTTCCAGGGTCAGTCGCAATACGTGCGTGCGCTTGCCGACGCCCATGCGGCCCGCGCCGACATCGGCCGGCTCGTCGGCACGCCGCTCGCATCGCTTGCACCGGTCGCGCAATAGCGCAACGGACGCCTCTTTTACCTGAAGGATCACCATGTCACGCAACAGAATCCTGATCATCGCGGCGGTCGTGCTCGGCAGTGCCGGGATCGTCATCGGCGCACTCGGCGTCACGCGCAACGGCGGCGGCAACGGCGCGTCCGCATCGGCGGCTGCCGCCGCCTCGTCCGCCGAAGCCGCCGGCGAGCGCGGCGGCGTCGTGCTCAAGCGCGGCAGGCTGTCCGTCGAAATCGTGATGACGGAGAAGCCCGGCGATGCGCGCCTCATCGTCTATCCGTCCATCGACGGCAAGCCGGTGGACAAGGGCGTCACCGTGTCCGGCACGCTGGTTCGCTACGACCGCACGCACGAACCATTGCGTTTCGACGCGGCCGGCCAGAAGTTCGTGTCCGCGCAGTCGATCGCGAAGCCGCACGTGTTCGATGCGACGATCGACGTGAAGGCGGGCAATGAAGCCGCGTCGTTCCCGTTCGCCCGCGCCGACGGCGCGATCGCGCTGACCGACGCGCAGCTGGCGACCTCGAAGATCGCGCTGGCGAAGGCCGGCCCCGCGCAGATCGCGACGCCGTTCCAGCTTCCCGGCGAAATCAGGTTCAACGAGGATCGCACCGCGCACGTGGTGCCGCGCGTGGCCGGCATCGTCGAGCAGGTGTCGGTGTCGCTCGGGCAGAACGTCGCGAAGGGGCAGGTGCTGGCCGTGATCGCGAGCACCGATCTCGCCGACCGGCGCAGCGAGCTGCTGACGGCCGAGCGTCGGCTGTCGGGCGCCCGCGCGACCTACGAGCGCGAACGCACGCTGTGGCAGGAGCGCATCTCGGCCGAGCAGGACTACCAGCAGGCGCAGGTGCAGTTGCGTGAAGCCGAGATCGCCGTGCAGAACGCGCGGCAGAAGCTCGCCGCGCTGAATGCGCCGGTCGGCGGGGGCGCGCTGAATCGCTATGAACTGCGCGCGCCGTTCGCGGGCACGATCGTCGAGAAGCACGCGACGCCGGGCGAAGCGATCGCCGCCGACGCCAGCATGTTCGTGATCTCCGACCTGTCGACGGTATGGGCCGAGATGGCCGTGCCGGCGCAGCGGTTGAACGATGTGCGGGTCGGTCGCGATGCAACGGTCATCGCGACCGCGTTCGAATCGCGTTCGAGCGGCCCGATCGCGTACGTGGGGTCGCTGCTCGGCGAGCAGACGCGCACCGCGCCGGCGCGCGTCGTGCTGCCGAACCCGGACGGGGTATGGCGGCCCGGGATGTTCGTGAACGTGTCGGTCGACGCGGGCAAGCAGGGCGTGCCGCTCGCGGTCGCGAGCGACGCGCTGCAGGACGTCGACGGCGCACCGTCCGTCTTCGTACGCTCGTCGAAGGGTTTCGTCGCCCAGGCCGTCGAAACGGGCCGGCGCGACGAACGGGCGACCGAAGTGCTGAAGGGGCTCAAGCCGGGCCAGGAATACGCGGCGTCGAACAGCTTCGTGCTGAAGGCGGAACTCGGCAAGGGGAGCGCGGAACATGAATGAACAGCAATACGCGTGCGCCGTGGCGCGACTGGCGGCCCGCCATGCGGCCCGCTTTCCAATCGGCCGGGTGACCGGCCGCGCGGCTCGCCCGGTGCGGACGACCGTTCCCCGCTTCAAGGAATCCCGACATGTTTGAGCGCCTGATCCGCTTTGCGATTGCGCACCGCTGGCTCGTGATGCTGGCGATCGCGTCGGTGGCCGCGCTGGGCGTGTTCAGCTACCAGCGGCTGCCGATCGACGCGGTGCCCGACATCACCAACGTGCAGGTGCAGATCAACACGTCCGCGCCCGGCTACTCGCCGCTCGAGGCCGAGCAGCGCATCACCTATCCGGTCGAGACCGTGATGGCCGGGCTGCCGGGGCTCGAACAGACGCGCTCGATCTCGCGCTACGGGCTGTCGCAGGTCACCGTGATCTTCAAGGACGGCACCGACATCTACTTCGCGCGGCAACTCGTCAACGAGCGCATCCAGGAGGCGAAGGACAAGCTGCCGGCCGGCATTGCGCCCGCGATGGGGCCGACGTCGACCGGCCTCGGCGAGATCTACCTGTGGACCGTCGAAGCCGACGCCAACGCGCGCAAGCCCGACGGCACGCGCTATACGGCGGCCGACCTGCGCGAGCTGCAGGACTGGGTCGTGCGGCCGCAGTTGCGCAACGTGCGCGGCGTGACCGAGGTCAACTCGATCGGCGGCTACGTGAAGGAATACCGCGTCGCGCCGAATCCGGCGAAGCTGATGTCGTACGGGCTGACGCTCGCCGACGTCGTGCGGGCGCTCGAGCGCAACAACGACAACGTCGGCGCCGGCTACATCGAAAAGCGCGGCGAGCAGTATCTCGTGCGCGTGCCGGGCCAGGCGCGCACCGTCGACGATATCGCCAGCATCGTGCTGACCAACGTCGGCGGCGTGCCGGTGCGCATGAAGGACGTCGGCGTGGTCGACATCGGCCGCGAACTGCGCACCGGCGCCGCGACGTCGAACGGCGAGGAAGTCGTGCTCGGCACGGTGTTCATGCTGATGGGCGAGAACAGCCGGACGGTGTCGAAGGCCGTCGCCGCGAAGATGGACGACGTGAACCGCACGCTGCCGGCCGGCGTGAAGGCGATTCCCGTGTACGACCGCACGGTGCTCGTCGAGAAGGCGGTCGCGACGGTGAAGAAGAACCTGCTCGAAGGCGCGGTGCTCGTGATCGCCGTGCTGTTCCTGTTCCTCGGCAACATCCGCGCGGCACTGATCACCGCGCTCGTGATTCCGCTGTCGATGCTGATGACCTTCACCGGGATGGTCAACGCGAAGGTGAGCGCGAACCTGATGAGCCTCGGCGCGCTCGACTTCGGGATCATCGTCGACGGCGCGGTGGTGATCGTCGAGAACTGCGTGCGGCGGCTCGCGCATGCACAGTCGGCGGCGGGGCGCCCGCTCACGCGCGACGAGCGTTTCGCCGAAGTGTTCGGCGCATCGCAGGAGGCGCGCCGCGCGCTGATTTTCGGGCAACTGATCATCATGGTCGTGTACCTGCCGATCTTTGCGCTGACCGGCGTCGAAGGCAAGATGTTCCACCCGATGGCGACGACCGTCGTGATGGCGCTCGCGGCGGCGATGGTGCTGACCGTCACGTTCATTCCGGCGGCCGTCGCGCTGTTCATCGGCGAGCGGGTCGAGGAGAAGGAGAACCGGCTGATGGGCTGGGCGCGGCGCGCGTACGAACCGGTGCTCGCCGCGTTCATGACGCGCCCGATGCGCGTGATGATCGGGGCGGCCGCGATCGTGCTGGTCACGCTGGGGCTCGCGACGCGGCTCGGCAGCGAGTTCATCCCGAGCCTGAACGAGGGCGACCTGGCGGTGGCCGCGCTGCGGATTCCCGGCACGAGCCTGTCGCAGTCGGTCGAGATGCAGAAGTCGATCGAGAAGACGCTGAAGGCGCGCTTCCCCGAAATCGAGCGCGTGTTCGCACGCACCGGCACGGCCGAGATCGCGGCCGACCCGATGCCGCCGAATCTGTCGGATGGCTACATCATGCTGAAGCCGGCCGACACGTGGCCCGACCCGAACAAGCCGCGCGAGCAGCTCGTGCGCGAGATCGAGGACGCGCTCGCCGAACTGCCGGGCAATGCGTACGAGTTCTCGCAGCCGATCCAGTTGCGCTTCAACGAACTGATCTCGGGCGTGCGCAGCGACGTCGCCGTGAAAATCTTCGGCGACGACATGGCCGTGCTGAACCAGACCGGCGAGCAGATCGCGGCCGCGTTGCAGAAAGTGCCGGGCGCGTCGGAGGTGAAGGTCGAGCAGACCACGGGCCTGCCGGTGCTGACCGTCAATCTCGACCGCGACAAGCTCGCGCGCTACGGCGTGAGCGTGGCCGACCTGCAGGACTCGGTGGCTGCGGCCGTCGGCGGGCAGAAGGCCGGCACGCTGTTCCAGGGCGACCGCCGCTTCGACATCGTCGTGCGGCTGCCCGACGAACTGCGTACCGACATCGAGGCGATCAAGCGGCTGCCGATCGCGCTGCCGGCGCCCGCGGCCGGCGCCAGTGCGCCGCTCGCGGCGGCGCCATACGTGCCGCTGGCCGAGCTCGCGACGATCGACGTGGCGCCGGGTCCGAACCAGATCAGCCGCGAGGACGGCAAGCGGCGGGTGGTCGTCAGCGCGAACGTGCGCGGCCGCGACGTTGGCTCGTTCGTGGCGGACGCGCGCGAGCAGTTGCAGCAGGACGTGCGCGTGCCGGCCGGCTACTGGGTGTCGTGGGGTGGCCAGTTCGAGCAGCTGCAAAGCGCGAGCGAGCGTCTGAAGCTCGTCGTACCGCTCGCGCTGTTCATGGTGTTCGTGCTGCTGTTCGTGATGTTCAACAACGTGAAGGATGGGCTGCTCGTGTTCACCGGCATTCCGTTCGCACTGAGCGGCGGCGTCGTGTCGCTGTGGCTGCGCGGGATTCCGCTGTCGATCACGGCGGCGGTCGGCTTCATCGCGCTGTCCGGCGTGGCCGTGCTCAACGGCCTCGTGATGATCTCGTTCATCCGCAACCTGCGCGACGAAGGCATGCCGCTCGACGCGGCCGTGCGCGACGGCGCGCTCACGCGGCTGCGGCCCGTACTGATGACCGCGCTGGTCGCGTCGCTCGGCTTCCTGCCGATGGCGTTCGCGACCGGCACCGGCGCCGAGGTGCAGCGTCCGCTTGCGACGGTCGTGATCGGCGGTATCCTGTCGTCCACCGCGCTGACGTTGCTGGTGCTGCCGGTGCTGTACCGCGTGAGCCATGCGGTGTCGTGGCGCGCGGCGTGGCGCGGCGGTTTCGCCGCGGGCATGATGCGCCGGCTGGGTTTCTTCAAGGGTAATGCGTGATGCGAATTCTGATTGTCGAGGATGAACCGAAGACGGGCGCGTATCTGCGCAAGGGGCTGACCGAGGCCGGCTACGTCGTCGACTGGGTCGAGGACGGCATCACGGGCCAGCACCAGGCCGAAACCGAGGAGTACGACCTGCTCGTGCTCGACGTGATGCTGCCCGGGCAGGACGGCTGGACGCTGCTGCAGAACCTGCGGCGCAGCAAGTCGACGCCGGTGCTGTTCCTCACCGCGCGCGACGACGTCGGCGATCGCGTGAAGGGGCTCGAACTGGGCGCGGACGACTATCTCGCGAAGCCGTTCGACTTCGTCGAGCTGACCGCGCGCATCAAGTCGATCCTGCGGCGCGGCCAGCCGCGCGATTCGAACACGCTTCGTGTGGCCGATCTCGAACTCGACCTGACGCGCCGCAAGGCCACGCGGCAGGGCGACACGATCCTGCTGACCGCGAAGGAGTTCGCGCTGCTGTGGCTGCTGATGCGCCGCGAAGGCGAGATCCTGCCGCGCGCGACGATCGCGTCGCAGGTGTGGGACATGAACTTCAACAGCGACACGAACGTCGTCGATTCGGCGATCCGGCGTCTGCGCTCGAAGATCGACGATGCGTACGAACCGAAGCTGATCCACACGGTGCGCGGGATGGGCTACGTGCTCGAAGCGCGCGGCGGCGCGGCCGCATGATCGCGCGCCTGCTGCCGCGGACGCTGCGCGGCCGGCTGACCGCGCTGATCATCCTGTCGACGTCGGTGATCCTCGCGTCGAGCGGCGTCGCGCTGTACGAAGCGCTGAGCAACCGCGTCGACACGACGGCAGCCGAGCAGATGGCCGGCATTTCCGCCGCATTGGGCACGCACCTGGCCGAGGCGCGCACGACGGCCGACGTCGCGCGCAACATCGACATCTGGATCGACCAGTTGCACGGGCATCCGAACATGGATCTCGCGATCTTCGATGCCGGTGGCGCGCGCCTCGTCGGCACGCCCGGATTCCGTCCATACGCGCCGCTGCTGTCAATGAACGTCGGACGCGCGCCGTTCGGCGTCGCGCCGCCCGGCGCGCGGCACCAGTATCTGTTGACGACCGTGCCGCTCGCCGGTGCGGGTGCGCCCGTGGTGCGCGTCGCCGTGCAGTACGACCGCAGCGCCGACGTGCTGCTGCTGCGCACGCACGCTTATACGATCGTCGTGATCGAGGTGTTCGGCGTGGTGCTCGCGGCCGCGATCGCATACGGCATCGCGGCGCTCGGGCTGAGCCCGCTGCGGCGGTTCGCGGCGCGTGCCGAACAGATGTCGACGAGCCGGCTCGCCCATCCGCTGCCGGCGCTCGATACGGCCGGCGAGCTGAAGGAGCTCGAGCACGCGTTCAACGGCATGCTCGAGCGATTGAACGAATCGTTCACGCGGCTCAGCCAGTTCTCGTCGAATCTCGCGCACGACATGCGCACGCCGCTCACGAACCTGCAGGCGGCCGCGCAGGTCGTGCTGTCGCAGCCGCGCAGCGCGGATGAATACCGGAACGTGATCGAGTCGAGCATCGACGAATACCAGCGGTTGTCGCGGATGATCGAGGACATGCTGTTCCTGGCGCGTTCGGAACAGGCCGGCACGTCGATCAGCGTGCGGCGCCTGGATGCGTCGGAAGAGGCGGGGCGCGTCGCGGGCTACTACGAGCCGCTTGCGGAGGATGCCGGCGTGACGGTGAAGGTCGACGGCCATGCGTGGGTCGATGCGGATCTGACGCTGTACCAGCGTGCGCTGAGCAACCTGCTGTCGAATGCGCTGGCCTACGCGCCGCGCGGCAGCATCGTGACGATCGATTGCGTGGAGCAGGGCGGTGCGACGACGATCGCCGTGTCGGACACGGGGCCCGGCATCGAGGCCCAGCATGTCGGAAGGATTTTCGAGCGCTTCTATCGCGTCGATCCGTCTCGGCACAATTCCGCGCAAGGGACGGGGCTGGGGCTCGCGATCGTCCGGTCGATCATGGACAATCACGGCGGCGAATGCGGCGTCGACAGCGACCCGGGCAGGCGCACGACGTTCTGGCTGCGCTTTCCGCGGCGGCCGGCCGAGCTGAACCGGCCGGCGGCCATCCCTACCTGACACCGCCGGTGGGCACGCCCGCGCGTTCGCCATGAGGCGGCCGCGCGCGGCACGCTGCCCGCGGTCGGTTGACCGAGCGTCATTTCTGTGCGGTCAGGTTGTCGTGGTTGTCGGTCTGCGGCTTCTTCTCGCCGCCATGCACCGAAACCCCGTGCAGCTCCTTGTTGCGCGCGACCAGCTCGCCGGTCGGCGGGTACTGCGTCTTGCTGATCGGCACGACGCCGTCGTGCTGCGCCTGCTTCAGTTCGTTGACGACCTGCGTGCGGGTCTTGCCCTGCGTTTGCGTCTGCGCGAATGCGGCCTGCGTGGCCATGCCGAGCGACAGCGTGGCGGTGACGAACAGTGCTGCGAGTTTTGCCGTTTTCATCGAGTGCTCTCCTTGATCAGGGCCGCCGGGTGGCGAACCGTGGACCCAGTATGCGAAAGCAGCCGTGCGTGATCGTGATCGCGAGATGAAAAATGCGTCAGATTGCCGGCGTGGAGGTGCGCCGTGCGGACTCGATCGACATGACGCAACCGTCATGTTCGCGTCATGGGTGGGATGAGCGGGAAGCGGAACATGCAGTCTGCCGTTGGCTGAGCGTGCCGACGGAATACGTGCCGACCGCGGCAGCAGCATCGATAGCGGGCGGCGCCGTTCAGACCTTCTTCCGGATCGAAAATTGCATCGTCCCGCTATTTGCCTTGCCTTGATCGCAGTCCTGATCGTCCCGTTGTTCGCGGGCTGCGCATCGACACGTTCCGGCGCCACGGCCACCGCTTCTGCCGCCGCGCGCAAGCCCGCGCCGACCGACCTGACGCCTGGCGAGCCGGTCGACTATGCCGGGCACCGGTGCGGCAATCCGAACCTGTATGTGAAAACGCATCCGTGCGTGTACCCGCAGCGCAATTCCCCGCGGTGATGGTCGGACACGCGTAAAAAAATGGCCCGGCGCTCGACGAGTCCGGGCCTAATGCGTGATCGTGCCGTGCGGCAGCGACCCGCTGCGTGGGTGGGAACGGGCAGGGCCCGCTACCGTTCCGATCGTAGCGATGCGACGCATCGTGAACCTGATCGGAACATGAAATTTTCGTCACGCAGTGCGCATGGGCAGCCGCCGAGGGATTGACGATGCCCGTCGTCCGCGTGCCGCCGGCCAGCGTGCGCGGTTCCCCGTTCGCGCGCCGCCACGCGCCGACCGCATGAAGATGGGTGTGCGTCGATAGCGCATGGTCGGCGGACATCAAACATCGTCGGAACGGTGACGAAACCGTCATCAGGCGATCACGAATCCGCACCGCCTCGGGATCAAAGTGAAGGCTTCTGTCACGGAATTCCAGTAAGGAGCCAACCACATGAACATTCCGCACTCGCTGATCGCCATGGCCGCTGGCGCGCTGTCGATAGCAGCCTTCTCGCAAGCCGTGGTCGCGCAGCCGAAAAGCCGTCAGGAAGTGATTCAGGAGCTGGTGCGCGCGCGCCACGACGGCGTGATCCCGAGCCCCAATCACGACTATCCGGCGAGTCCGGCCGCCGTCGCGCGCAATCGGGAAATTCATCGCTCGACCGTTCATCGCGGCGAGAAGACGCCGATGGTCGACGCGCACGACAACCGCTTCGCGGTGCTTTGATCGTTGATTCGCGGCCGACCGGGACGACGCCCGTCGGCCGCATTTACGGAAAAGGAGCGTGCGATGCGCAATATCGCGAAAGGAATCGTGCTGGCGGCGTGCCTGACGTCGACGGCCGCGATGGCGGCTGGCTGGCCGGAACGTGCGCTGTCGCACGTGCCGGCGCACGACCTCGGCATCCGCGCGAACGAGAAAATGCGCTGCGAGTTCGCGGCCGTGCCGGCCGGCGCGTGGACCGCGACGTTCGCGCGCGGGCAATGCGAGATCGACAACGGCCGGCTGACGTTCGTGCCGGCCGATCCCGGTGACGAGCCGACCATCACGGAGAAACGGATCATGCTCGGTGACGTCCGCACTGCGTCGCATCAGTCGCGCAAGCTGAAGGAACAACTGCAGCTGACGACGCGCGATCAAGTGATCGCGCTGAACGTATTGACCGACGATGGCAGCCGAAAATCGCGCGAACATGCGATCGACCTGTGGACCACACTGCGCAACGCGGGTGTCACGCCGGTCAACGGCACGCGTATCGTCGACACTTATCCAACCGGCGCGACGACATGGTAGCCACCACGCCGTTGCGCGCGGCCTACCCGGCCTTCACCGATCCTTCGATCAGGAAGAACACGATGAAGCCGATGAAGAACGCTGCCGTCGCGAACGGCGTTTCCGGCACCTCGTGCGCTTCGACCAGCAATTCTTCGGTGACGAGGTACAACAGCGCGACGGTGCCCAATCCCAGGAGCACCGCATAGACATTCGCGGGCAACCCCGCGAACGCCGCATTGCCGGCCACGGCCGCGACGCTCAGCAGCGCTGCGAGCGCGACCGGCACGACGATCGACAGCATGCGGCCGATGCCGGCCGCGGCCAGCGCCGCGCTGACCGACAGCGCGAGGAACAGCACCTCGAGCGTCAGCGCGACGGTCAGGATGATGCCGCTTTCGTCGCTCGCGGAAAAGGCGATGCCGAGCACCAGGCCGTCGACGACGAGGTCGATCGCGGTGACGATGATCAGACTCACCGGCAAACGCGCTTGCTCGAAGCGCGTCTCGATCGCGCCGGACAGCGCGCGGATCGCCAGCATCAGCGCGATGCCGAGCACGAAGCCGACGACGACCGGAAACAACGCATGCGCGCGGTCCTGCGGCAGCAGTTCGAGCGCGGCGGCCGCGAATACGATGCCGCCGGTGAAATGCTGGATCACGCTCGACGTTTTCGGGCCGGGCGCACGCCACGCGGCCGCGAGCGCGCCGAAACAGGCCGCCAGCACGGGCGGTAACGTGAGCAGCGCGAGCTTTGCGGTCGGTGTCATGAGTCCTCTCGGCGGTTGGCGCGTCGCAGTCGGACGCTGCGTGGCACGATCGTACGCGCCGGGCGTCGCCCGGGCATCAACCGGAGATTGAACACCTTGAAGCCGCTCCAGGGTCAAGCGGTTCGATGCGGGCGCACCGGCAAGCCGGTGCGCCCGTTCCGCTCAAAGCTGCGCGAGCGCCTGGTCGAGGTCGGCGAGCAGGTCGTCGATATGCTCGATGCCGATCGACAGCCGCACCGTTTCCTCCTTCACGCCGGCCTTCGCGAGTTCGGCCGGCGACAGTTGCCGGTGCGTCGTCGATGCCGGGTGCGTCGCGAGCGACTTCGTGTCGCCGATGTTGACGAGCCGCGTGAACAGCTTCAGCGCGTCCTGGAACTTCGCACCGCCGTCACGTCCGCCCTTCACGCCGAACGTCAGGATGCCCGGCGCGCGGCCCGACAGGTAGCGCGCGACGAGCGGATGGTCGGGGTGATCGGGCAGGCCCGCATAGTTCACCCATTCGACGTTTTCGTGGCGCGCGAGGTGCTGCGCGATCTTCAGTGCGTTGTCGCTGATCCGCTCGACCCGCAGCGCGAGCGTCTCGATGCCCTGCAGGATCTGGAATGCATTGAACGGCGAGATCGCCGCGCCCATGTTGCGCAGCGGCACCACGCGGGCGCGGCCGATATACGCGGCCGGTCCGAACGCTTCGGTATAGACGACGCCGTGATAGCTGACGTCCGGCTCGTTCAGTCGCTTGAAGCGGTCCGCGTGTTCGGCCCACGGAAACTTGCCCGAATCGACGATCGCGCCGCCGAGGCTCGTGCCGTGGCCGCCGAGATACTTCGTCAGCGAGTGCACGACGATGTCGGCGCCGTGCTCGAACGGGCGCAGCAGGTACGGCGACGGCACCGTGTTGTCGACGATCAGCGGGATGCCGTGGCGATGCGCGACCTCGGCGAGCGCGGCGATGTCGGTGACGTTGCCGAGCGGGTTGCCGACCGATTCCGCGAAGATCGCCTTCGTGCGCGCATCGATCAGCGGCTCGAACGACGCGGGGTCGCGCGGATCGGCGAAGCGCGTGGTGATCCCGTACTGCGGCAGCGTGTGCGCGAACAGATTGTAGGTGCCGCCGTACAGCGAACTCGCGGATACGATGTTGTCGCCGGCTTCGGCGATCGTCTGGATCGCGTAAGTGACGGCGGATTGCCCCGACGCGAGCGCGAGCGCGCCGATGCCGCCCTCGAGCGCGGCGATCCGCTGCTCGAGCACGTCCGTCGTCGGATTCATGATCCGCGTGTAGATGTTGCCCTGGACCTTCAGGTCGAACAGGTCGGCGCCGTGCTGCGTGTCGTCGAATGCGTACGCAACGGTCTGGTAGATCGGGACGGCGACCGCGCGCGTGGTCGGGTCGGGACGATAACCGCCGTGCACGGCGATGGTTTCGAGACGCCAGTTCGAATGGGCCTGATCGGTCATGGTTGCTCCGTTTGTTGTTGTGAAGGTCGAGGGGGCCTGCCGTCCGGCGATTATAGGAGCACGTGTGCGGCTGCCCTTAGAACGAATCGTTGGTTGCTTATGGGGACGCGCCGCATAGAATGCGTTTTTCCGCAGACGATCGTCGGCACCGTGACGCGACGCCGGTACGCCCTCGCGGGCGCACCGCGCACTAGCTCTTGTCGGGATTCGAGTCGCTGCACTGGTCGGGATCGTCGCGCAACAGGATGCGGCGGATGCGGCCATTGTCGTAGAACGGCACGTCCGGGCAGAACTTCGTGCCGGCGCGCGTTGACGTACGTTTCCAAGCGACCTTTTCGGTACGCACGAGCGTCGGGGCGCTGCCCGGCGCACCCGGTTTCCAGATGTCGATATACACGCGCGACATCTGCGGCGAATCACCCACTTCGCAGTCCTTCAGCGCACCCAGCGTCGAGCGCAGCCCGGTATCGGCCTGCTCGATGCGTTGCGGATACTCGATATGGCCGTTGTCGTAGCCGGGCACGACGTAGCAATAGCGGCGCGTGTTCCCGTCGAGCACCGGCAGCAAGTAGCTGCTGGCGGAATCGACCTCCTTCACGTCGTTGCCCTGCCAGCGGTAGGTCGTCACGCCATGCTCGCAGCAGCTCGCGCGCCAGCCCGTCCAGATGATCCGGTGAACCGGATCGAAATCCGGCGACGTGATGTCTTGCAGTCCCTGCGGCGCATCGACGAAGCGCCGCGTCTTCGGGTTGAAGATCCACGTCTGATACGGAATGTTCGGGCCGGCCCCCATCGACTGTGCGAGCATCAGGTCGGGCCAGCCATCGAAGTTCACGTCGGCGAAATCCGGTGTGAACAGGTTGCAGGTGCCTCGCGAATCGGTCTTGAGCGTCTGCACGAGACGGTCGTGATCGTACAAGCGGATCGCGGTGACCTGCGGCGCGTCGTTGCACGAACCGCCATCGTCCGGCAGATGGTCGGCGACGAGGCGGATGTCGTAGGGGAATGGTCTGCCTACGCGCTTCTGCGCGAGCGAGACAGGGAATGTGCGCTTGCCGTCCGGGGCGGTCCATGTGCCGGTGACCGCATTGTCGAACGAAGCGGCGCGCCACGTGCCCGTCACGCGATCGGCATTCGTCTTCGCGCCGCTGTCGCGTTCCGACAGCGTCGTGCCGTGCGGATCGAGCGAACCCTTCAACGCAAGCCGATAGCGCTTGTCGGACGCGCATGGCGCGTAGCAGTACCAGCCGGATATCGTATCGGCGACGCGCGACAAAGACACTTCGACATGGCGATTGCCGATCGTGCCGGTCCAGTCGCGCGACCAGAACGGGATCTCGACCGACTCGTCGGCGTCTGCCGCGCGCGCCGGTGTCGACACGAATGCGGTGATGGCGATCAGCGCGAACGCAAGCGCGCTGCGCCAGCCGCGCGTGCCCCGCGGCGCGGCCGTGTGGCCCGACGCGGCGATGAATGGGTGATGCATGGTTCGGCCCCTCGTTTTGTTATGGGTTATCTCTGCAGGCGTGTTTCGGTGCGATACGTGCGTCAGCGGCTTCCGGCCGCATCGGCCCGTCGATACAGGCGCGGCCATTGATCGTCGAACAGGCCGTTGCATGCGCCGTGCGTCGCGATATCGCCGAGCATGAAGCGCCGGCCGTCGAAGATCCACGATGCGGTCGAGCCGCAATCGCCGGCACTGCGCAGCCTCACCTTGCTCGACAGCGTCGCGCTGGCGGGATCGTAGCCGGCGTCGGTCAATTCGTTTGCGAACGACGCTGAATCGAGGCCCGCGTTCGCGTTCTCGCCGAAGTTCATCGCGGCCGGCGCATACGGCGGAGTTCGCCGCACGCGATACCACAGATCGGTGTGGTTATACATGCTGCTGGTCTGGCACGGGATCGCGACGAGCGCCTCGTCGGACGACATCGCGACGGCTCGCGATGCTTTCCTGCGGTCGCTCGCCGACATTTCGTCTTCGACATCGGCCGCACATTGCTTCACGTCGGCACCGAATTTCGCGAGCACCGCATCGACGAGCGGACGCTGTTCGGCGGCCGACAGGGCCGAGGCGGCCGGCGGCGCGGGCGTGACGGCGTGTGGCAACGCGGGCGCGGCCGGCACCGACGATGCAGGCTTGGTGCCCGGGCGCAGCAGCGCCGTGACCGTACCGACGCGGCCCTGCGTGTCGTCGATCAGCAGCAGCGCGGCATTCAATCCCGACAACGGCGTGCGTGCGGTGGACGTCGTGGCCGGATCGCCGAAGCTCAGCAGTTGCGCATTACGCGCCGCGGCCAGCCACGCGGCCACCGTTGCCGGATCGCTGGTCCGGATCCGGAGCGGGCGGGCGTCGTCGTCGCTCTTGTCGCCGAACGCATGCCATTGCGCCGGCATCGCATCGAACGGCCGGCCATCCACGCGTGCGGTGCGCAAGTCGATCGGCGCCGACGCGTAGAGGTCGAGCGAGGCTTGCGCGTCCGGGCCGGCATCGCGCGTCACGCGGAGGATCAGGCCGGTGCGTGCGTCGTCGATATCGTCGGCGTGGCTTTCCGCGATACAGCGATTGCCGTTGTCGCAGACGACCGACCAGTTCTTGAAGTCGCGTTCGACCGGTGGCCGCGCGAGCGGGCGAGCCTCGGCAACGAACGGGGAAACGGCGAGGAGGGCGGCGATGGCGAGCGAAAGGCGGTGCGACATGACGGTTCGTATCGACTGTGGATGGGCGGGCGGAAGACGTCGGACTGCAAGCGCATCGTCAGCAAGCGGGGCAGGTCGAAGGCTGCGGCGCGTGCAGCGGCGCGCATTGGCGAACGGCATCGAGTATACCGCCGCCATGCGCTGCGATCGTGACGACGACACGTAGTATGCGGGCACGGACGTTGCTGCCTGGCCTGCATTGATCGGACGAGTGCCGATGCAAGAACGGCGCGATCCCCGGGGGCATCGCGCCGTTCACGTTTCATCGGCCGTCGACCACGTCGCGCAGGAACGCGTCGAGCATCGCCACGTCGCCCCACGGCCGCTTGTATTCGCGGTCGTGTTCGGCATCGGCGAGCATGGTCTCGACCAGCGCGTGGATCGCCGGTCGGCGCGGCCCGTACTCGCTTTCGTTCGCGCCTATCTTCAGCGCGAGCAACGCGTCGAGCTCCGCGCGCACCGCCGGCTCGTGCACGGCCCCGGCGACGAGATCCGCGAAACGCATCGGCGGCATGCCGAGCCCCATGTCGATCCAGCGCACCGCGAGCAGCGGCCGCAGCACGTACAGGTACTTCTTGTAACGCACCGTGTCGCCTTGCAGATAGCCACGAAAATTCTTCTTCGCCATCGCGAGGTAGTGATGACGCCCTCGTACCGGCGAGAAGAACGCCGATGCCAGCGACCTGAGCCGCGGCGCCCAGCGCGCATCTTCGCGATACACGACGGGCGAGTCGAGCCATTCGAGCAGCGTCGGATTCGAGCGTCGCAGCAGTTGCAGCGCCTTGCGCAATTCCCAGCCGCTGACGTCGAGCTCGTCGTCGAGCGGCCGTTCGATCACGTCGCGTTGCGGTTCGACGCTCAGGTACCAGTCGCGCCGGTGTGCGTACACGAAGCGTACGTCGTAATCGCTGTCCGGCGACGCGAATCCCCAGCCGCGGCTGCCCGATTCGCACGCGAACAGCACGCTTACATCGTGGCGGCGCTCGACTTCCGCGAGCTCCGCCATCACGCGCGCCCGCACCGCCGGGTCGACCGGATGCGCGCTGCGTACGGTCGTCATCGTCTTGTCGGTTTTCATCGTTGTCGTTTTCCTTTCGTTGTGCGCGGCCGCCGGCCATCGGCCGCATACCGCACTATCCCTTCACGCACACCACCTGGCGCAGCGTATGCATCACTTCGACGAGGCTGCGCTGGGCCGCCATCACCGCGTCGATGTCCTTGTAGGCCATCGGGATTTCATCGACGACGCCCGCGTCCTTCCGGCATTCGACGCCCTGCGTCGCCTTCGCCTGATCGTCGGCCGTGAAGCGGCGCTTCGCTTCGGTGCGGCTCATCGTCCGGCCCGCACCGTGGCTGCACGAGCAGAAGCTTTCCGGATTGCCCAGCCCGCGCACGATGAAGCTCTTCGCGCCCATCGAGCCCGGGATGATCCCGAGCTGCCCCTTCTGCGCGGACACCGCGCCCTTGCGCGTGACGAGCACGTCTTCACCGAAGTGGCGTTCGCGCTGCACGTAGTTGTGGTGGCAGTTCACCGCGTGCTCGTCGACCGAAAACGGTGTGCCGATCACGCCGCGCGCCGCGCCGATCACCGCGTCCATCATTGCCTGCCGGTTGCGTCGCGCGTAGTCCTGCGCCCAGCCGACCGCCTCGACGTAATCGTCGAAGTGCCGGCTGCCTTCGGTGAAATACGCGAGGTTGCGATCCGGCAGGTTCGCGATGTGCTGGCGCATGTCGGCCTGCGCGAGTTCGATGAACAGGCTGCCGATCGCATTGCCGACGCCACGCGAGCCGCTGTGCAGCATGAACCACACGCGGTCCGCCTCGTCGATGCACACTTCGATGAAGTGGTTGCCGGTGCCGAGCGTGCCGAGATGCGCGTAGTGGTTCGTCTTTTCCAGCTTCGGATACTTGTCGACGATCCGCTGGAAACCCGGTTGCAGCGACTTCCACGCGTCGGTCACGGCGGCCGGCGTGCGATCGCCCCATGCGCCCGGATCGCGGCGGCCCGGCGCGCGGCCGTGCGGGACCGCGCGCTCGATCGCGCTGCGCAGCCCACCCAGCGAATCCGGCAGATCGGACGCGGTCAGCGTCGTGCGCGCGGCCATCATCCCGCAGCCGATGTCGACGCCGACCGCGGCCGGAATGATCGCGCCCTTCGTCGGAATCACGCTGCCGATCGTCGAGCCCTTGCCGAGGTGAACGTCCGGCATCACCGCGACGTGGCCGAAGATGAACGGCATCTGCGCGGTGTTGCGCAGTTGCGTGCGCGCTTCCTCTTCGACGGCGACGCCTTGCGTCCACATCTTCACCGGCTTGCCGTTCGCCAGTTCCATCACCTGATATTCGATGTCATTCATCAGAATTTGCTCCGGGAAACCCCGCCATTGATGGCGGGAAGGAAAGGGGTGCTGTTGACAGGCGGCTTCTCCCACGGGTTAGGATCACCGGCATGATTCTTGTCTACCGCTACCGGGTGAAGTCGCTCAACGGACTGCTTAACAAGCAGAGCCGCGCGGTGAACTACGTCTGGAACTTTTGCAACGATACGCGCGAGAAGCTGCCTAACGATCGGTTCGGTCGATGCGCGGCCGAGAAACTCGCGAAAGCGCAACGGGCGCGAAAGCACAAGCGGCATATCGCGAAGCTGCACGCCAAGGTCGCGAATGCCCGCGCCGATTTCCAGCATAAGCTCGCGCTCGATCTGGTGCGGCGTTTTGATTACATCGCGGTCGGCAACGTGTCGGCCGCAAAACTCGCCAGAACCAGGATGGCGAAGAGCGTCTACGACGCATCCTGGTCGTCCTTCCGAAACAAGCTCCGCTACAAAGCGATCGCGCACGGGGCCACGTTCGAGGAAGTGGACGAAAGCGGTTCGACCCAGTCCTGTTCGTCGTGCGGATCGAAAGACAGCACGACGCGGCCGAAAGGTATCGCGGGACTGAGAATAAGAGAATGGGCCTGCAGTGACTGTGGTCTCGTGCATGATCGTGATATCAACGCTGCGCTGAACATTCTCCGATGCGGACGTGCATCGCCAGGTGTGGGAATCCTCCGCCTTTAGGTGGACGAGGACGTCAATTGCTTCACCTGATTCATTTCGGATCCGACGGCGCACATCCGCGCGGCGTCGGTCCTGCATTACGCGCCCTTGATGCTGACGAGTCCGTTCAGCACCTGGTCGAGACCGCCGAACACCGAGATGCGGTCGATCCGTTCCGCGACGCGCTCGAGCGTTTCCAGCTCCTTGAGTCGCAGCGCGGTCGGGTTCTCTTCCATCACCTTCGCGGTGTTCAGCAGCGAACGCGTGGCCGCCGTTTCCTCGCGGCGGCGAATCACGTTCGCCTGCGCGGACTTCTCCGCTTCGACCACCTGCGCGAGGATCGTCTTCATGTCGCCCGGCAGCACGATATCCTTCACGCCGACGCTGCGCACGTCCACGCCTGAATCGTCGAGACGGGCGCGTACTTGCGCAATCACGACGTCGTCGAGCGACTGCTTGTCCTCCAGTAGCGCGTCGAGCGAGCGCGTGCCGACCGCCGAACGTAGCGCGAACTGCAGTTCGCGATACAGGTGTTCGACCGGCTTCTGCAACTGGCCGAACGCGTGCAGCACGTCCGCATAGCACCACGTCGCCGACAGGTTCAGCCGCAGCGCGACCTTGTCGCGCGTCAGGATTTCCTGCCCGCCGACTTCGATCGCCTGCAAGCGCAGATCGACGAGTTCGACCGCGACGTCGCGGTTGAAGCGCCAGAACGCCGACGTACCTGCGTCCAGCACCCGCTCGATCTTGCCGTCGATCTTCAGTACACCGACGTGGTACGCCGGCACCTGAGCCAGCAGCACGCCCGTGAGCCCCGCCACGCCGCGCGCACGCAGCGACGGTTGCGCGATGCGCTTCACGAGCGCGGCGGGCAGCATGCTGTCCTGCGCGAGATCGATGCGCTCCAGCCGATGCGCGGTCAGGCCACGCCAGTACAGCCGGCGCGTGCCGGGCGCCAGGATCTCGACGAGCACGTCGTCTTCGTAGCGCAGGCCGGCTTCGTCGTCGGCGAGATCCATCGCGACGAAATGCTGCGCGAGCACATCCTGTGCGTCGTGACGCAGGTAATCGGCCAGCGCTTCGTCGGCGAGCGGCGCATCGAGACGCGCGGTCTGCACCGACAGGCGCTTGAACGGATCGAAGGCCTTGAACACACCCGGTTCGAGCACCTTCACGAAATCGCCTTCGCTCATCAGCAGCGCGCGTTCGTTCTTTTTTACGACATGTCGCATCCACATATTCTTGTCCTTTTCTTCAATGGCCGCCGGGTGACGCGCATCGGGCGGATCGCGGTGCGACGCAATCGGGCGGGCGGCACGCTGGCCGGCGTCGAAGCGCATGGCGACGCGTCCTGCATCGCGTCGTCGTGCGCATTCGCGCGGGCCGTGCGGCCGCCCGGCCGATCGCGCGGAACCGCAACCGGTCCGACGCGCGGCGGGCCTCTCGGCCCGCACCGGCGGGTACTACTTTTCATACGAGACCGTCCTTGCGGACAGCGTTCGAGCGGGATTCGAACCCGCCACCGGCCGGCTTTCGCCGGCTGCTCCACCTGACTGAGCTTCCGAACAAATGGGGCGCCCCGGGATTCGAACCCGGGCGAAGCATCCTGGCGCGCGCCCCTTTGCCTTCGTCTGTCCATGGCGGCATGCGCTGCCGCGACGAACGAGGTTCGGCGGCAGCGCACCAGCAGGGCTTGTTGAACCCTGGCTCGTGGGCCAGCGGGACATCCGGCGTCTTCTATTTAGCGAGGAGCGTGCCAGTGCGGGCGTGGGCTTTCGTGAAATTTCCCAGGCGATTGAAAATAAAGGGAATTTTTTATTTGGCGCGGCCTGGTGGCAACGCTCGTTGCACCGCGCCGCCATGAATATCCGATACAATCGGATCGCCTCTTATCCCATGAGATAAACATGCGCAAAACCGTCGCGATCGGTTTTCTCGGCACCGTGCTCGACCAGGGCGGCCGCGCGCCGCGCCGTTACCGCAAATGGCGGCCGACGATTTCGCTGTGCGAGCAGCCCGGCCTGCCGATCGACCGGCTCGAACTGCTGCATTCGCTGGACTACACGCGTCTCGCCAACCAGGTGCGGGACGATCTCGCGCGCGTGTCGCCGCACACCGACGTGCGGCTCACGCCGGTCACGATCCACGATCCGTGGGATTTCGAGGAGGTCTATGCGACGCTGCACGATTACGCACGCGCGTATCCGTTCGACCTCGAGCACGAGGATTACCTGATCCACATCACGACCGGCACGCACGTCGCGCAGATCTGCTGGTTCCTGCTGGCGGAAGCGCGCTACCTGCCCGCGCGTCTCGTGCAGACGGGGCCGCCGCAGCGGACGGACGAAGGGCCGAGCGGGCCGGGCACGATCTCGGTGATCGATCTCGACCTGTCGCGCTACAACCGGATCGCGCAGCGCTTCACGCGCGAGCGCGACGAAACGGTGTCGTTCCTGAAGGCCGGCATCGCGACGCGCAACGCGCGTTTCAACGCGCTGATCGAGCAACTGGAGCGCGTGGCCGTGCGGTCGCGCGCGCCGATGCTGCTGGTCGGGCCGACGGGTGCCGGCAAGTCGTTTCTCGCGAAGCGCGTGTACGAACTGAAGCGTGGACGGCACCGGCTCGCGGGGCCGTTCATCGAGGTCAACTGCGCGACGCTGCGCGGCGACGCGGCGATGTCGACGCTGTTCGGTCACGTGAAAGGCGCGTTCACGGGCGCGCAGTCGGCGCGCGCGGGGCTGCTGCGCGCAGCGGACGGCGGGCTGCTGTTTCTCGACGAAATCGGCGAACTCGGGCTCGACGAACAGGCGATGCTGCTGAAGGCGATCGAGGAAAAGCGCTTCCTGCCGGTGGGCGCGGACGTCGAGGCGAGCAGCGATTTCGAGCTGATCGCGGGCACGCATCGCGACCTGCGGCAGATGGTGGCTGCCGGTACGTTCCGCGAGGATCTGTATGCGCGGATCAATCTGTGGACCTACGAACTGCCGGGACTCGCCGAGCGCCGCGAGGACATCGAGCCGAACCTCGAATTCGAGCTCGACCGTTTCGGCCGCGAGCAAGGCGAGCAGGTGCGGTTCAACGTGGAGGCGAAGCGGCGCTATCTCGCGTTCGCGGCGTCGCCGCGCGCGACGTGGGCCGGCAACTTCCGCGAGCTGTCGGCCTCGGTCACGCGGATGGCGACGCTGGCCGATGCGGGGCGGATTACCGAGGCGCTCGCCGAGCAGGAAGTCGAGCGGCTGACGCGCACGTGGTCGTCGCCGGGTGGTGCGGGGGCGTCCGATGCATGCGTCGACGCGGTATTCGGTGCGCGGGCGGCGGAGCTCGACCTGTTCGACCGCGCGCAGCTCGAACGCGTGCTCGACGTGTGCCGCACGTCCGCGAGCCTGTCGGAAGCCGGGCGCACGCTGTTCGCGGTGTCGCGGCAGAGCAAGAAGCAGCCGAACGATGCGGACCGATTGCGCAAGTATCTCGCGCGGTTCGGGCTCGATTGGGACGGGGTGCGGCGCGCGCTCGACGGCGTGTGATGACGAGAGGGGCGCGTGATGTCTGCGCTGCGCCCGTTACGCGCGGCAGATCGCGATGATCTCCGCGCTGGTCGCCTCGTCGAACGGGGCACGGTCCCAATCGCCGCACCAGTCGGCCGACGCGAAGCCGGCCGCCGTCACGCGGGCCTGCAATTCGGATCGAGCGATGAAACGCAGCCGGCTCGTATTCGTCAGCACTGTATCGTCGCGACGGAAGCGGTAGTGCGTGTCGAACGTCACGATCGCGCCGTCGATCGCCCGCACCGCGTGATGGAGCTCGACGATGCCGAATGCGTGCGACTCGACGCTGCGTGCCGACTGCGCGGGTGTCCATGTTCGCCACGGTTCGATACGCGGGTTGCGGGTGTCGAACAGGAAGCGGCCGCCGTCGGCGAGCACGCGTCGCACGCCGCGCAGCGTCGCATCGATGTCGTCGTCGGTCAGCAGGCACTGGAACGCGTGCCCGGTCATCGCGACCGCATCGAACGGCGCGCCGGGCGGCAGGCCGTCGAGTGCGCACGCGAGCCAGCGTACCGCGTCGGCACCCGGCTGGCGCCGCGCGTAATCGATCATCGCCGGTGCGGGATCGATCGCGACGACGTCATGCCCGGCTGCCGCGAGCCGTCGCGCGAACGTGCCGGTGCCGCAGCCGAGATCGAGGATGCGTTGCCCGGCGGCGCCGATCGCGGCCGCGTAGAACGCGAAGTCCCGATCGCCCGCGTTGAACACGTCGTACACCGCGACGAGGCGCGGGTCGGTGTAGAGCAGGTCGGCGTCGGCGCGCGTCATGCGGCCGCGCACATCAGCGCTGCTGCACGGCCACGCGCAGCCCGAGCGCGATGAAGATCGAGCCGATGATCTTGCCCTGCCAGCGCGTGAGCCACGTGAGCCGCGTCACGATGCGGCCGAGCGGGCGGATCGAGCACGCGATCAGTGTCGTGTAGAGCGAGCTGAGCACGACGAAGATCAGCCCGAGCACCGCGAACTGCACGAACGTCGAACCGCGCTCCGGATGCACGAACTGCGGCATGAACGCGAGAAAGAACAGCGCGGTTTTCGGATTCAGCACTTCGGCGGGAATCGCCTGCAAGTACGCCCTGAGCGGCGTGACGGGCGACACCTGCGGCAGCGACGGGTCGGCCGCCTTCTCGAGCAGCGCGCGCACGCCGAGATAGATCAGGTACGCGGCGCCGGCCAGCTTCACGACGTTGAACGCGAGTGCCGATGTCATCAGCAGCGCGGACAGCCCCACGGCCGCGAACAGCGTATGCACGAAGTCGCCGCTCGCGACGCCGAGGCCGGTCAGGATGCCGGTCTTGCGGCCGCCCTGCACGGTGCGGCTCAGCACGAGCAGCACGGCGGGGCCGGGAATCAGGAACAGGCCCAGAACGACGGCCGTGAAGGTGGTCAGCGTGGTCAGGTCGAACATGGCGGCTCCGGCAGGTTGGCGCAGCGGCAGGGGATCGGCGCATTGTATTCGGTTCGGCGCGCGGCCGCAGACGGCCGTTTTCAAACGGCGCGGCCGCGCCGGCGCCTTTCTGGTATAAGCACGACAGGGCGCGCCGGCGTCCGGCCTTCTTTACAGCCCGTCGTTCCATGCGCGACCTTCCACCGATCACCGATCCCGCCGCGGACGCCGACGTCTATCACGTGCCGCGTCCGCTCGTCGTGTTCGGCGGCTCGGTCGTCGAGCCCGAATGGCGGCTCGAGCGGCACAGCCATCGTCAGGCGCAACTGCTCTACACGTTGAGCGGCGTCGTCTATTGCGAGATCGACGGCGGCGTGTGGACTGCGCCGCCGCAATGCACGGTCTGGATTCCGGGCGATGTCCCGCATGCGGCGCGCGGCTCGGCCGGCGCGACTTTCTACGCGGTACTGGTCGAACCCGACGCGGCGCTCGAGCTGCCCACGCGCTGCTGCACGCTGGCCATGTCGCCGCTGTTGCGCGAACTGCTGCTGAAGGCGGCCAGCTTCCCGAACCTGTACGACGTCGACGGGCCGCAGGGGCGGCTGGTGGCGACGCTGCTCGACGAACTCGTCGCGGCGCCGGTCGAGGATCTGTACCTGCCGATGCCGGCCGACCGCCGGCTGCGCAAGCTGATCGACCATCTGCTCGACGATCCGGCCGACAAGTCGCCGCTGGCCGAACTCGCGCGGCGCGCGGGCATCAGCGAGCGCAGCCTCACGCGGCTCGCGACGAAGGAACTCGGCATGAGCCTGGGCGACTGGCGCCGTCGGCTGCACGTCGCGCTGTCGCTGCGGATGCTGACGACCGGCCGCCGCGTGCATCAGATCGCAATCGATCTCGGCTACGAGAGCGCGAGCAGTTTCGTCACGATGTTCCGCAAGGCGACCGGCAAGTCGCCGACGCAATACCTGACCGACCGGCAACGCTGAACGCCTACGCTGCGCGCTCGCACACGTTTGGCCGGATTGAAAAAGCAGTTGGCCGGGATGAGAAATGACGCATCGGGTCTCGATCCATAAGATGAGAATCGTTCTCATCTGGAGGTCGACATGCAAATCGTCACGACTGAATTCCCGTTTGTCTGGCTGCGTTACAGCGGCTCGACCCACACCGATCCCGCCCGCCTGATTGCCGAACTCGACGCGCTGCTCGCGCGGCGCGAACGCTTCGTCTTGCTGACCGACGATGCCCCGTCCGGCGACGATCGCGCGGACAACGATCACGAGATGCGCAAACAGCTCGCGAAGTGGAGCAAGGCCAACCGTGCGCTGTCGCGCGAACGGATCCCCGGGATGATCGCGATCGAGCCCAACGCGGCGCGGCGCGTGGCGCTCAACGCCTTTTCGGGCGCCTTCGAGAAGGTCTGGGGCTATCCGCTGAACGCGGCGGCGAGCCGCGACGACGCACTGGCGCTCGCGCAACGGCTGCTCGCCGAACCGGCGCCCGGCGTCGCGGCGGCGAACGCCTGACCCGACGGCCGCGCGGGTCGCGCGGCTTGCGTCGACATCGACGTCGATATTGACACGCACGCACGGTGCGCGAACGCGCGCCGCGGCATATCGCAACCACGCAGAGGTGTTGGGTGGACAATCCGATCCGCGCGATGCGCATCTTCACGCGCATCGTCGAAATGAACAGCTTCACGCGCGCGGCGCAGGCGCTCGGCATTTCGCGCGCCACCGCGACGCGCACCGTGCAGGAACTCGAAGCGGCGCTCGGCATGCCGCTGCTGGTGCGCACGACGCGCGCGTTGCGGGCGACGCCCGAAGGTGATGCGTATTACCGGCGCTGCGTCAGCATCACCGCGGACGTCGACGAGCTCGAAGCGAGCATCCGCGGCGCCGCGCTGCATCCGAGCGGGCCGTTGCGCGTCGAATTGCCGGCGTCGGTGGCGGGCGCGATCGTATTGGCCGCGCTCGGCGAATTTCATGCACGACATCCCGATCTCGAACTGATGCTCGCCATGGCCGGGCGCGCGGGCGATCGCATCGGCGACGCGATCGACTGCAGCGTCCGGCTCGGTGCGCTGCCCGATTCGTCGCTCGTTGCACGCCGGCTCGGCTCGCTCGAGCGCGTGACGTGCGCGAGCCCCGCGTATCTCGAGCGCTTCGGCGTGCCGCGCACGCCCGACGATCTGGACGCGCATCGCGCGGTAGCCGGGTCGCACGTGTTCGGCCAGCGTCCGGTCGAGCTCGAATTCGTGATGGACGACGCGGTGCGCAAGGTGCAACTCGACGGCATCGTCAGCGTGGACGACGAGCAGGCGTATCTCGCCTGCGGCGTGCACGGCCTCGGGCTGATCCAGCCGACGCGCGTCGCCGCGCAGCCGCTGATCGACGCGGGGCGGTTGCGGGAAGTGCTGCCGCGCTGGCAACCCGATGCGCTCGCGGTGTCGGCCGTCTATGTGAAGCGCCCGCATGTGTCGCCCGGCGTGCGGGCGTTCGTCGACTGGATCGCGGAACGCTTCGTGCAGGCCGGGTATGAGCAGGCGGGACTGGCGGCGGCGGGGGCGGTGGGGTGGCGGCCGGCGCTGCCGGGTGCAGTCGCTGCCGGCGATCGCTACAGCGGGCTCGTAGCGGTGGCTTGACGGCGGTATGCGGACGGAAGGTCCTCAAGCGGTTGCGAGGTGGCAGGCGCTGGCCTTTGATCCGTATCGGAGGATGTAAATATTTTGGCGATTTAGCACGAAATTCGCCGGAATATTTACATCGTATGCTGCGGGGCCAGCAGTGCAGCGGCATATGGAGAGGCGCAGGCGCGCGCATGCCCGCAGCACCGACAGTCGACCCGCATGGGGTGCGGAATACCCGCCTTACACCGCCCTAAACCGCCCCAAATCCTCCGCCACGAAATCGACGAACGCGCGAATCCGCGTGGACATCTGGTGACGCTGCGCATACACCGCGTAGATGTCGGCGCTCGGCGTTTCGTGCTCGGGCAGCACGACGACCAGCCTGCCGTCGGCGAGATAGTCGCGCAGATCCCATTCCGCGCGCATCAGGATTCCGTGCCCGTCGAGCGCCCATTTCACCGCGATCTCGCCGTCGTTCGTCGTCAGGTTGCCGTTGATCCGCACGGCTTCCGTGTGGCGGGCCGCGCCGCGTCCGCTCGTCAGGCGCCACACGCCGTAGCCCTCGTCGCCCTGCCGGATGCCGATGCAGTTGTGCCGCGTCAGGTCGTGCGGCGTGCCGGGCGTCCCGTGCCGCGCGAGATACGCGGGCGCCGCGCACAGCAGCCGGCGGTTCGGCGCGAGCCGCCGCGCGACGACGCGCGTATCGGGCGGTTCGCCGAAGCGGATGCACACGTCGAACGCGTCGTCCGTGAGCGGCGGCGGCATCACCGACAACTGCAACTGCACCGATACCTCCGGATAGCGCGCGACGAAGCGCGAGATCGCCGGGCCGACGTGGCTGCGCCCGAAACCCAGCGTCGCGTTCACGCGCAGCAGGCCTTTCGGCCGCTGCTTCGCGCTGCCGAGCAGTTCGCCGAGCTCGTCCATCTGATCGAGGATCCGGCGCGCATAGTCGAGGTACACGTCGCCTTCCGGCGTCAGCATCATCCGCCGCGTCGTGCGATTGACGAGCGTCACGCCCGCGCGCCGCTCCATCTGCGTGAGCCGCTTGCTGACGGCCGCCGCGGTCAGCCCGAGTTCGCGCGCGGCCGCGCTCAGGCTGCCCGACGCAGCCAGCGTCGAAAAGAAGCCGAGATCGGCCGGCTGGACGGTATCCGCCATGACGGGATTCGTGAATTGAAGTTAAAGATGCTTTGAGTATAGCCACGTTTTCCGTACTTCCAGTTCGATAAAGTGCGTTCACGCTCACGATCAATGGAGGATGTCCGCGTGAAGACCTACCGTATCGCAACGATTCCCGGCGACGGCATCGGCAAGGAAGTGGTGCCTGCCGGCAAGCAGTTGCTGGAAGCGCTGGCCCGCGGCAGCGACCGCTTTGCGTTCGCGTTCGAGGATTTCGACTGGGGCGCCGACTACTACCGCCGGCACGGCGCGATGATGCCGGCCGACGGCCTCGACGCGCTGCGCGGCAAGGACGCGATCCTGTTCGGCTCCGCGGGCGACCCGGACGTGCCCGACCACGTGACGTTGTGGGGCCTGCGCCTGAAGATCTGCCAGGGCTTCGACCAGTACGCGAACGTGCGCCCGACGCGCATCCTGCCGGGCATCGACGCGCCGCTGAAACGCTGCGGGCCGGACGACCTGAACTGGGTGATCGTCCGCGAGAACTCCGAAGGCGAATACGCGGGCGTTGGCGGCCGCGTGCACCAGGGCCATCCGATCGAGGCCGCGACCGACGTGTCGATCCTCACGCGCGCCGGCGTCGAACGCATCATGCGTTTCGCGTTCCGGCTCGCGCAGTCGCGGCCGCGCAAGCTGCTGACCGTGATCACGAAGAGCAACGCGCAGCGGCATGCGATGGTGATGTGGGACGAGATCGCGAAGCAGATCGCACAGGAATTCCCCGACGTGACGTGGGACAAGGAACTCGTCGACGCGGCGACCGCGCGCATGGTCAACCGCCCGGCGTCGCTCGACACGATCGTCGCGACCAACCTGCACGCGGACATCCTCAGCGATCTCGCCGCCGCGCTCGCGGGCAGCCTCGGCATCGCGCCCACCGGCAACATCGATCCCGAGCGCCGCTATCCGTCGATGTTCGAGCCGATCCACGGCTCCGCGTTCGACATCATGGGCAAGGGGCTCGCGAATCCGGTCGGCACGTTCTGGTCGGTCGTGATGCTGCTCGAACATCTCGGCGAGGCGGATGCCGCCGCGCGCGTGATGCACGCGATCGAGGCCGTGACGGCCGACCCGTCGCTGCACACGCGCGACCTCGGCGGCAGCGCGACGACCGCGCAGGTAACGGCGGCCGTCTGCGAGCGCGTCGCGAACGCGGCGGTCGCGGCCTGACGGCAGCGACGCGGTGACGGCCGCGCGTGCGCGCAGCCGAGCGCCGCCCGCTCGCTCCACTCACGCATTTTCAGCCCGCGACTCGCGCATGCGACGCGAGCCGGGCGCCGGCCGGCGCTCGAGGTCCATCGACCGACGGCGCACGGCCCGACCTCGAAGGAGGAGACACATGCAAGCGGATCTGGAAACCCGCGTCGCGCGGAAACTGATGTGGCGCATCATTCCGTTCGTGATGCTGCTTTACTTCGTCAGCTTTCTCGATCGCGTCAACGTCGGCTTCGCGGCGATGACGATGAACAAGGCGATCGGCCTGTCGCCGACCGCATTCGGGTTCGGCGGCGGCCTGTTCTTCATCGGCTACTTTCTGTTCGAAGTGCCAAGCAACCTGATTCTCCATCGCGTCGGCGCGCGCATCTGGATCGCACGCGTGATGATCACGTGGGGAATCGTGTCGGCGGTGTCCGCGTTCGCGGCCGGACCGACGAGCTTCTACGTGCTGCGCTTTCTGCTCGGCATCGCGGAAGCCGGCTTCTTCCCCGGCATCATCCTGTACCTGAGCCTGTGGTTTCCCGCGAAGCAGCGTGCGGTGGCCGCCGCGTGGTTCATGGCGGCCGCGCCGATCTCGACCGCGATCGGTTCGCCGCTGTCGGGCGCGATCATGCAGATGCCGCCGATGTTCGGGCTGGCCGACTGGCAGATGCTGTACATCGTCGAAGCGCTGCCGGCGGTCGTGCTCGGCTTCGTCGTGCTGAAGCGCCTGACCGATGCGCCGTCGCAGGCCGCGTGGCTGCGCGCCGACGAACGCGACTGGCTGATCGCGAAGCTGAAGGCGGAAGCGGATGCGCGCCACACGCATGCCGGGCATACGGCCGGCGCGTGGCAGGCGCTGCGCGACCCGCGCGTGCTGGCGCTCGCGCTGATCTACTTCGGCACGTCGGCGGGGCTCTATACGCTCGGCCTGTGGGCGCCGCTGATGGTCAAGCAGTTCGGCTTCACCGCGTTGCAGACGGGCCTGCTGACCGGCATTCCGAGCATCGCCGCCGTGGTCGCGATGATCGGGTGGGCGCGGCATTCGGATCGCACCGCCGAGCGCACGTGGCACGTCGTGATTCCGTGCGTGCTGGCCTGCGTCGGCTTCGTGTTCGCGGGGCAGGCGAGCACGGCGTTGCTGACCGTGCTGGCGCTGGTCGTCGTCAACATCGGGATCAGTGCCGCGAAGGCGCCGCTGTGGGCGATGCCGAGCGCGTTCCTGTCAGGCGCCGGGGCGGCGGCGGGGATCGCGATGATCAATTCGATCGGCAATCTCGGCGGGTTCGTCGGGCCGTTCGCGATCGGCTGGTTGAAGCACGTGACGGGCGGGTATGCGGCGGGGTTGTATGTGGTCGCGGGGACGCTCGCGGTGTCGGCGGTGGTGACGTTGATGTTGAGCCGGAAGGGGGCGCGGGAGCAGGTCGTGTCGGGTGTACATCAGCATCGTTGAGAGCGGTGCGCGTCCGCGGGCATGCATCCGGACGTGCATACGGTGCGCTGACGATGGCGCACGGCCGAAGCAGCCGCGTCAACGCACGGGAAGTGCCACGCGGCGAGCGATCTCCGTCGCGCACGCGTCGGCCGACGCGTTCGACGTATCGATCACGCAATCGCTGAACGCGCGCGATGCATATCCTTCGCGATACATCTGCGCGATCCGTTGCCGCTCCCAGTCCGTCAGTGCACGTGTGCCGCGATTCGATGCCGCGACCGCTTCGGGCGGTGCCAGCGTGACGACGAACAATCGTGCATCGCGTACATCGCACGCCGCGCGCAGCCGCTCGAATTCCGCCCCGCCGATTGGATAAGCGATTACGACGTGGCGTTCGCGCGCTTGCGCGATCTGCGTGACCAGTCGCTCCAGCGCTATGGCCCATTGCACGTCGAACGGCGCATCTTCAGGCGCGTCGTGATCGTCGCCGTCGATGAAGTGCGCATCAGGCAGCACGCGTGCGAGTGCGCGGCCGATCGTCGTCTTGCCGCTGTTGATCGGTCCGTTCAGATGGATGACGGTGAGCGGTGTGTTCGTCGATGTAGAGGACATGAGGAGCGGGATGAATCGGACACCTTCATTGTGCCTCGACGTGAAATCGATTTGTAATGTCGACTCCGAAGCGATTAGAGAAATTATTCGATAAAGCACCCTAAAGAAAGGCGTGCCCCCGCCGTTACTCTTCCTCGGTATCTCAAAAAAGTATGACGAAAGCAGTACGACCACACGACCAAAAAACCGAGGGCGCACGGCCGGCGAAGCCGTGCGCGGGATCAGAATGGGATGCACCGATTCAATGGGGCGCGCAGGCACCGGGGGCTGGCGCGCGCTGTGCCTTTGCCTTGCCGTAACGGGATTGCTGCCGCATTGCGCCGCCGCCGCGGGGATCGTCGCGGACGGCGGCACGCCCACCAGCGTGTCGGTCGGGCCGAATGGCCGGCAGCTCGTCAATCTTGCGCCAGCGGTCGCCGGCGTATCGAGCAACACGTATTCGTCGTTCAACGTGACGACCGCCGGCGCGACGCTGAACAACGTCGGCATCAACGCGCGCACGATCGTCAACCAGGTGACGAGCACGAACCGCAGCCTGATCGAAGGCGAGATCGCCGTGGCGGGGCCGCGCGCGAACGTCGTGCTTGCGAACCCGAATGGCATCACCGTCAACGGCGGATCGTTCGTCAATACCGGGCACGTCGCGCTGTCGACCGGCAACGTGAGCTTCAACGACCTGCAGATCGCCCCCGGCGTGATCCAGCGCAACATCGTGCTCGATACGTCGACCGGCACGATCGTCGTCGGTCCGGGCGGCCTGGCCGGCGCGTTGATCGGGCTGGATCTGATCGCGAAGAACATCGTCGTCGACGGCGCGATCGACAACACGTTTTCGTCGGCGACGGCCGGCGTGCGCCTGCTGGCCGGACGCAGCCGTGTCGAGCTGAACACGGGGCTGTCGCCGAACGACAACGCCAACGACTGGCTCTCGCGTACCGCGACGACCCAGCCGGACACCGCATCGTCCTACGCGATCGACATCACGGCCGCAGGCAGCGTGACGAGCGGGCGCGTGCAGTTGATCGTCACGGACCGCGGCCCCGGCGTGCGCAGCGCCGGCGCGATGAATGCGTCGCTGGGGGATTTCACGTTGACGTCGAACGGCAACGTCGAGATGTCCAACGCGAAGATCGACGTCGCGCGAGACCTCGACGTCACCGTTCAGGGCGGCATGACGCTGACCGACACCGACCTGAAGTCGCGCGGCGGCCACGCGAACGTGTCGGCAGCCGATGCGATCGCGTTGACGGGCAGCAGCCTGATGGCGTCGGGCAGCGTCAAGCTGAACGGCGCGGGCATCGCGCTGAATCCCGACGACGCGATGAAGGGCGCCACCGTGGCATCGTCGCAAAGCGGCGTGGTGCTCAAGAGCGCGGCGGACATCGTGAACGTCGGCTCACTGGTGCAAGGGCAGACCGCGATCGACGCGGATCCGGATTCGGCGGGCGCGGTAACGCTGAACGCGGCGGGCCGCATCCTGAACCAGTCGCTGCCGCAAACGGGAATCGGCATCCTGTTCGGCGTGAAGGGCGATGTGTCGCTGACCGCGGGCGCCGATATCGTCAACCGGAATGCACGGATCCTGTCGAACCGGAGCGTGTCGATCGACGCGGGCGGAGATCTGCAGAACATCGTCGACCACAGCACCGGCGTGCAGAACGGTGCGGTGGTCGGCTTCTCCGAGCAGGGCGGCCGCTTCCTGTTCTTCAAGCATCGTAGCGACGGCTTCACCGTCGACTATGGCGCGCTGGCCGACGCATCGAAACTCGCGTACATCACGGCCGATGCGGGCAACGTGACCGTGCGCGCCGCGAACGTGACGAATATCGGCGGATCGATCCTGTCGAATGGCGGCGCGATCGACATCGCCGCGCGCGAAAACATCCTCACGCAGGCCGTTTTCACCGGGCAGGCAGCGTATCGGCGCTCGTGTTTCGTGTTCTGCCGCGCGAGCGCGTCGTCGAACGTGCAGGCGTTCGGCGGCGTGATCGAGGCCAACGCCGACATCCAGCTGAAAGCCGGTACGCAGATCACGAACACGGGCGGAACCGTGCTCGCGCTCGGCGCATTGACGCTCGACGCGCCGAAGACGCTCGCGCAGGGCGTGCCGGGCTACACGGTGATCAACCGCGACCACGACCTGAAAGCGTGGTTCGGCAATCGTTGGGCGGCGATCTATGCGGCCGATACCGGTGGCGTGTTTACCGGCGGAACCGGCAAGGTGCGCCTGACCGGCGAGGCCGACATCGAAGGCGGCGCGTACAGCGCGCCCGAAGGTGTGCTCGCTGCGGGCGGCGTCGTGACGATCCGGCCGCCTCATCGCGATCTCGTGACGATCGGCAACCGCAATCACATGGGTCTCGTGTCGTGGTTCGGCCTGTGATGTCGCACAAGGATCACCGCATCGCCGCCGCGCTCGCATTGACGATCGGCGCAATGTCGCCGTGCGCGCATGCACAGCTCGCGGGCGCGCCGCCGGCCGGCGCGCTTCCGGGCCTCGGCGCGCTGCCGGGCCTCGGCGCGCTGCCGGCCGGGCTCGCGGTGCCGCGTGCGGAACAGGATCCCGCGCAGCGTCTGCTGCAGGAGCAGCGCGACCGGCAGCGCCGCGACGAGATCGCGCAACCGCCGGCGCAGATCGCGGTGCCCGAGCAGCCGGCGATGCCGGACCTGCCGCCGGGCGCCGACGTCGACACGCTGCCGGACGTCGCGCCGACGTTCCTGATCGAGCGGATCGAATTCACCGGCGACGCGATCCTCGGGCAGCGCGAACTGGACCGTATCGCGGCGCCGTTCATCGGCAAGCAACTCGGGCGCAACCGGATCAACCTGCTGCTGCGCCGGCTGACGGAAGCGTTCATCTCGCGCGGCTACATCACGACGCGTGCGTACCTCGGGCCGCAGAATCTCGCGTCCGGCACGCTGAAGATCAATCTCGTTCCCGGCCGCGTGGCCGCGTTGACGCTGAACGGCAAGCCGCTGAGACCGCGCGATCCCGACGAGAAGTGGTACGAAGTGCGCGGCGGCGGGTTGCTGACCGAAGCCGGCACCGCATGGGCGTTCGCGAGCACGCCGGGCGACGTGCTGCGTCTGCCCGATCTGGAGCAGGGCGTCGATCAGATCAACCGGTTGCGGCGCAATCAGGCCGAAATCCGCATTCTCCCCGGCGAAGCGCCGGGCGATTCGATCGTCGCGATCTCGAACCGCTACGGCGACCGTCTTCATTACGATTTCGGCATCGACAACTACGGCAGCTCGCAGACCGGCAAGACGCGCTATCGCGCCGGTGTCGAAGCCGACAACGTGATCGGACTGCAGGAATCGCTGTCGTTCAGCTACGTCGGGACGACCGACACGAACGCGGTCGTGTTGTCGGCGGCGGTGCCGTACGGCTATCAGACTTTCAGCTACACGGCGTCGATGTCCGAGTACCAGCAGGCGATTGGCGACGTCGCGCTGCTCGCGGGGCGCACGTTCAGCCAGATGCTCGGCTGGAACGACGTGCTGATGCGTTCGCCGCGCGGGCGCATGAGCGTCGACGTGACGCTCAACAAGCTGCGCACCGAGCGCGATCTCAACGGTATTCCGTTGTCGCCGCAGAACCTGACGGTGTTGCGTGTCGCGCTGAACGGGCTGTCCCGCTTCGTCATGCGCGATCAGGGCGCAGCCGCGACCTGGGATGTCGGCGTGTCGCAGGGTTTGCCCTGGCTGGCAGCCAACCACGATGCGTCGGACATCGGTATCGACGACGCACACAGCCAGTTCACGAAGCTCGATGCCACCGGCACGCTGCAGTTCACGCTCGGCGATTTCGCCGGTTCCATCTGGGCGTATCGCGGCACGCTTCGCGCGCAGTACAGCCGCGTCGCGCTGTTCGGCAACGAGCAGATCTTTCTGGGCGGCATGGGTTCGGTCCGCGGGTTTACCGAAGGCGGGATCGCGGGCGACAGCGGCGCATTCGTGCGCAACGAGCTGGCCTGGCAGAACGTGCCGGCGTGGCACGACGCGCGCATCGAACCGTACGTGTTTCTGGACGGCGGCAAGACGCACCTGAACGCGCAGGGCGGCTGGCCGTCGCTCGTCGGCACGGGTGTCGGCACGCGTGCGCAATGGCGTTTGAAAGGCGGGACGCTGTCGACCGAAGTGCTGGTCGGGCAGGCGCTCGTGCAACCGGCCGCACTCGGCAAGAAGGCCAGCGTGTTGCTGGCAACACTCAACTGGACGGACTGATGGAGAACTTCATGGATCGCCTGTCGAACGGTCGCGAGATCGCGATGCAACCCAACCTGTCGGCGCGGATTCGCAAGATCGGCGTCGCGCTCGTCGCGGCGATGCTGTGCGGCGCTGTCGTCCCGCACGCGTACGCGGTTCCCAAGGCGGCGAAGAAACCGGCCGATGCAACCGCCGCGATGCCGGCCGATGCGATCGCGAGCGTGAACGGCGTGCCGATCCTGCAAGCGCAGGTCGACGAAGCCGTGCGCGCGTCGAAGGCGCCCGATACGCCGGCGCTGCGCGCGGCGCTGAAGAACCAGCTGATCGCGCGCGAGCTGTTTCGACAGGCGGCGCTCAAGCAGCACTACGACACGAAGCCGCAGGTCGTTGCCGCCGCCGAGCAGGCGAAGGCGCTCGCGATGACGCAGGCGTACCTGCGTGATCAGGTCAAGCCGGCGCCCGTCACGGATGCGGACGTCAAGGCGCGCTACGACGCGGTTGTCGCAACGCTCGGCGAGAACGAATACAAGCCGAGCGTGATCGCGGTCAACGACGCGGACACCGCCAAGCAGATCCTTTCGCGGCTCAAGAAAGGCGAGGACTTCGGCGGGCTCGCGCGGCAGTTCAGCAAGGGGCCGGCCGCGGCGCAAGGCGGCGCGCTGAACTGGATCTCGTTCAAGACGCCGATCGAAGCAGGCCACACGCAGAACTGGCCGCAACCGCTCGCCGAAGCGCTCGTGAAGCTTCCGCAGGGCGGACTGACGCGCGAGCCCGTGCAGGTCGGCGATACGTACTGGATCGTGCGTGCCGACGACAAGCGCCCGACGCAGGTGCCGCCGTTCGACCAGGCGAAAGACACGCTGCGGCAACAACTCGAGCAGGTCGCGATAGAGAAGGCGACCGCGCAGGTCGTGGCGGATCTGATCCGCAACGCGCGGATCCAGCAGTAAGCGGCAAGCAGCAAGCCGCCAGTAGCAGCGTCGGGCAGCCGCCCGGCGAACACGCAGGCGATGCCGGGCGGGGAAACCCGGCATCGCTCGGCGCCACGGTCCGCCGGCCGATGGCGTACGGCGCGGGGCCATGAAACGAAGCGAACAACAGAAGATGAACACGTCCAAGCGTAAGACCTTGCAGCAGCTTGCCGCCGCCGGTGCGGCGCGAATCGGTGCACGTGCGCGGTCGGCGGCAAGTGCGCCGCGGTTCTTCGCGGTCGAGCAGGTCGCGGGATCGTATCGCTGGTGGCAGCGTGCGACGAGCGCGCTTCTCGCGCTGGCGATGTTCATCGGACCGATCACGGTCACCGTCGAGCAGGGCCGCGATGCAGCCGGCGTGCTCGGCGCGGGCAATCGTCGAATCGACGACGACGCATGGCAGCGGCTGCTCGATCTCGCGTCGCTGCGCGTCCGATTCTCGATGCAGCTCGCGGCTGCCGCGCCCATCGTCGATCCCACGGCGCCGATCTCGTTTCAGCCTGCCATCACGCAGTCGACCGGCGCAGGCGGCGGCGTGCCGGTCGTCAATATCACCGCGCCGAACGCGGCCGGTATTTCGCTGAACCAGTATCAGCAATTCAACATCGATCCGGTCGGGCTGATTCTGAACAACAGCCTGATGTCGGGCACGTCGCTGACGGGCGGCAACGTGCAGGCCAACCCGAACCTGAACGGCCGTACGGCGAGCGTGATCGTCAACCAGGTCACGTCGACCGGCAATGCCTACGCGAGCTTGCTGAACGGTCCGCTCGAAGTATTCGGCGCACCCGCGGCCGTCGTGATCGCGAATCCGAACGGGATCACGACACGCGGCACCGGCTTCACCAACACGATCGGCGTGACGTTGTCGACCGGCGCGCCGCAGTTCCTCAGTGGCGTGGGCGGTAGCGCGACCGACTTCGCGAACGCGAAGGCGCTCGGCTACAACGTGACCGGCGGTCACCTGCAGATCGAAGGCAATGCCGGCGTCAACGGGCCCGGCGCGGGGATCGAGGGGACCGTCGGCACGATCGACCTGATCGGCGAGACGATCGGCATCAACGCGCCGCTCTATGCCGGCACACGCATCAACGTGATCGCCGGGCGTCAGTTCGTGACGCCGGCCGCCGTCGATACCTACGGCACCACGTACGGCACCGCGTCGAACGGCTCGGACAACTCCGCCGCGGCGATCAATGCCGCGAACGGCGGCGCGAATCGTTCGCTCGCGATCGACGCGACCGCGTTCGGCGCGATGACGGCCGGCCAGATCCAGGTGGTCAGCACCGCCGCGGGGATGGGGGTGCGATCCGACGCGCAGCTTGCCGCGAACGCAGGCGACTTGCTGCTGTCGGCGAACGGCGACGTATCGGTCGCGGGCTCGGCCGCGCAGCAGCAGGCGACGGTTCATAGCGCCGGCAACGTGTCGATGACCGGTACGCACATCGGGGTCGGCGGTTACGCGATCGACGCGAATGGCGACGTGACGTCGACCGGCTCGATCCAGTCCGGCGGTAAGCTCGCCGTGGCGGCAGGCGGTAACGTGAACGTCGCGAATGCACAGGCGCACGGCGACATGACGGTCGCGGGCGGCACGAACGTCACGCTCGGCGACGTACAGGGCGGCGGTGCGTTGTCGGTTACCGCGCGCGGCGCCGACGGCACGGGCGACGTGAACCTGAACGGTACGTCGGTCGTGACCGGCGCGACGACCGTGCAGGCGGCCCGCGACGTCAACGTGAACGGGCAGACCAACAGCGACACGCTGCGCGCGACCGCGCAACGCGATGCGACGGTCAACGCGGCGCTGCAGACCTCCGGCGCGCTGGCGTTGACGGCGACGCAGGGCAACGTCGTCACGCACGCGACGGTGAAGAGCGGCGGCGATCTCGCGCTGACGTCCGGACAGGACACCGTCGTCGCGTCGCAGGCGACCGCGCAGAACGCGGTCAGCGTGCAGGCGGGGCGCGACCTGAGCGTGAGCGGGTCGCTTGCGAGCGGAACGACGTTCGCCGCCGATATCGCGCGCGACGCGTCGGTCGGCGGCTCGCTGATGGTCGGGACCGACGCGCGTGTGGACGCGGGGCGCAACGTCGATACGTCCGGTGTCGTGATCGTCCAGCGCAACGGGGTACTGAGCGCACGCAACGACATCACGGGAAGCGGTTCGATCGCGTTCGGCCAGAACGGCGCGTTGAATGCCGCGCATGACGTCGCGCTGACCGGCAAGCTGCTCGCCAATGGTCTGCAGGTCGACGCCGGCAACAGCGCGAATCTCGCGACGGTCCAGGCGGGCGGCGCATTCGGTGTGACGGCAAACGGTAACGCCGGCGGCGGCGACGTCGTATTCAACGGCAACGCGGCGGCACTCGGCGCCGCCGACGTGCGCGCGTCACGCGACGTCGTCGTGAACGGCACGCTGGCCGGTGGCGCGCAGGTCGCGCTTGCCGCGCAGCGCAACGTGATCGTCGGCGGCAGCGGCACCGTGCAGGCCGTCGGCGATCTGGCGATGACGGCGGCCAGCGGCAGCGTCGCGTCGGCCGGCACGTTGAACGGCGCGGGTGCGCTGACGGTGCAAGGTGCGCAGGATGTCGCGCTGACCGGCGCGACGACCGTAACGGGCGACGTGACCGCCACGGCTGGCCGGGATCTCGTGATCGGCGGTGCGTTGGCCGGGCAGGGCGTCGCGACGCTCACGGCCGCGCGCGACATCGTCGCCGGCGGCACCAGCGGCTTCGCGCAGGACACGACGTTGAGCGCGGGGCGCGATATCGGCGTGACGGGTGCGTTCCAGGGGCGCGCCGTGTCGATGACGGCAGCCGGTTCGATCGCGCTGAACGACGTGCAGGCCAACGCGGGGCTTCGGCTTGCGACGCGCACGGGCGACGTTTCGATCGGCGGCAACGTGAACTCGCTGACGAACGGGACGATCGACGCGGCGCGCGACGTGATCGTCAACGGCACGCTGCGCACGGCAAGCAGCCTGATCGTCGGCGGCGGCCGCAATACGTCGATCGGCGGGACGGTCCAGTCGAACGGCGACGTCGCGCTGACGAATGCGGCCGGCTCGCTGACGAGCACCGGCAATATTCAGTCGGGCGGCAACCTGTCGGTGAACGCCGCGCAGTCCGTGGATCTGGGCACGCACTCGACGTCGTCGCTCGGTGACCTGACCGTGAACGCGGGACGCGATCTGACGATGAACGGCTCCGTCGTCGCGCAGGGCAACGGCACGCTGAACGCCGGCGGCGCGATCGACGGTGCGGCCGCCGTTGCGTTCGGGCTTGCGGCGAACCTCGGTTCCGGCGGCGATACGAATCTCACCGGCTCGCTGCGCGGCGGCAGCGTGCGGACGACGGCCGGCGGATCGGCCACGCTGCACGACGTGCAGGCTGCGTCGACGCTCGCGCTCGGCGCGGCGAACGACCTGAGCGTGACCGGTGCGGTGACGGGCGGCGCGGACGTAGTGCTGGCCGCCGCGCGCGATATCGGCATCAGCGGTTCGTTGCAGTCGGCCGGCAACACGTCGCTGCGGGCGACCGGCAGTATCGGATCGACCGGTGCGATCGCGAGCAATGGTGCGTTCGACGCGCAGGCAGGCAGCGACATCAATCTTGGCGGCAACACGACCGTGTCGCACGACACGACGCTCGCGGCCGGACGCGACGTCAACGTGAGCGGGTCGCTGGCCGGGCAGGGACAAGGCATCGTCAATGCGGCGCGCGACATCGTCGGCGCAGGCACGTTGACGTTCGGTCAGCAGGCGACGCTCGAAGCCGGGCGCGACGTCGCGCAGCGAGGGCTGATCCAGGGACAGTCGGTCAGCGTGACGGCGGCCGGCAATGCGGCCGTGAACAACGTCGAGTCGACCGGCACGATCGCGCTGCGCGCGAACGGTACGAACACCGCAACGGGTGCGGGCGATCTGCGCATCGACGGTTCGGTCGCCGCCGCGGGCGCGATCACGGCGTTCGCGCAGAACGACGTTGCGATCGGCGGCAAGGTTGCGAGCGGTTCGACGGTCGGCGTGACCGCGCAGCGGGACATCGCCGTGAGCGGCGCGATCGAGTCGGTCGGCGACACGGCGCTGGCTGCGCGGCAAGGCAGCCTCAACGCGACCGGCGGCATCAACAGCGGCGGCAAGCTCGCTATCGCGACCGGCCTCGACCTGTCGCTCGGCGCGAGCACCAGCGCGATCGGCGACGCGACGCTGACGGCCGGCCGCGATGCCACGCTGAACGGCACGATGGTCGGACAGGCGAACGGCACGGTCACGGCCGCACACGACATCAACGGCGGCGGCAAGCAGGCGTTTGCCGCGACCGCGAACTATGCGGCGCAGCATGACGTCGCGCTGACCGGCGGCATGCAGGCGGCCGCGATCGCGGTGACGGGCGGGAACAACGCGACGTTGCACGATGCGTCGTCGTCGACCACGTTGACGCTGACGGCGAACGGCAACGCCGGCGAAGGCGATGCGGGCATCACGGGTGCGGCGTCCGCACAGGGGGCGGCGAACGTGACGGGGGCGCGGGATGTGTCGATCGGCGGCACACTCGGCAGCGGCGATGCGCTCGCATTGACCGCGCAACGTAACGTGACGGTCAACGGCGGCGTGGAGTCGAACGGCGATCTGAAGGCAACCGCCACGAACGGTAGCGTCATGCTCACGGGGGCGACCACGACCGCGGGTGCGTTCAGCAGCCTGTCCGGGCTCGATACGCAACTCGGCGGCCAGATTGCGGTGGCGAAGTCGACGAACGTGCAGGCCGGCCGCGATATCGCGTTGACGGGGACACTGGCGGGTCAACGCGACGGCACGCTGAGCGCGGGCCGCGACATCAACGGTGCGGGCTCCGCGGCATTCGCTCAGGCGGCGACGCTCGATGCCGCGCACGACGTCGCGCTGACGGGTGCGCTGCAAGCTGCGGCCGTCAACGTGACGGGCGGCAACAATGCGGGGCTCGGCACGGTTCAGGCCGTCAACGGCAATCTCGACGTCACGGCGAAGGGCGGTGCCGGCGGCGGCGATGTGACGCTCGGCGGAGCGGCCACCGCATTCGGCGCGATGCAACTGCAAGCCGCACGAGACGTTTCCGTTGCGGGCGCAATCAATACCGGCGGCACGACGACGATCAATGCGGCGCGCAGTGTCGCGCTGTCGGCGGTCAATTCGGCGGGCGATCTCGCCGTAACCGCTTCGGGCGGCAACGCAAGTGCGACGAGCCTGACGACGCAGGGCAACCTGAACGTCGGCGCCGCACAGGACATCGCCGTGACGGGGCAGAGTGTCGCGGGCGGCAATGCTTCGCTGAACGCGGGCCGCGACATGACGCTCGCAGGCGTCGGCGCACAGCAAAACGGCACGTTGACGGCGGGTGGCTCGGTGACGGCCGACGCGATCGCGTTCGCGCACCAGGCGAGCGTCACCGCGGGCGGCAATATCGCGGTGACAGGCAACGTCGCGACCAACGGCGATCTCGCGATGACCGCCGGCAACGATTTGTCGGCCGGCTCGGTGCAGGCGGGCGGCGCGATCGGATTGCGGGCGCAGGGCCACAACGGCGTCGGCGACGTGATGGTGAACGGCGTGGTGACGTCGGGCAACGCGACGACGATCGCGGCCGCGCGCGATGCGGGTATCGGTGCGGCGTCCAGCGGCGGTGCGCTGAACGTGACGGCCGGACGCAGCCTCGGTGTCGCGGGCGCGATCAATGCGACCGGCGACGCGACGCTGACTGCGACGGCGGGCAATCTCGGCGTCGGCGGCGCGGTCGTGTCGACCGGGAGTTTGCGGGCCAATGCTGGCGGCGGACTCGCGCTGCTTTCCGGCGGGCTCGTGAACGGCGATACGACGTTGACGTCGGGTGGTGCGATGACGCTCGGCGGCGCGCTGTTCGGTCTCGGGGCCGCCAGTATCAACGCGGGCGGTGCGCTCGGCGGCGGCGCGGCACTGACGTACGGCAAGGACATCGCCGTCAATGCCGGAAACAGCATCACGCTCGGCGCGATTCAGGGTGCCGGCAAGCTGACGGCGGTGTCCGGCGGCGACATGTCGCTCGGTGCGACCACCGCGGTCGGCGACGTGTCGGCGAAGTCGACAGCCGGCAGCGTGTCGTTCGGCGGCTTGTTGCAGTCGGGCGGCAATGTCGCGGTTCAGGCCGCGAACAACGTGTCGCTCGCGGGCGGCGTGGGTTCGATGGGGACCGTCGACGTCAACGGTATCGGCGGCAACGTGTCGGTCGCGGGCGTGTCGGCGAACGGCGACGCGACGCTGCATGCGGGGCAAACCGTCGCGTTGACCGGCAACAGCATCGTGGCCGGGCAACTGGGTGTGTCGGGCGGCAACGTCACGCTGAGCGGTTCGGCCGTCGGATCGAAGAACGTGACCGTTTCCGCGCAGGGAACAGTCGATGCCGGCAATGCATCGCTCGTCGCATCGCAGAACCTGCAGGTGAACGGCTCGAACGTGACGCTCGGCAATGCGACGGTCGGCGGCGCGCTCACCGCGCAGGCGTCGAACCAGCTCACGCTGGCGGGCGGCAAGGCGGTGAACGTCGTCGGCAACGCGACGCTGGCTTCGCAGAACGGGCTGTACAACGCCGCGAACGTGCTGGCCGGATCGCTCAGCGTCTCGGCGCCGAACCTGACGAATGCGGCCGGTGCGTCGCTCGCATCGATCGGCACGACGACGGTCAATGCGTCGAGCTTCGCGAACGCCGGGCTGGTGAACGGGACGACGACCAACGTCACCGTCGGGGGCGCGCTGACGAACGTTGGTGGTTCGCTGATGGCGGTGAACGCGCTGAACGTCAATACCGGTACGCTGAACAACCAGAACGGGATCGTTTTTGCCGGCAACCCGAAGGCCGCGACCGGTGCGACCGGCGACGTGTCGCTGACGATCAATGGCGGCAATGGCGCGTTCTACAACGCGGGCGGACAGTTGCTTGCGCAACGGGACATGGGGATCAGCGCGGTCAACATGGCGTTCGATCCGTCGCAGGGGACGATCAGCCAGGGCGGCAACCTGTCGATCACGGCCGGGTACGTGAATGTCGGCGGCACGTGGAATTACGGCGGGCAGAGCGTTTCGCTGACGGGGCTGAACGGGATCGCGAACGACGGCACGATCACCGGGACGTCGCCGTTGACGCTGACTGCCGGCGGCAGTTTCGAGAATCACGGGCAGGTTACCGGATCGGATGTGACGTTCAACGGCACGCTGAATAATGCGGCCGGGGCCGTGGTGCATGCGGATAACGCGTTGACGCTGAACGGCGATACGACGAACCGCGGGACGGTTGAGGCCGGCAGTGTGCTGACCGTGAACGGGGGGAATTACGACAACCAGGGTGCGACGACGCAGTCGAAGGGGGATGCGAATTTCAATCTCGGCGGTTCGCTGCTCAATACGGGTGGCTCGATATTCGCCGGCCGGAACATTGGCATCTCCGCCGCGCAGGTGATCAACGATCAGACTGCTCCGCAGGGGGCCGTCACGACGACCACGCAGGTCAGCGATCCGGCGCTGCTGATGTCAGGGGCGGTGGGCTGGGTGACGGCCGGCTACGAAAAGACCTCTGGCCATGAGCACACGGTATCCGCAGCTTACGAGACGTCGCCCGCGACGCTGGGTGGCCTGCTGGCGCCGACTGGCTCGACCACGAACAGCGGGTTGTTGTCGGCGTCCAACCCGGTCGCGACATCCGGCACGGTGACGTTCAATCAGTACAGCGTCCTGACCGGGATCAACGACCACGGCGTTTCGCAGTATTCGAACTACTGGTTCGTCGGAACGGGGCCCGAGGCCGGCGCACTCAAATCGGCGACGTTCACATTGCCGACGGTCTATCAGACGGCGACGAACCAGCAAGCCGGAACATCGGGTGTGATTTCCGCCGGCGGCTCAATCTCGCTGACAGCCGGCACCTTGTCGAATAAAGGCGGGCAGATCGCGGCGCAAGGCAACATCGCGCTCAACGTCCAGTCGCTGAGCAACGGCGCGGTTGCGCCGACCATGACGGTCAACAGCTCCACCTATGTCGATCAGGCCCAGTACGCGAATTTTCTGGCGCAGCTGGCGGCGCTCGGAACGATCGGGGTCCAGGGCACGGGCAACCCGACCGGCGCGTTCAATTGCGACGGGGGCAACTATTGCCAGGTGGGTCCGTCTTATCTGCCGACCGCGTTCCAGATCGACAAGGGCGCGGCTGCGCCTGCCACTACCGGCACGGTGACCTTCACGACGCCGACCGGCATGATCGCGGCGGGCAGCAACCTGACGGTCGGCGGCGGCGATCTGACCAACGAGGGGCTGCTGTATGCCGGCAACAACGTCGCCATCACGTCCGGCTCGCTGACCAATCAGGGTGGCAACCAGCAGAACTACGCGAGCCAGGTCGGCTGCGCATCCGGCGTGCCGAACTCCGCTTGCGGCAACGCAGGCCAACCGCGCGGCAACAACCCGACCACGACGACGTTCGGTTACAGCCAGAACGACGCGACGATCTATGCGGGCCACGATCTCGTGATCGCAGCCGGCCAGATCAACAATACGTACGGCAACCTGCTCGCGGGCCACGACATCGTCATCGGCGGTGTCGGCACGACCGCGAGCTCGACCACGCCCGCACAGAGCCTGAACAACACGTCCGGCAACATCGTCGCGGGCAACGACATCAAGCTCAACGTATCGGGCGCGATCACCAACAATCTGCCGCCGCCCGTGCCGGTACACGAGAACTACGGCAAGCACGAGCAATACTCGGGCTGCATGACAGCCGGCGGCTACAAGGAAAGCTACTGCGAGGGCTATGTCGACCAGCAGTCGGGCAGCTCGTCGGTGATCAGCGCGGGCAACAACCTGCAGATCAACGCGGGCAGCCTGACGAACATCGGCAGCCTGATCGCGGCCGGCAACAACGCGACGATCGCCGTCGCAGGCCCCGTCGTGAACGAGGCGCAGGTGCTGAACGCCTACTGGCACTCGCATTGGGTGCAAGAAACCGGCATGTTCAGCAGCGACAAGCGTCACGACATCTGGGCGTGCGGCACGCCGGAGCAATGCAAGGCGTTGTACGGGAGCGCATACACGAGCACGGGCGGCACCATCGATCCGCCGACGCCGGTCGGCAACATCGCCGCGACGATCCAGGCGCCGAACTTGTCGATCTCGTCGAGCGGGCAGATCCAGAACGTGGGCAACGTGATCGGCACGTATGTGTCGTTGACGGGCCAGAAGCTCATCAACGGGATCACGACCGCGAACACCTACACGCCGCGTGTCAATGCGCCGTCGCAGGTCATTTCGCTGAGCCCGGTGGACTTGCCGGGGCTGAACCTGTCGGTGCCTCGTGCCGTCGGTACCGGCAAGCTGCCGACACCGGTCGCGGGCGCGGCGTCGTACGTCGACGCGTCGCTCGGCGGTTCCGTGCTCGGCTCGCTCGGGCCGCAGGACTTGCTGAACAATCTGCCGTCGGCGTTGCAGCCGTCGTCGACGCTGTTCTATTACAACCCGCAGGAAGAGGACCTGCTGTTGCAGCAGGCGGCGCTGAAGCAGACCGGCAAGTCGAGCTTCGTCGACGGGCTGACGTACGACAACGAGAAAAACCTGTCGGTGACGGCGCAGGAAAAGATGTACCTGTACCAGAACGCAATCGATTACTCGAAGGCGCACGACCTGCAACTGGGCGCCGCGCTGACGCAGGAGCAGATCAACACGCTCGACAAGCCGATGCTGTGGTACGTCGAGCAGACGGTGCCGGACCCGACGTGTCATGCGACGGGAGCGGCGTCGTGCCCGACGATTGCCGCGCTGATGCCGCAGGTGTATCTGCCGCAGGACACGCAGGCGCTGTCGGCGGGCGGCAACATCTCCGGTCAGGATGTCACGCTCAAGTTTAATCAGGACGGTAACGGCAGCATCCTCAATACGGGGAGCATCACCGCGTCGGGGACGCTGAGCGTCGACACGCACACGCTGACGAACCAGGCGAATCAGGTCAACGTCGGCGAGATCTGGCAGAAGGTTGATGGCGGCTATCTGAAGACGACCGGGACGGTGGTGCAGCCCGGTGGGTTCATGAGTGCGGCGAACATGGACCTGAACGTGCAGACCCTCGATCAGATTGGTGGGGCGCTGCAGAAGTTGAATGCAGACGGCACGGTCGATCAGGCTGGTACGCAGCAGGCACTCGCAAACCTGCAGCAGCAACTCGGCGTGAACTTTACGCAGACGTCAGTCAGTGATCACCTGCATTCGGACTTCGTGCAGGAGGGCGGCGGGCTGCCGACGTTTGCCATCGCGGCCATCGCGATTGCAGCGTCGATCGTGACGGCGGGTGCCGCCGCTGCCGCCGCGGGCGTTGTGATGACGGAGCTGTCGGTCGGTTCGGTAATGATCGGCGCACTTGGCGGCATGGTTGGAAGCATTACCAGCCAAGCATTCTCAGGGAACGGGCTGAATTTCGGAAAGATCCTGCAGGCGGGCGCGCTTGGTGCATTGACTGCCGGTGTCATGGCCGGGACGGGTCTTGCCAATCTTCAGGGTTTGCAGGATCTCGGTCGAACAATCGGAACCGGTGGAGCGGTCTCGATGGGGCAACTCGGCCAGGTGTTGGAGAAGATTGTTGAGCGGGGCGTCGTGTCGGCCGCAATCAATACGGCCGTATCCGGAGGCAGCTTCGGCAGTGCGCTTGCGAACAGTATGATCAGCGATCTCGGTATGGTCGGCGCAGGTGCGATCGGTGTCGCTTCCGACAACACGTCAATGCTCGCAGTCGGGAGTCCTGGGTACGTATTGGCCCATGCCGGATTGGGATGTGCATTGTCGGCGGCCAAAGGAACGGGGTGTGCAGGCGGGGCGATTGGCGGGGCGACCAGTGCCGTGCTGTCGCCGCTGGTGCTCGGTGCGATCGACCCGGCGCACGCACCGCTCGATCAAGGACAAGTGGCGTTGCTCGCAGCAGCTGCGACGTTTGCAGGTGGTGGTCTTGCCGGCCTTGCTGGTCAGAATGCAATGGCGGGTGCGACGGCTGCGCACAACGAGGCGCTGAACAATAGCGCGGACCACTGGGGCCAAAACAAGAGTGAGGCCCAGCGCGAGCAAGATGAACTACATAAGCAACAGAGTAAGGAGAAAGCCCAACTCGGCGAAAGTTCGATCGTCGATGAAGGGGACGGCGTCAGCGTCCTTAGCCCGAATCCGATGGCGTTTGGCGGAGCAAAAAATACTCCCGGCATTCAGTTTGGAGCTAATGACAACCAGAGTTATCACACGTTCCGCCACGTTATCAGTGGTGGCTATGATGCGACAGCAGTGCAAAATGCGGTAACCGGCAACCTTAACAGCATTGGACCGTCGTTACCCCAGGGGCTATACAATGGCACCGTCGTTGTGAACGGAACAACCTTCAACTACGCTGCCTTCAAGCTCCCCGACGGGACGATTAACGTTGGGCGCATTACGCCTCCGAGGTGACCATGGGTATGTTAAGAAGATTGAAACAGGATGAGCGAGGGTTGTTGGTTGCGTTGATTGCTGGCGAGCCCAAAGCAAACGATCTTCTTGCTTCCCTGGGGGATGCAATCGTTGAAGAGATGGAGGACGGAGGGATGGGTGGTCTGCTCTTCTATCGACCAGACGACAGGCCGCGTCGTCTAGGGAAGAAATTGGTCGAAAAAGAATTTGTCGATATCGATGGCGTACCGGTCATGGTCGCAGTTAACTTGGATGATCACGGCGAGCTATATGAACTTGATATTTGGAAGGTTGATTTCTCACCGTTGAAACGGTTTCCTCCGGTTATCAAATAACTTGGTTCGTGCCTGTTCGAATCGCGTTCATGCTTGGTATGCTAGTGTTTCTACCGAAACAGTAGTGAAACGAACCCGGCCACGTGCCGGGTTTGTGCTTGATTGCGTCGGTGAACGTTGTTCGGTTTCGTCCGGTTCATCGTCGACCGCGATCCCACCCCATCGCTGACACCGTTGCAAACGATCCTGAAGGCATACGATGACATGCCGAACGTAAAGCGACCGGATTTTGTCACGGGCTAGTGAAGAACTCGGAACGAGGCGATAGCGCCGAATAGGCGGCTCATCGTGCCTCGCCACGATGTTCGATCATCATGTCCCTCGGGTGTCACGGAGAATCGGCATAAGTGGGGGTGTCAGAATTTCCGTGTTCAAGGCGGGTGGAACAATTACACGGAAGGTCGAACGAACCGATCTGCATAAAGGATAGCGAATTGGTTCATGGCCGTCTTCCAGTCATGCGCGGCACTTCCCAATTCGCGGTGATGTTGCGCAAGGCCAGCCAGATGAGCTTGGTGGCGGCTTCGTCGGTCGGGAAGTGACCACGGGTCTTGATGATCTTGCGCAACTGCGAGTTGATATTTTCAATCGCGTTCGTAACCGGCATGATATAGCCGGTGCCTCGCGTTCCCGCGCCGAGTGGATTGAGCGTATGGTGTGACCATCCGGGACAGGGGCACTGGGGAGCACTTCGGGTGGGCAGGCCGTTGTTACACGATGAGCCGCGAGCTCGTGTTTGTAGTTGGCCGCCCCTGCGACCCGCCCGGTTGCGCTGTGAGCGCGAATCCGTAGTTGTCGTGCTGTCCCACCGGCTCCCAGCAATGATCTGATACGGGAGACGGTTATGCGAATCGTGGGGTTTGATGTCTCGCGCTCTGTGGCCGAGATCGCGTACCTGGAGGATGGCACGCTGCATGCAGGTGGTCGCACCGGGTTGCGACGCGACGAACTGGAGCGTTTTGCCGAGAAGCTGCGCGCCACCGATCATGTGGTGCTCGAAGCAACCGGCAACACTGCCGCCATCGTCAACGTGCTTCGTCGGCACGTCGCGCGCGTGGCGATTGCCAATCCGCTGCAAGTTCGGCTGATCGCGGAGGCTCGCGTCAAGACGGACAAGATCGATGCAGCCGTGCTGGCGCAGCTGTATGCAAGCGGCTTTCTGCCGGAAGTATGGATGCCGGACGAGCGCACGCTGGCGTTGCGTCGACAGATCTCGCGTCGTTCTCAGCTAGTGCGGCAGCGCACGCGGCTGAAGAACGAGATTCATGCGGTTCTGACCGCGCATCTGATCGAGCGATGCCCCGCCACCGATCTGTTTGGCAAGAAGGGGCGTGCCTGGCTCGGCGTTCAACCGCTTCCGTTGGACGAGCGACTCGGTGTTGAGCAGCGGCTGCGCGAACTGGACCGCCTCGGCGAGGATCTGCGCGAGGTGGAGCAAGCACTCGCGCAAGCGACCATCGACGACGCGCGATTGCGCGTGATGCTGACGATCACCGGCGTCAACACCACGGTGGCGATCGGGCTGCTATCTGCCATTGGCGACATCGAGCGGTTTCCGAATCCTGAGAAGCTGGTGAGCTACTTCGGGCTCAATCCGTCGGTCTATCAGTCCGGCCCGACACCGGCCAGGCACGGCCACATCACCAAGTGCGGGCGCTCTTACGCACGGGCAATGCTGGTCGAGGCTGCCTGGGGCGCCACGCAGGCGCCTGGGCCGCTGCGCGCCTTCTTCCTGCGCGTGCGCGATCGCCGCGGCCAGCAAATTGCTGTCGTCGCGACCGCTCGCAAACTCGCAGTAATCGTATGGTATGTGCTGACACGCGACGAGCCGTTCGCGTGGGATCGTCCCGCGTTGACCGCACACAAGTTACGTGCGCTGGAACTGCAGGCGGGAATGCCGGCGCAGCATGGCTCGCGCAAAGGTTCGGCTGCCGCCTACAGTCTGAAGAGTGTCCGTCAGCAAGAGCGAGCCGTGGCTGAGCAGTCTGAGCGAACCTATCAAAGACTGTTTAACCGGTGGAAGCAGTCGCGCCCCAAACCAGACAGCGCGCCGATACGATGGCCGGAAGCGCGGACATAGCGAACGAGCGAAGTACGGCGTGGGGGCTTGTGTATTTCATCCGTCGTGTAGATGATCTTGCGCACGCCCGGCGGAAAGGCAAAGAACGGGATCACGCGATCCCAGGCGTTGCGCCACGCGCTACTGACGGTTGGGAATTTCTGACCCCACGGACCATCGGCAAACGCATCGAGTTCGGCCTGGGCCGCTTCCGCGCTGGGCGCGGCGTAGATCGGTTTGATCGCGGCGGCCAACCCTCGGCGGTCTTTCCAACTGGCGTAATCGAGGCTGTTGCGGATCAGATGGACGATACAAGTTTGCAGTGTGGTCGCCGGAAACACCACCGCCAAGGCCTCGGGCATACCCTTGAGACCGTCAGTGACAGCGATCAGGATGTCGTGAACGCCGCGCGTCTTCAGGTCATTGAACACCTTCATCCAGAACTTGGCCCCCTCGGTGTTCTCGATCCAGAGGCCCAGAATGTCACGGGTGCCGTCGGGCAGCACGCCCAGCGCCAGGTACACCGCCTTGTTGCGCACGACGGCGTCTTCGCGAATCTTGACCCGAAGGGCGTCGAAGAACACGACCGGATACATCGGCTCAAGCGGTCGGCCCTGCCAGGCAGTCACTTCGGCCATGACCTCGTCGGTCACGGAACTGATGAAGTCGGGCGAGACCTCCGTGCCGTATTGCTCCAGCAGGAAGCCCTGAATCTCGCGCACGGTCATGCCCCGGGCATACATGGCAACGATCTTGTCGTCGAAGCCGGTGAAGCGCCGTTCGTGCTTGGGTATCAGGATGGGTTCGAAGCTGCCGTCGCGGTCGCGAGGCACCTCGATGCGAATCGGGCTGTCTTCGGTCAGGACAGTCTTGGCACCTCGGCCGTTGCGCTGATTTGTGGCGTTGGCCGGCTTGGCCGCACCGGCAGGGTAGCCGAGATGATGACTCATCTCGCCGCTCAGCGCTCGCTCGATCAGCGCCTTCTTGAGCGCCAGCGTCGCGGCATTGATGGCTTCGGCGGTCATCGGACCGTTGCCAAACTGCTCAAGCAGTTCGACCGGAATCGCCGGCAGGTCCACCGGCTGGGCTTTCGATTTGCGAGGCATACACTCTCCTTGAGAGCATGTTATGCCTTAAACACGAAATTCCTGACAGGCCCGATACTCGGGCCAGCGACAAAATTTGAATTCAGTGACAATTATTACCGTGCATGGAACTAATCAAGTTATAACCGCGTATCCTGGGAATGGCTTACCCTTACCGAAGGCTCCATGACAATGAAATACGTGCACTACGCTGTCGTAAACGAATCCTGCCCCGTGTGTGGCCAGGGGCGAATTTTGGTTGCGGTCGAGAAAGATGGTCACTCGCTCTTCGTGGTTTGCGAAGACTGCGAGTCAGAATGGAGCAGTCCTATTGAATCAAGCGATGCATCATTGGCAACACGAAATCAGCATACGTTTCTACGATATTTGGAACCTGCAGAGATGACGAGCCATCCATGGTATTCACGGTTGGTTCAGTGATGCAATGTCTGCATGGTCTGCGCGGCACTGGTGGCGAAGAACTTCGGACGTGATTAGATCGCGCGAGAAATTGATCTCGGCGTCCCGCCCGTTGCGCTGATTCGTGGCATTGGCCGGCTTGGCTGCACAGTGGCGTAGCCGAGATGATGACTCTTCTCGCCGCCCAGCGCTCACTCGATCAGCGCTTTCTTGAGCGCCAGCGTCTCGGCATTACTGGCTTCGGCGGTCATCGGACCGTTTCCAAACTGCTCAAGCAGTTCGGCCGGAATCGCTGGCAGGTCCACTGGATTGGCTTTCGATTTGCGAAGCATAAGCTCTCTTTGAGAGCATTTTATGCCTCACACGCAAAGGTTCGGATAGGCTTTGAAGTTCCTGACAGGCCCAGGAACAAAGCCCCTAGAAAATTCCCTCGACAAAGCGCCCTAAAGAAATCCCCACCACCGCCGTTACCTTCCTCGGTAGCTCAAAAAAGTATTACTAGAGCCGTAGAACCAAACCACACGACCAGATAACCGAGGGGGCGCGCGGCCGGCGAAGCCGTGCGCAGTATAGAAGATGGGATGCACCGATTCGATTGGGCGCGCAGGCACCGGGGGGCTGGCGTGCGCTGCGCCTTTGCCTTGCCGCGGCATGCCTGCTGCTGCACGCGGTTCTCACCGCTGCGTGCGCGTTCCCGCACGACCACACCTCCACGCTCGTACCCGTCGCACCGAATATTCGGCAACCGACGCCCCCTCATCGCGCTTCCCCAACACATCACCCCAAGCATCCAACATCGCTCGAGGAGGCCCATACAACCCACCTGAAAAGTAACGCGATTCGAATCTAGACCACTAAAAAAAACGCATCAAAAAAATCGAGGATTGAATTGAACAAGCATTCCCTTTGCCTGCTGACTGCAGCCGCAATCTCGGTATTCGTCGTCGCCGGTTGCGGCGGCGGCGACGGCTCGTCGAACGCAAGCAGCGGCACACCCGCGAACACCGGCGGCGCCAATAACGCAGCCAGCGCACCGTCCGTCGCGTCCACACCGCTCGCAGCTCCCCCCGCAAGCGCCCCCGTCGCATCGTCGCAGCCGGTGACGGTCGGCGAGGCACTGCCCAGTCTGACGACCCCGCAAACCGGTTCGACGGCCGCAACGGCAACCGGCCCGGTCGGGATCTGGTCGGCGTCCGGCAACCTCGGCTACTCGACGATCGCCCTGGTCGACCCGCACAACAACCTGAGCACGCTCAACCTGCTCGGATCGTTCGTGATGTCCGACGATTTCTCGACCCTGACCGTCAACGGTTCGACGTGGTCGCTCGCGCCGGGTATCAACTTCGCAGGAACGAGCGGCATCGTCACGAAGATCGATTCGGGCTCCGGCGCATACAGCCCGCAGCAGACGTTGTCCGGCACGATCACCCGCAACGGTACGGCGTCGAATTTCACGTGGACCTACAACGCCGCGAACGCACTTGCCGTCACGCAGGACAGCGTGGTGGGCACCTGGGCGACGACCAACGCGTCGTTCGCGATTGCATCGGGCGGTACGCTGACCGGCACGCTGAGCGGTTGCAACCTGAGCGGCACGCTGCTGCTTTCCACGCCCGGCTCGAGCCAGAACATGTACGACATGACGGTGACGGCCTCCGCATCGACGGGCTGCAAGCTGCCGGCCGGCGTTCCGCTGTCGGGCAGCGCCGCGATCATGTTCGTGCCGATCACGGGAACCAACGGCTTCAAGCGCTCGATCCTCTACGTGCTGCGCGCGGCTGATTACAGCTTCATCGCATACGGTCAGGTGATCAAACAATAAACGCACGGCCGAACCGCACGCGGCGTGTCGACGCGCCGCGTGCGACGGCCCGATCAATACGTTCCGTCAACAACGAAAGCCACTGATCCAATGAAGAACTCATCCAAAGCCACCTTGTTCGGTTGCGGCCTACTCGTGACGCTGCTGTCCGGCTGCGCCACGGTGCCGAATACCGACATGAAACCCGAAGCGCGTCAGAACCTGCATTCGATCGCGATGCTCGACGTCATCGAGCCGAAGCGTGTCGCGGTCGTCAATTTCGGCGGCGCGGCGGGCGGGTTCGGGCTGATCGGCGCGCTCGCGCAAGGCGCCGTCAACGCAAGCCATACGAGCACCTATACGGATCACGTCGCGGCCGGCAAGATCGTGTTCGCGCCGGACATTGCAGAAGGCGTGGCGGGCCGCCTCACCGGCAACGGCTATCAGGTCGTGAAGCTGGACGGTCAGAAGATGAAGCTCGCCGATGACGGCAAGTCGGACGACTACTCGGCGATCCAGACCGACGCGGACGCGATCATGAACGTGTGGTTCACGTCGTTCGGTTATATCTCGCCGCCCAACCAGCTCGACTACGTCCCGTGGGTCGTCATCCGCGCGCGCATTCTCGACGCGAAGACGAAGCAGGACCTCTATTACAAGACGTTCGCGTGCGGCTACGACATCAAGGCGAACAGCGTCCACGTCGACAGCGATTTTGCCTACAAGTACGGCAGCTTCAGCGATCTCGAGAAGAATTTCGACAAGTCGGTGGAAGGGATCAAGTCGTGCGAGAAGTTGGTCGCGGACCTGATCGGTCGGGATCTGGCACGTACGCCGGCGCCGGCCACTGCTGCTGCTTCGACGGCATTGACGACGACTGCGGCCACCGCGACGGCCACGGCATCGAAATAACGTTGACGCGCCTGCAGGACCGTCGCGATACGCGTGGCGAATCCGGCAGTGCTTGAAGAAAAAGCGGGAAGGGAAGGACTGCATGCAGCCGGGCGGTTGTCACACCGCCCGGCCGCTCGCGAAAGCGACGGGCTTACTTGTCGCTATCGCCCTTGATCTGCGGCAGCGCCGACGCTTCACCCGGCGTCAGCAGCCCGACTTGCGAATACACGCGCAGCTTGTCGCGCGTATCGGTGATGTCGAGATTGCGCATCGTCAGTTGGCCGATACGATCGCGCGGCGAGAACGTCGACGCCACCTTCTCCATCGACAGGCGTTCCGGCTGATACGTGAGGTTCGGCGACTTCGTGCTCAGGATCGAGTAGTCGTTGCCGCGGCGCAGTTCGATCTTCACTTCGCCGGTGATCGCGCGTGCGACCCAGCGTTGTGCCGTTTCGCGCAGCATGATCGCCTGCGGGTCGAACCAGCGGCCCTGATACAGCAGGCGGCCGAGGCGGCGACCGTTCTCGCGGTACTGCTCGATCGTGTCTTCGTTGTGGATGCCGGTGACGAGACGCTCGTACGCGATGTACAGCAGCGCGAGGCCCGGGGCTTCGTAGATGCCGCGGCTCTTCGCCTCGATGATGCGGTTCTCGATCTGGTCGCTCATGCCCAGGCCGTGGCGGCCGCCGATGCGGTTCGCTTCCAGCAGCAGCTCGACCTGATCCTTGAACTCAACGCCGTTCAGCGCGACCGGCTGGCCGGCTTCGAAGCGCACCGTCACTTCTTCGGCGGCGATCTTCACGTCGTCGCGCCAGAACGCGACGCCCATGATCGGGTTCACGATCTTGATGCCGCTTTCGAGGCTTTCCAGATCCTTCGCTTCGTGCGTCGCGCCGAGCAGGTTCGAGTCGGTCGAATACGCCTTCTCGGCCGACATCTTGTACGCGAAGCCGGCCTGGTTCATGAATTCGGACATTTCGGCGCGGCCGCCGAGCTCGTCGATGAACGTCTGGTCGAGCCACGGCTTGTAGATCTTCAGATCCGGGTTCACGAGCAGGCCGTAGCGGTAGAAGCGCTCGATGTCGTTGCCCTTGTACGTGCTGCCGTCGCCCCAGATGTTGACGCCGTCTTCCTTCATCGCGGCGACGAGCATCGTGCCCGTCACGGCGCGGCCGATCGGCGTGGTGTTGAAGTACGTGACGCCGGCGGTCGTGATGTGGAACGCGCCGCTTTGCAGCGCCGCGATGCCTTCGGCGACGAGCTGCGCGCGGCAGTCGATCAGGCGGGCGCCGGCTGCGCCGTATTCGATCGCGCGTTTCGGGATCGCGTCGTAATCGTCTTCGTCGGGCTGGCCGAGGTTCGCCGTGTATGCGTACGGGACGGCGCCCTTCAGTTTCATCCAGTGCAGCGCGGCGCTGGTGTCCAGGCCGCCGGAGAAGGCGATACCGACCTTCTGGCCGGTCGGGAGGCTTTCGAGAATCGTGCTCATAGGAATTACCGTGGATTGAAGCCGGTGGGATCGTATTTCGCGGAATATGCGAGTATCGGCTGTCCGGGAAGTTGGGGCAAGGGCTGATTTTGCTGCGGAACCGTCGTCGCGCCTGTCGCGGCGGGCCTGACGGGCGGTTAACCGGCTGGAGAACGCAAGGCTGGACGGCGTTGCATCGCTGCCGAAACGCGTGCTGAAGGGTCGGGCTGCGGCCGAATTTCAGGGCCGGATCGGCGGTCAGGCAGGGGGCGCCGTCGTCAGTGCGCACCCCTCCACACAGAAAGGCATATGAAAGACTGGCGCACGAAACCGGAACCTCAGATATTCCACGCCTGCGCGGTATCGAGCAGCCGCTCGCGCAACTGGTCGACTTCGCCGGCCAGCTTGGCCGTGATCGATACATAGCCGGACAACTGCGGCGGCGGCGCGTCGTGCGGCGGGTCGACCGGCCGGCGGCGCGGGGCGAGCCGGCTCGGCGTGCCGAACTTCAGCGCGCGGCTCGCGCCGACCAGCGTGTCGCGGATGCGCCGGTTCACGCCCTTCATCTCGACGCGCACGTATTCGCGGGCCGCCGCGTCGTCGGCGGCCGGCAGCGCGCTCGACAGGATCTCCAGATAACCGATGCACAGGCGCAGGCTGCGCTGGATCGCCTCGAGCTGCATGACCGGGATATCGCATTCCTTCGACACCGACGGCATCAGCGAACGCAACTGCACGAGCAGTGCGCTCAGCGCGGCCATTTCCTTCAGGTGCGCATCGTCGCTCACGTGGCGGTCGCCCGCGAGCCGCGCATGCACGGCCGCGCACGCACGCAGCGCGTCGGCGAGCTTGTAGCGCCACGAATAGGTCGCGTACAGCGGCAACGCGAACGAGAACGCCAGCGCGATCACGATGCCGACCAGCACGTTCACAGCGCGCCACAGGCCGTCGACGATCTCGTTGTCGCCGTGCCCGGCGACGATCACCATCGTGATCGCCGACAGCAGCGCGATGTAGCCGGCCTTGCCGATCGCGTGATACGCGCAGATACCGCACCCGACGGCCATCAGCAGGTAGATCGCGAACGGCGCGTGCAGGAACGAGTAGAGGAGGATCAGCCCGAGCCCCGCCAGCGCGCCGATCGACGTGCCGAGCGCGCGCTCGGCCGCCTTCTTGCGGATGTTGCCGTGATGCTGCAGCCCGCCGACGACGATCAGCACGGTGATCGTCGACCATTCGCCATGCGGCACGTTCAGCCCCGTGGACAGCGCGATCGACACGAGAATCGCGAGCGCGACGCGCGCCGCATGGATCAGCTTGGCGTGCCGGTAGCGGCGGTACGGGTCGAGCAGCGGGCGGAGCGCGTGGCGCACGAGCGGCGGCAGTCGGGTCGGGAGCGGGGCGGTCATGACGGAGCGGGAGTGGCGGGAACGCGCACGGCGGCGTGCGCGGGCCGGCGCCGCGCCGCATGCGCAGCTGACGTAACGCTAGCCGAACGCGCGCGGGCTGTCCACGGCGAGGCCGTCGGGCCGTGGCTGGGCGGCAGGCGGCCGCTTCGTGTCACGCGGCCCGCCGGATCACATCGCGTCAAGCGTCGGCCGCGCTCGATTGCGCGTCCAGCACGCGGTTGCGGCCGCCGGATTTCGCGCGGTACAGCGCTTCGTCGGCGCGCCGCAGCAGCGCCGCGGCGTTCGTCCGGCCGTCGGCGGCGGTTGCGGTGCCGATGCTGGCCGTGACGCGCCCGTACGGGCTCTTTACGTGTTCGATGTCGAGCCCCGCGATCGCGCGCCGGATGCCCTCGGCGACGGTCGCCGCGCCCGGCGCGTCGGTGTCGGGCAGCGTGACGACGAACTCCTCGCCGCCGTAGCGCGCGACGTGGTCGCTGTCGCGGCGCAGGCTGCGCGTCAGCGATTGCGCGACCTGGCGCAGCACGTCGTCGCCGGCCGGGTGGCCGTAGTAGTCGTTGAACGCCTTGAAGTGGTCGACGTCGACGAACAGCACGGACAACGGGCGGCCGTTGCGCGACGCGCGCTGGGCCTCTTTCGCGAGCACCGTGTCGAACGTGCCGCGGTTGTCGAGGCCCGTCAGCGAATCGGTGTGCGCGAGCCGGTACAGCTTCGATTCGGCGTCCTGCCGGCGCTTCAGCTCGCGCGACAGCGCGAGCGAGCCCCACGCGATGAACGCCGTGAACAGGCTCATCAGCACGACGGTCCAGATCGCGCGATGGCGCCACGCCGCGTAGACGTCGATCTCGGCGGGCGCGACGTCGACGATCAGCGGCAGCCCGGCGAGATGCTTGTAAACATAGATGCGCCGCACGCCGTCGATGGCGCCGACACCGGTCAGCTCGCCGGCGCGGCCGCGCTGCGCGTCGATGAACAGCGGCGAATCGTGCAGGTCGAGGCCGACCACCCGCGTGTCGTAGGGCAGGCGCGACACGAGCGTGCCGTTGTCCTCGACGATCGCCGCGCTGCCGTGCCGGCCGACCGCGAGACCGTCGAGCAGCGCGCGGAAGTAGTCGATGCTGAGCGTGCCGACGACGATCCCGCCGAACGTGCCGTCGGGCCGGTTGATCCGGCGGCTCAGCGCGATCGTCAGCGCGCCGCCGCGCAGCCGCGACGCGTACGGCCGGCTGATGTAGAGGCCGGGGGCGAGCCGGTCGCGATGCACGGCGAAATAGTCGCGGTCGGCGAAATTGCCTTGCCGCGCGGGCGACACGCTCGAATCGATCGCGATATTGCCATGCGCATCCATCACGAAAATCGAGCCGAGATAGGCGCCGGTGGCCGCGCGGTCGAACAGCAGCCGGTGGCGCTGGCGCGGCGGCAAGGTCATCAGTTCCGGATCGGCCAGGCCGTCGACGACGTTTTGCAGCGACAAATCGTAGAGTTCGATATTGCGCGCGATATCGCGTTCGATCAGCAGCATCAGGTTGCGCGCATTTTCGACCGCATGGCCATACGCGTCGCGCCGTGCCTCGATTAATAGCGACGTGGAAAGTCCCCAACTGAACATCAGCAGGACGATGCCCGCCACGAGTACGCCGCGGGGCGACAGAATGCGTGCCACGATCGACGCGGTATGGCGGCGCAGCGTGGCGGGCAGCGGGAATGACTTCATCCTCGGGGGGCACGGGCGGCGGCTACTCGCGTCGTTGGCGGTTCCGCGCGCGGATTATTTCGAATTAAGCGTCATTATCCCGCGAATTCGTGCATTTCGCCCGCACATGCAAAACATGCATGCGGCGACGGCGATTCGAAACGGTTACGCATCATTACCTCATGGCGTGCGGGCGACTTGATTTGAATCAATTGGCAGTGTCGGCCTTTTTGTCTGATTAATCGCATAATCATCAGTCGATTTTGCCTATTGCCGCGGCATTTGGCGGATCGGGACAGGATTACAGGGTCTCCGAAAAATCGAAAATCGAATGACCCGATCGCAGCCGTGGTTTTTTCGACGTGTGGCGAAAGGGCGACGGCCGGCGCGGCCAACCCGTTGATTCCGCAAAGTCTCCGGCATGGCGGTGGGCGGCGCGACCTCAGCTGTCCCCCTATCGAATCAGGTAGAATCCGCGCTTCGCCGCAGGCGCCCGCCGCGCAACGCGTATCGGGGCCGCATCGAATGCATCGCAGGACGCGCACCGCGCTCCGATTCCGCATGCGCCGGCTACGGATGCCGGCCCGCTCAACGTTCGTCTCGTTTATGTCCGCCATTCCGAATTCCGACCCACCCGGTTCGTCCGCGAACCCACCCAAGCTTCATCGCGCGCTGAAGGCGCGCCACCTGACGATGATCGCCATCGGCGGCTCGATCGGCACGGGCCTGTTCGTCGCGTCCGGCGCATCGATCTCCCAGGCCGGCCCCGGCGGCGCGATGGTCGCGTACATGCTGATCGGCCTGATGGTCTACTTCCTGATGACGAGCCTCGGCGAGATGGCCGCGTTCATGCCGGTGTCGGGTTCGTTCGCGACCTACGGCGCGAAATACGTCGACGAAGGCTTCGGCTTCGCGCTCGGCTGGAACTACTGGTACAACTGGGCGGTGACGATCGCGGTGGAGCTCGTCGCCGCGCAGCTCGTGATGCACTACTGGTTTCCGGACGTGCCGGGCGTGTGGTGGAGCGCGGCGTTCCTCGCCGTGATGTTCCTGCTCAATGCGCTCACCGTGCGCGGCTTCGGCGAGGCCGAATACTGGTTCGCGCTGATCAAGGTCGTCACCGTGGTCGCGTTCATCGGTGTTGGCCTGCTGATGATCTTCGGCATTCTGAAGGGCGCGCCGGCGAACGGCTGGGGCAACCTGACGATCGGCGACGCGCCGTTCGCGGGCGGCCTGCCGGCGCTGATGGGCGTCGCGATGATCGCGGGCTTCTCGTTCCAGGGCACCGAGCTGATCGGCGTCGCGGCCGGCGAATCGGAGCACCCGCGCACGACGATTCCGCGCGCGGTGCGCCAGGTGTTCTGGCGGATCCTGCTGTTCTACGTGTTCGCGATCTTCGTGATCGGCGTGCTGATTCCGTATACCGACCCGAACCTGCTGAAGACGGACGTAACCGACATCGGCGTGAGCCCGTTCACGCTCGTGTTCCGCCACGCCGGCCTCGCGTTCGCGGCCGGCGTGATGAACGCGGTGATCCTGACGGCCGTGCTGTCGGCCGGGAACTCGGGCATGTACGCGTCCACGCGGATGCTCTACAACCTCGCCACCGAAGGCCGCGCACCGAAGGTGTTCGCGAAGCTGTCGCCGGGCGGCGTGCCGCGCAACGCACTGTACGCGACCACCGCCGTCGGCGCGCTGTGCTTCTTCACGTCGCTGTACGGTGACAAGACCGTGTACCTGTGGCTGCTGAACACGTCGGGGATGACGGGCTTCATCGCGTGGCTCGGCATCGCGGTCAGCCACTACCGGTTCCGCAAGGGGTACGTGAAGCAGGGTTATTCGCTCGACCAGTTGCCGTACCAGTCGAAGTGGTTCCCGTTCGGCCCGCTGTTCGCATTCGTGCTGTGCCTCGTGATCGCGCTCGGCCAGGATTACCAGGCGTTCCTCGCGAACCGGATCGACTGGGCTGGCGTGACCGCGACCTATGTCGGCATTCCGCTGTTCGTGGTCGTGTGGCTCGGCTTCCGGCTCCTGAAGAAGAGCCGGTTCGTGCGCTACGAGGACATGGAGATCGCGCCGTGGATCGCCGCGAATCGCGGCGCGCAGCGGCAGCCGGTGGCGAACCGCGAAACCGCGGGCTGACGCCGGCGCGGCAGGCAGCCGCGCGATGGCGACGAAACGGGAAGCCGCGCGCCTTCCCGTTTTTTTTGCCCGGCTTTTGCCTGCGCGGGGTCAAAGCCGGTTATATTGCCCGACCCTACCGGGCCGCGGCCCGGCCGGCGCGACAGGCGCGGCGCGGATCGGCATCCGGCGCGCGCGGCGCGCGGCGGCCGGCGAGATGCCCGGCGTTTTCATCGCTCCAGCCGGGCCGGCATGGCCCGCGGAGCGCGCAACCCAGAGGAATTCATGAGCGCATCACCCGCCGAGCGGAAGGCCGGACCCGTTTCCATCGTGCGAATCGAAGCCGCGATCAACGCGTGGCGCGAAGTGTATCCGCCGGCGCCGGACGGCGAGGACGGCTACGCGCTCGACGCCGGCAGCAACTGCCTGGCCGAGCTGTACGGCACGATGATCTGCTATCAGTTGCCCGACGTGCCGCTCGACACGCTGAGTAACGAGCAGCGCGACGCGCTGTATGCGACCGAGGTGTGATGCGGTGCGCACGATGCCGCGGCGCGGCGTCGGTGAACGAACGGGAAGCCTCGCGGCTTCCCGTTTTGCTTTGCGCGGCCCCGGACGTCGCCGCCAGCACGACGCTGCTCGAGCCGGGATCGGCGCCGGCTGAGGTATCGTGACGGGATCGGCTAGCAGGCGATCGAGGAGGCCGGTACGGATAGCCGGCAAGGGTGAGCGGTGCGGGCGCTGCCCGCGCGGTGCCGGATGAGCGTCCGTCGCCTGTCCCGGGAGGATTCGAACATGGAGTTGAGACACCTCCGCTACTTCGTCGCGGTGGCCGAAGAGCGGAATTTCACGCGGGCGGCGGAACGGCTGCATATCGCGCAGCCGCCGCTGAGCCGGCAGATCCAGCAGCTCGAGGAAGCGCTCGGCGTGCCGCTGTTCGAGCGCACCGCGCGGCCGCTGAAGCTGACCGATGCCGGACGCTTCTTCTATTCGCACGCGGTGCAGTTGCTCGCGCAGACCACCGAACTCGAATCGATGACGAAGCGGGTCGGCAAGATCGAGCGCAGCATGTCGGTCGGTTTCGTCGGCTCGACGCTGTACGGGATGCTGCCGAAGATCATCCGGCGCTTTCGCAGCGAATATCCGGCCGTCGAATTGAGCCTGCACGAGATGTCGACGATGGACCAGATCAAGGCGCTGAAGGAAGGGCGCATCGACGTCGGGTTCGGGCGCATCCGCCACGAGGATCCGAGCGTGCGGCGCGTCGTGCTGCGCGAGGAGCGGATGATCGTCGCGCTGCCGGTCGGCCACGTGCTCGACAGCGCGAAGCCCGTGCTGTCGCTGCACGATCTCGTCAACGACACGCTGATCATCTTTCCGAAGGCGCCGCGCCCGAGCTACGCGGACCAGGTGCTCGCGGCCTTCCACGATCGCGCGCTGCAACCGCGCAGGATCTACGAGACGCGTGAACTGCAGATCGCGCTCGGCCTCGTCGCGATGGGCGAGGGCGTGTCGGTCGTGCCGCACAGCGTGTACGGGCTCAAGCGCGACGACATCAGCTACAAGCCGCTCGACGATCCGAACCTCGTGTCGCCGATCATCATGAGCATGCGGATGCTGGACGAGTCGGAGGACATTCGCGCGATGCAGGCGCTGATCTACCGGCTGTACGACGAAGCGCAGATGGAGTATCTGCCGCCGCAGCCCGAATGAACGCGTGGCCGATAGGGGCTTGCTTGACGCTGCGCGCGCCGACGGGCCACCATGTCCGGATTCGATGCGGCCGCCGACGGGCGGCCGCTTTCATGCAGACGACCGACACATGACCGATATCGTGACCGAGGAGATGACCGTCGAGACGCCGCAAGGGCGTCTCTTTGCGAAACGCTGGGGTGCGGGGCCGGCGCGGCACGCGGCCGCGCCTGGGCCGGCCGCACCTTTGCAGGCCGCACCGATCGTGCTGCTGCACGATTCGCTCGGCTGCGTCGATCTGTGGCGCGATTTCCCCGCGCAACTCGCCAGCGCGACGCAACGCGACGTGATCGCATACGACCGTCTTGGTTTCGGCCGTTCGGACCGTCATCCCGGGGTACTCGCCACGACGTTCGTGCGCGACGAGGCCGATCATGCGTTCGTCGCGGTGCTGGATCAACTCGGCGTCGATACGTTCGTCGCGTTCGGACACAGCGTCGGCGGCGGGATGGCGGTCGGCTGTGCTGCCGCGCAGCCGGCGCGTTGCCGCGCGCTCGTGACGGTCGCCGCGCAGGCGTTCGTCGAGGATCGCACGCTGGCCGGCATTCGCGACGCCGGGCGGCAGTTCGACGAGCCGGGGCAGCTCGACCGGCTCGCGCGCTATCACGGCGACAAGGCCGAATGGGTGCTGCGCGCGTGGGTCGACACGTGGCTGTCGCCGGCGTTTCGCGACTGGACTCTCGACGACGACCTGCCGCGCGTGCAGTGCGCGACGCTCGCGATTCACGGCGAGGACGACGAATACGGGTCCGACGTGCATCCGAAGCGGATCGCCGCGCGCGTCGCGGGGCCGTCGTCGTTCCTGTTGCTCGCCCGCTGCGGACACATGCCGCACCGCGAGCGGACGGACGACGTGCTGGCCGCCGTCGCGACGTTGCTGCGCGACGCGGGCCCCTGAGCGCGCTCGCCATCGCCAGCGGGCGTCCGCCCGCTGGCCGTCAGAACGAAAGCTGGATCCCGAGATCGATCGCCAGCAGCACGATCGACAGGCCGATGCCGAGAATCACGTTCGGCAAGCGGTGCTCGAAATCGCGATGATCCTTGCGCATCGCCGCGCCGAGCAGGAAGATCGCCTCGACGACGATCTGCAGCCCGACGAACAGCAGCATCAGCAGATACTCGTAGCCCATCTGCTTGAACGCGACGAACTGCATCCCGTGATCGCGGATCCACTGGCCGACGCGCAGCAGTTCGTAGACGAACAGCAACGCGGGGAACAGGTAACTGATGAAGTAGGTCGGCGCGGTGGCGTGCCGTAGTTCGAGGTGGAAGTGCTGATGCGTGGTGGCCATCACAACCCTCCTTGCAACGCATGATTGCGGTCGCGACGGCGGCGCGTGTCGCGTGCAAACTAGGGGATTGCCCGATGCACAGTGCGCAGCCGTACCGCATCAGCATACTGCTGCGCGGGAAATTTGGCATGCGAAGTGTGCGTTCGTTGTAACAATGTGTGCGCGATGCGCGACGCGTTGGCGGCCTCCCGCTGGCCGTTGCGCTGCGTTGCATGGCGCCGCGACGTCCTTCCGGGCGTTTGTGCGTGCGTCACCGCTTCGCTTCCGCGCCTTCGATAAACAGCTTCGCGACCGACTGAAACTCCCGTTTCAGCGACAGCCCCGGCACGGTCAGCCAGCGCAGCATCGCCGCGAGATACAGATGATGGAACCAGGTCGCGAGCTGATCTGCCTGCACCGTGCGGTTCAGTTCGCCGGCCTGCTGGCCGGCTGCGATCAGTTGCTGCCACACCAGTGCGATGTCGCTGCCGTTCTCTCCCGCGCGCTCCGGTTCGGCTGCGCCGATACTCAGGAAGCGGTGCCGCAGGTACGCGAGCAGATACACCGGATGTTGTTCGCACCACGCGGCCGACGCGTCGAGCACGCAGCCGATGCGTGACGCAAAGGTCTTGCGCCGCGCGACGTCGTGTTGCAAATGCGCGAGATCGCGCGCGAGTTCGCCTTCGAGCCAGTGCGCGAGCACGGCTTCCTTCGTCGGAAAGTGGTTGTACAGCGTGCGCTTCGCGACATCGGCCTGCGCGGCGATCTGCTCCATCGTGACGGCATCGTAGCCGTGCGCGTCGAACAGGCGCGCGCCGGTCGCGGCGAGATGCGCGAGCATCTGGATGCGTTTGCGCGCGCGGCGGCCCGGATCGTCGGTCGGAATCGTCATGGCAGGGGTTGACTGAAAGTGTACGGATTGCATTAGTATACGACGTGCATTTTGTGAATCCAACCTTTTCCGCCATGCACGGGGAGCCCCGCATGAAACTCGTCATCGCCACCTACGGCACCGAAGGCGACACGCGCCCGCTCGCGGCGCTCGGTCGCGCATTGATGGATGCCGGCCATGACGTCCGGTTGCTCGCCGACGCGGCGACGCTCGGGTCGGCCGCCGCGCTCGGCGTGCCGTCGGCGCCGCTGTCCGGCGACATCCGTCGCGCGATCGCGCCGGAAGGCGCGTTGGCCGGTGCGGTGCGCGGGCGCGGCGGCTTCGCCGATACGTCCAAGGCGCTCGCGGCGATCGCGAATGCGAACACGGCCGCGTGGATGCGCGAAGTGGCGGACGCATCGGCCGGCTGCGACGCGCTGCTCGTGTCGGGGCTCGCGTCGTTCGTCGGGTTGTCGGTCGCCGAATATCGCCGCATCCCGGCGATCGGCACGGGCATGATCCCGATCACGCCGACCGCCGAATTCGCGTCGCCGTTCCTGCCGCCGGGCAAGTTGCCGCGCGGGCTGAATCGCGCGACCCATCGGTTCGTGAATGCGCTGCTGTGGCAGGCGTTCAGGAAGTCGACCAACGCCGCGCGCGCCAGCGTAGGCGGATTGCCGCCGCGCAAGCGCGTGTGGACCGATCATCCGATGCTGTATGGCGTGTCGCCCGCGCTGCTGTCCGGTCCGGCCGACTGGCCGGCGAACGTGCAAGCCTGTGGCCAGTGGCGAATCGATGCGCGTGCGTGGGCGCCGCCGCCCGAACTCGCGGCGTTTCTCGACGCGGGCGAGCCGCCCGTGTACGTCGGTTTCGGCAGCATGGCCGGCTTCGATCGCGCGGCGCTGGCCGCGGCGCTGACGCATGCGCTGGCCGGCCGGCGCGCGCTGCTTTATCCGGGCTGGAGCGGCATCGATGCGTCGCTGCTGCCGGCGCACGTTCGCGTGATCGGCGACACGCCGCACGACTGGCTGTTCCCGCGCGTCGCGATGGCGATCCATCACGGCGGCTCGGGCACCACGCATTCGGCCGCACGGGCCGGTATTCCGTCGGTGGTCGTGCCGTTCGCGGGCGATCAGTTCTTCTGGGCGAATCGGCTGCAACGGCTCGGCGTCGCGGATGCGCCGGTGCCGGGCCGGCGCATGGAGGCTGCGGCGCTGGCGCGGGCCATCGTGTTTGCCGAACGGGATGAGACGAAGGCGCGTGCGACGGAACTCGGTACGCTCGTCGCGCAAGAAGACGGCTTGAAGCGGGCGGTCAGTGCGATCGAACGATGGGCGCAACCGCGCGCGCGGTAAGCCCGCGCGTCGGCATCAGAAATGCCCGGTGAACCGATAGCGGCTGCCCGGGTGCCACAGATTGGCGACCGACGCGACCAGCCCCTGCGACCACGTGCGCCGATGCAGCAGCAGGCACGGCTCGCGATCGTCCATCGTCAGGTGGCGGCGCGTGTCGGCATCGGGCATCGCGGCCTCGATCCGGTATTCGACGCGCTGCAGCGGCGCGACGCGCGTCAGGTACTGGTTCGGCGTCGTCGCCGTGAAGTCCTGCAACGCGTATTCGGGTGCGCAGGCCGGATTGACCCAGCGTTCCTCGAGTTGCACGGGCGTGTCGTTCTCGAAGTGCAGCACGCGCGAATGGAAGATCGGGCTGCCGGTGTCGAGTTGCAGTTCGTCGGCGAGCTTCGCATCGGCGACGGCCGCGCCGACCAGCAGCACCTGCGCGCGATAGCCGTGGCCGCGCGCGGCGACTTCGTCGGAAATGCTGCGGATCGCGACGAGCGTCGATTCGTATTTCGGCGACGCGACGTACGTGCCGGAGCCGCGCGTGCGCGTGAGCACCTGTTCGGCGGTCAGCTCGCGCAGCGCGCGGTTGACGGTCATCCGAGCGACGTTGAATTCGCGCGCGAGCTCGTTCTCCGACGGCACCTGGTCGCCTTCCGCCCATTCGCCGGCATGAATGCGCGCGAGGATGAAGTCCTTGATTTCCTGATAGATCGGTGTGGTCATGGGATCACGATTCAGAGTCGGCGGCGGGCCGCCGCCGAATGCCGGTCCGGCGCGCGCCCGGCGCCGAGTGTACCGGTTTCGCGAGCGCGCCGGCCCGGATTCCCCGAATGATCCCTGTTCGGCCGGCGCGCGTCCATGCGGGATTGCACAGAGCGGCCGACCAGTCGACGGCCCGCGCGCGGTCAGAACCGATGCCGGATGCCGATCGTTGCGACTACCTGCGTGCGGGTCGACGAAGCCGCGACCCCCGTGACGTTCGCGAACCCGAGCGTCGCGTCCGACGGCACGCCGAACTGGTGCTGGTACACGGTTTCCGCATACACGTCGGTGCGCTTGCTCAGCGCGTAGTCGGCCATCAGCGTCACCTGGTGCCACTTCGGCTGGTGGCTGCCGGTGGCGTCGTCGTAGCGGCCGTCGGTGAACGTATAGGCGCCCGCGAACGAGACGGCCGGCGTCAGCGCATAGCGCGCGTTGAGTTCGTAGTTGTCGAAGCGCAGCGCATTCAGCGCGCCGGGCAGCGATGACGCGGCCGTCTCGTCGAACATCGTATGCGTCCACAACGCGCCGATCGTCAGCCGGTCGAACGCGTAGCTGCCGCCGGCGCCCATCACGCGCTGCCGGACGGCCGGGAAGTTCGGCGCGTCGTTCGTCGACAGTGCGCCGCCGGCCGTCAGGCCGCCGCGGTTGAGTTGCAGGTACGCGGCGCCGAGGTTAACGGGCCCGTTCGCATACGCCACGCCCGCGCTGTACGCGCGGTTGTTCGCGAAGCCGCCGGCCGCGTTGCCGAACCCGTACAGGCCGCCGAACTGCCAGCCGGCGAGCGTCGGGCTCGTGTATTTCACCGCGTTGTCGATGTAGAACGAATCGTCGAGGTTGTCGTTGTCGAACGGATGCGATGCGAGGTTGTTGCCGTCGCCGTTGTTCGCCATCGCGAGCGGGCCGAGATAGTCGACCACGGCGTCGTACTGGCGACCGAGCGTCAGCGTGCCGTACCGGTCGCTCTGCAGGCCGACGTACGCACGGCGGCCGAATATCGTATTTCGATAGGACTGCGTGCCGTTATTCAGGTTGAAGCCGCTTTCGAGTCGAAACAGCGCATGCAGGCCGCCGCCGAGATCCTCGTTGCCGCTCAGCCCGAAGACCGTGTTCGACAGCAGCCCGCTGCCTTGCTGCCACGCGCTTTTGCCCGACTGGTTGTTCGTATAGGCGATACCGGCATCCAGCATCCCGTAGAGCGTGACGCTGCTTTGCGCATGCGCGGCGGCGCCGATGAATGCGAACGACAGGGTACCGACGACTGCTTTTTTCATTGCATGTAGTTCCTGGAAAGGCCCGTTGCGACGGGAACGGCGATCCGTCACGCGTGCCCGTGCGGACACGCGTGTGCGAATCGATGAAAGGGGAGCGCGTGACGCGTGTTCACGCGCGGCGGCGGCGAACGCCGGCTAGTGCAGCAGGCGGATCGTGCCGAACTCGGCGGCCGGCAGCGCGCGCAGGATCGACAGGATCGCGGGCGACGCCTGCGACCGCGCGACTTCGAGTTCGATGCACGCGCGCCCGGTGCGGCTGTCGATCGTGGCCGTGTAGGAGTTGAGCGCGGCGCCGACGGCCTGATGCAACTGGCGCCGCACGATCGCGAGGTTGTCCGATTCGACGCGAACTGACAGCAGCACGAGTGCGTCCGTGGGAGAGCGACGCCGCGAACGATCGGGCGGCAGAGGGCGTGAAGCAGCGGAATCGGTTGTGGTCGGTTTCATGGGCTCATCCCCGGTCACAGCGGGCTCCGCATCGCGGAGATCTCGTGATGGACATGGCCCCCATTCTAGAAATCGCCGTGGCGAGACGGTGTATAGACTCGCCGCGCGCGTGCAAAGGATGCGTAAACGCGCCGTGCCGCGCCGGCCAACGGCCCAAGGCATGATGAGCGCGCGCTGGCCGAGTTATCGTTGGATGAGCGGTTCAGCCGACGAAAGTCTAGACAGCTGCCGCGGCCCGCCCGTACGCCGCGAGAGCGCCATCATTCCGCTTCGTGTAATCCATAATCAATTGAAAATTAAGGAAAATACGGCCTAGTGCTCCTAATCAGCCGACAATTAGAGATAAACACGGATTGCTGGCCCCGCCCTGAAACGGCAAAGTTGTCTGTACAACTTGGGGCGTCGCCGGAACGCGCGATTTCCCCGGTTGGAAGGGTTCACGGCGCTCAGCTTGACCGGAACCCGCACCAGTTCGCCTCTGATAGGAACGCCATGAAGAAACTCGCGCTCGGTATTGCCCTCGCCACGCCCTTCGCGTGACGCGTCCGGCTTGATGAGCAGGCCGCATCACGTCGTGCGCAGAACTCGTTTGATACGCGCTTAATGGCTATTGACAATCCAGCCACATCGTTCTGGATCCCTAATATGATCTTCCAAGGATTTGGCCCGCTGCTGTGGGCCGGCACGGTCGAGACCGTGAAGCTCGCGGTGCTGTCGCTCGCCGCGTCGCTGATACTGGGCCTCGCCGGCGCGGCCGCGAAACTGTCGGCCAACCGCGCGCTCAAGTCGGTCGGCACGTTCTACACGACGCTGATCCGCGCGGTGCCCGACCTCGTGCTGATGCTGCTGCTGTTCTACGGGATCCAGATCCTGCTGAACGACGTGACCGACGTGCTCGGCTGGGACCAGATCGACATCGACCCGTTCGTGGCCGGCGTCGTGACGCTCGGCTTCATCTACGGCGCGTACTTCACCGAGACGTTCCGCGGTGCGTTCCTCGCGGTGCCGCGCGGCCAGCTCGAAGCGGGCTTCGCGTACGGGATGAGCGGCTGGCGCGTGTTTTACCGCATCCTGTTCCCGCAGATGATGCGCTTCGCGCTGCCGGGCATCGGCAACAACTGGCAGGTGCTCGTGAAAGCCACCGCGCTCGTGTCGATCATCGGCCTCGCCGACGTCGTGAAGGCGTCGCAGGACGCGGGCAAGAGCACGCTCGATTTCTTCTTTTTCACGCTCGCGGCAGGCGCGATCTACCTCGCGATCACGACGGTGTCCAACGTCGCGCTGCACCACCTCGAGAAGCGTTATTCCGTCGGTGTCCGGAGGCTTGCACTGTGATCGAACTCGTCGGCCAGTACTGGCAAAGCTATCTCTATTCCGACGGCTACCGCTTCAGCGGCCTCGCGATCACGCTGTGGCTGCTGGTCGTGTCGATCGCGCTCGGTTTCGCGCTCGCCGTGCCGCTCGCGATCGCGCGTGCGTCGTCGAACCGCTGGATCTCCGGCCCCGTGTGGCTCTATACGTACGTGTTCCGCGGCACGCCGCTCTACGTGCAACTGCTGATGTGCTACACGGGCATCTACAGCCTGCAGGTCGTGCATGACCACGTGCTGCTCGACACATTCTTCCGCAACGCGATGAACTGCACGCTGCTCGCGTTCGTGCTGAACGAATGCGCGTATGCGACCGAGATCTTCGCGGGCGCGATCAAGGCGACGTCGGCCGGCGAGATCGAGGCCGGGATGGCGTACGGAATGTCGCGCTTCAAGCTCTATACGCGCATCATCCTGCCGTCCGCGCTGCGCCGCTCGCTGCCGAGCTACAGCAACGAAGTGATCCTGATGCTGCACGCGACGACGCTCGCGTTCACCGCGACCGTGCCCGACATCCTGAAGGTCACGCGCGACGTCAATTCGGCGACGTACATGTCGTTCCAGGCCTACGGCATCGCGGCCGTGTTGTACGCGGTCGTCGTGTTCGCGCTCATCTGGGCGTTCCGCAAGCTGGAGACGCGCTGGCTCGCATACCTCGCGCCGCGCGGCCATTAACGCATTCGCAAGATCCGCAACGAAGGACCCCGCATGTACAAGCTTACCGTTGACAACCTGCACAAGAAATTCGGCGACAACGAGGTGTTGAAGGGCGTGTCGATGAAGGCGAAGGCCGGCGACGTGATCAGCATCATCGGCTCGAGCGGCTCCGGCAAGAGCACGTTCCTGCGCTGCATCAACTTCCTCGAACAGCCGTGCTCGGGGCAGATCACGATCGGCAGCGAGCCGATCCAGATCCTGCGCGATCGCAACGGCTCGCTGCGCGTGGCCGACCAGAAGCAGCTGCAGCGCATGCGCACGAAGCTGTCGATGGTGTTCCAGCACTTCAACCTGTGGGCGCACATGACGGTGCTCGAGAACGTGATCGAGGCGCCGATGGCCGTGCTCGGCGTCGGCAAGGACGAGGCGATCGCGCGGGCGCGCCAGTATCTGGAGAAGGTCGGGCTCGCGCCGCGCGTCGAGGGCATGTATCCGTCACACCTGTCGGGCGGCCAGCAGCAGCGCGTCGCGATCGCGCGCGCGCTGGCGATGGAGCCGGAAGTGATGCTGTTCGACGAGCCGACGTCGGCGCTCGACCCGGAACTGGTGGGCGAAGTGCTGAAGGTGATGCAGAAGCTCGCCGAAGAAGGCCGGACGATGGTCGTCGTCACGCACGAGATGGGCTTCGCGCGCAACGTGTCGAACCACGTGATCTTCCTCCATCAGGGGAAGATCGAGGAAGAGGGCGATCCGCAGCAGATTCTCGTGAATCCGAAGAGCGAGCGGCTCGGGCAGTTTCTGTCGGGGCGGTTGAAGTAAGTAAGCGCACGGTTTCGCGCCGTCGCAAACTGGAACGCTTAATGCTTGTCTCGCGTGATCCTTTCGATGAAGGAGCATCGCGATGAGCACGCCGACCACCACCGCTTTTTCCCACGTGAAGCCGCAGGACACCGCCTATCAAGGCGAGGGCCTGCGCGACTTCTTCCTGTACCGCGATCTCGGTATCGCCGCCGCGACGAACGGCAAGGTCGTCGCGCAACTCGTCAGGGCCAATCATGCACCGGCGGCGGGCACCGGCTGGCACCGTCACGAGGCCGAATTCCATATCGTGATCATGCTGAAGGGCTGGGCGCGCTTCATGTACGGCGAACAGGAAACGCTGGTGGCGGCCGGTGACTGCGTGCACCAGGCGCCGGGGATCGTCCACTACCTGTTCGACTACTCGCCGGACATGGAGTATCTGGAGATCGTCGGGCCAGCCGACTTCAAATCGATCGACGTCGACGGCCCGTGTGCAGTGCCGGAGCCGACGCCGTGGGGCGAGGTCGGTGCGTAGCGTGCCAGTTGGGTGTGCGCTTTCGACGAACCGCCTGCATTCAGGCGGTTTTTTATTGGTGCGCCGACATCCGCGACTTGCCTTCCGCTTCCGCCTAGCCGGCCCGGCGCGCGAGTGGTTCGCTCACGCGTCGTCCGGATGTTGCGGCAAACGTCGCCGCGCCTCTCCGGCGTGGCGATTCACTGTGTCGCTACCCGCGTTCAGTGCGCATGATCCGATTGCGCTTCGGTCGCCGCAACGATCCCGGCCGTGCGCGCATCGAGCAGCGCGCGCAGCGTGACGTAATGGGTGCCGCTCGTGTCACCTTCCGCATCCGCGGTGCGATCGTACGGCTCGTTGTCGTGGATCGTCGCCCGCACGATCGGATAGATCTGCGTTTCCCAGCGGCTGCCGTTGAACACGCCGTAGTGCCCCACGCCCGTCTGGACATGGTGCGTCTTCAGGTACGACGGTAATCCCGAACACAGTTCCTGCGCGGCCACAGTCTGGCCCACCGCGCAGATATCGTCCTTCTCGCCTTCGACCGTCAACAGCGCGGTGCGATGAATCGCCGCCGGTTCGACGAGCCTGTCGCCCACCGTCAGCTCGCCGCGCGCGAGCGCGTACTGCTGGAACACCTTCTCGACCGTTTCCAGATAGAACTCCGCGGTGAGATCGGCCGTTGCGAAATATTCGTCGTAGAAATGCCGCAACGTATCGGCTTTCGCGGGGTCGCCTTTCGCGCGTTCGTAGTACAAATCGGCGAACGACGCCGCATGCCGGTCCGGGTTCATCGACATGAACGCGCCCACCTGCACGAAGCCCGGATACACGCACCGCTGCGCGCCGACGAAGCCCGTCGGCACCACGCTGATCAGGTTGTGCGCGAACCACTCGATCGGCTGGCTCGTTGCGAGTTCGTTGACCTTCGTCGGATTCACGCGGCAGTCGATCGGGCCGGCCATCAGCGTGAGGCTCGCCGGCTGAGCGGGATCGCCGCCGGCCGCCATCAGCGAGACTGCCGCGAGCGACGCGACGGTCGGCTGGCAGATCGCGAGCACGTGCGCGTCCGGGCCGATGTGGCGAATGAAGTCGATCACGTGCGTGACGTATTCGTCGAAACCGAAACGTCCGGCCGTCAGCGGGATGTCGCGCGGGTTGTGCCAGTCGGTGATGTACACGTCGTGATCAGCCAGCATCGTGCGCACCGTGCCGCGCAGCAGCGTCGCGAAGTGCCCGGACATCGGCGCGACGATCAGCACGCGCGGCTGGCGCGGGACCGGCCGCGCCTTGCGGAAATGCAGTAGCGTCGCGAACGGCGTGGCCGTGGCCGCTTCCTCGACGATCGGCACCGCTTCGCCGTCGACGACGACCGACGCGATCCCGAACGGCGGCCGCCGGTGCGAGAACGCGCAGCATTCGAGCAGTTCGCACAGCGCATCGACCATGCGGCCTGTCGGCGTCGATGTCGCCGGTGGCCACAGCGACATCGTTGCGCGCGTCGCGGCCGCCCATGCACGCGCCGGACGCAGACATTCCGCAGACCATTGATAAAACGGATAGGCAAGCAGATTCATGACCTTCGCTCGTGACGCCGCATTGCAATGAACGAGGCAAGCCGTATGCCAGCATGCGGCTGGCACGCGCGTTGCAGCGGTTCGGGAGCGTGGCGATGCGCGCGGTACGTAGTGAGCAGGGCGAAGGCGATGCGTTGCCTTGCTGGTCGGGCGCGCGACACGTGCGGCGATGCCGTGCGACGTTGCGCCAGTTCGGCGTACGGACCGCACAGGCGTGGTGCGCGGTCCGACGGCGCGTCCGTTTACGGTGCAGGGGCACGAACGACATTCTGCAGGGGAGTGATATGGAATCCAACGCACGAACGACGCTGACCATCAGCAGTCGCAATTACTCGTCGTGGTCGATGCGCGGCTGGTTGCTCGCGAAGCTGAGCGGCCTCGCGTTCGAGACGATCAGCGTGCCGATCGATGCCACGTCGCGCGCCGAGCTGCTGCTGCTGTCGCCATCGATTCTCGTGCCGTGCCTGACGCACGACGGCAACGCGGTGTGGGACACGCTCGCGATTGCCGAATACCTGAACGAGATCCGCCCGCAGGCGCGGCTGCTGCCCGACGAGCGCCACGCACGCGCGCATTGCCGGTCGATCTGCGGCGAGATGCATTCCGGCTTCAGCGCATTGCGATCCGCGCTGCCGATGAACCTGCGCGGGCATTTCCCCGGCTTCCGGATCTGGTCGCGCGCGCAGCACGACATCGAGCGGATCGTGACGATCTGGCGCGAGTGTCTGGCCGAGTACGGCGGCCCCTGGCTGTTCGGCGCGGAGATCGGCATCGCCGATGCGATGTACGCGCCGGTCGTCACGCGCTTTTTGACCTACGACGTGAAGCTCGAACCGGATGTCGCCGAGTACTGCATGCGCGTGCTTGCGCATCCGTTCGTTGGCGAGTGGATCGACGCGGCGAAGGCCGAGCACGAAGACATCGACGAACTCGACATGGAGTTCTGACGCGCGCGATCGCGGCGCGCTTTCAATTTCACTACAGGCGCAAGCGACGAAACGAACGATCGATGGACGTGCGCAACTCGCAAACGTTTCACCTTGATTTCGGTTCAAAACGAGCACGAATGTCCTAAAGGGCGTTGCGCCCGATGACGTAAACAAGTCACGGGGATGACTCGCGATCGCATGCTTCAGACGTGCGACGCGCAGTCCGCAATAACCAGCGCAGCAGGGGGATCGACTCGTGAATCGTCAGCAATCGTGGACGCGTACCGCCGCGCCCGGGGAAATCATTTACTCGGAGGGCTTCGCGGGCGAGCCCGTCATCTTCCTCATTACCGACGGCAAGGTCGAGCTGTCCACGCGCTGCGACGACAAGCGCGTGATCGTCGCGACGCTCGGCCGCGGCGAGTTCTTCGGCGAATCGGCGCTGCTCGCCGCCGAACCGCGAGCGCATACCGCGAAGGCGCTGTCGTTCTGTCAGCTCACGGTCGTGCCGGCCGGCATCCTCGATGAAGAAATCGAGCGCGTGTCCGCACTGCTGCGTCATATCGTGCGAACGATGATCCGCCGCGTGAAACGCAAGGATGACCAACTCGCGACCTATACGCATGCCGACTTCATGCCGGGCGTGCTGTCGTATGCGCACGTGTTGTCACTGATGGCCGGCGCCGATGCGCGCGAATCGGGCGACACATGGGCGCGCCGGCCGATGCAGGCGCATGCGGCCGAAACCTCCGTGCCGCTCGCCGAAGTGATCCGCAAATGCCGCGCGATTGCCGGCCACTCGCGGCCGCATGTGCTCGCGATGCTGCGACGCATGGAGAAGCTCAACCTCGTCACGATCGAAGCGGCGCAGGGCGACGCTGGTGGCGCGACTGATCACGCGACGTCGTCGGATGCGCGCCAGGTCGTCACCTTCGACGCCGCACGCGTGATCGACCGCGCGCAGCAGGTCGCCGATCACGATCTCGACGTGTCGATCAACAGCGAACTCGAACTCATCGAACTGGCCGATCTCGAATCGCTGATCGGCGTCGACAAGACGCTGCTGCTCAACAAGCTGTCGAATGGCGAGATCGCGGAAGAAGTGTTCGCGTTTCGCAAATCGAAGGTGCTCAACTACGTCGAACAGAAAGGCGTTGCGTACTTCTCCCGCCGCAACGGGCGCCGCGGCGGCGACGTGCGCGCGCTCGAGGATCTCGTGTGGATCGACCAGCGCACGCTGTTCGACGTGATCAGCGCGTTCGATACGTACGACCTCGCGAAACTGATCGCGAATCTCGACGATCGCGCGGTGGCCGACAAACTGTTTTCCGTGATGACCGAGGCGCGGCGCAACGAGGTGTCGTGGGTGATGCGCCGCGAACTCAAGCTCGATCCGGTCGAGATCGAGGACATCGAGCAGCGCGTGCTGGAGGCCGTACGCGCGGCGAAGGCGCCTGCGGCGGGTGCGATGTCCGTCGCGTCGACATTGTCGTCTGACGCGTGATACGGAGGCGCATATGGATCTGTTGACCCTGGTCGGTGTGGTGCTGGGCGGCGCGGCGATCGTGTTTGGGTTCGCGCTGGAAGGCGGGCATTTCTCGATGCTGTTTCAGTTCGAGGCGCTCGTGATCGTGCTCGGCGGCACGCTCGGCGCGGTGATGATCCAGAACACGTGGGCGCGCTTCTTCGACGCGGTGAAGCAGTTGCGGCTCGCGTTCGTGCGGGCACGCGAAGTCGATCGCAAGAACCTGTCCGACCTGCTCGAATGGGGCGACCGCGCGAAGCTCGACGGGCTGCTCGCGTTTGAGTCGATGGACGTGAGCGGCATTCATCCGTTCGCGCGACGCGGGCTCGAACTGCTGGCGAACGGCGTGTCGACCGCGGTGCTCGAAGATGCGTTGCAGCGCGAACTCGATGCGTACGAGCGCAGCCGACTCGCCGCCGTGCGCGTGTGGCAGCAGGCCGGCGGCTATGCGCCGACCTTCGGCATTCTCGGCTCGGTGCTCGGGCTCGTGCAGGTGACGAGCCATATTCTGGAGCCGGCGCAACTCGGGCCGGGCATCGCGATGGCGTTCGTCGCGACGCTGTACGGGCTCGCGTTCGCGAACCTCGTGTTCCTGCCGCTGTACGGCAAGCTGCGCGCGCAGATCGACAGCGAGATGCGGTTTCGCAAGCTGTATCTCGACGGTTTGCTTGCGATCTCGCGCAAGGAATCGCCGCATACGATCGAGACGCGGTTGACCGGCGACGTGCGCGGGCGGGCGGTGGAAACGCTGGCGTGATGTTCGTGTGCTTTGTGCTTACGCCTGGGCCTGTATCTGTACCGTTTGACGAACCCGGATTCCCGACAGCATGACTGCTCGAACTGATGGCGCATCCGCTGCCGATCGCGACGATCACGAACTCGAAGGCGCGCACTCCGGGCGCTGGCTGATTTCGTACGCGGATCTGATCACGACGTTGATGGTGCTGTTTCTCGCGCTGTATGTGCTGCAGCTCGCGAAATACAACGCGCTCGATGCGCGATATCAGACGCTGGCGCGGCAGGCTGGGGATGCTGCGACTGCTTCCGTCGATGCTGCCAAGTCCGAGCCAGCGCCGCCATGGCTCGCGTTGCTCGATTCGTTGAAGTCGAATGGACGCATTTCGTTGGTGAAGGCGCCGCACGGCGTCGAGATCGGCATCGACGCGAAGATCCTGTTCAACGTCGGCGATGCGCGTTTGCTGCCCGATTCGTCGCCGGTGCTGAACCAGATTGCGCAGGCATTGAGCGAGCATGCGACCGGCGACATCCTCGTCGAAGGCCACACGGACAGCGTGCCGATCGCGAACGCGAAATACGAATCGAACTGGGAGCTTTCGTCGGCGCGCGCGGGGAGTGTGGTGCGCTACCTGACCGAGCGCGGTGTCGCGCCGCATCGGCTGGCGGCGATCGGGCGGGCGGATACGCAGCCGCTTGTTGCGGGGGACGATGCTGGTTCAAGGGCGAGGAACCGGCGCGTCACGATCTTCGTTGCTTACTGATCAGCGCCTCGTATTTGCGTTGCTTCTCGTGCATATAGGTGGCCGCATATGCCCGCTCTTTAACAACATAACGAATCTCGAATGATCGCTATCTGAAATCAGCGATGCGATTCTGCGCCCGCCTGCCGATAACCCAATCTGGCTCAGACCGAGCGGTTATCGAGGGTTCCCCATGCATTTCTGGCGCAAGCTTTCCATTCAGAACAAGCTGATTCTCAGCATGACGAGTTGCCTGCTCGTGTTCGTCGCGATTTCGAGCGGGCTCAGCGTTCGTCTGATCGGCAACGCGGTGCGCGATCGCGTCGTCCGCGAAGAACTGCCGACCGCCGTGAACGGTATTCGCGCCGACGTGCAGCGCCAGATGGCCGGCCCGATCGCCGCGTCGAGGATTCTGGCGCGCGATGCGTTCCTGCTGCAATGGGAAGCCGACGGCGAACCCGACGCCGGCACACGCAACTGGATTCAGCTCGCGAAGAACGTGAAGGACGAGCAGAAGGCCGCGTCCGTGCAGTGGGTGTCGGTGAAGAGCGGCAACTACTACAACGAAGCGGGCTTGCAGCGGAAGGTGACCGACAAGGATCAGTGGCTGACCAGCTTCCTGTCGTCGGGCAAGGCGTACGACGTGAACATGGATCGCGAGGTGACCGTCGGCGGCTACATGATGTTCATCAACAGCCGCGTGGAACTCGACGGCGTGCCGATCGGCGCGGCGAGCATGAGCCTGTCTGTCGATGCGCTCGCGAAGGGCATCTCGGCTTACCGGATCGGCGACACCGGGTTTGCGTATCTCGTGCGCCCCGACGGCGCGATCATGATGCATCGCGATACGTCGCTGATCGATGGCAAGCATTTTCTGAAGGATGAACCGGGGCTGCCGGGCGAGGCGTCGTCGACGCTGCTTGCGGGCAAGCCGTATGCGTACCTGAGCTATGAGGGGGATGGCGGCGCGCGGTTTATCGCGACGTCGTTCATTCCGGAGCTGAATGCGTATGTGGTCGTCCAGGTGCCGCAGGCCGAACTGCTCGGGCCGGTGACGCGTGCGATTCGTAGCGCGGCGCTGGTGGCGGCGGTGGTGGGGCTTGGGGTTGCGCTGCTCGTGATCTGGCTGGTGGGGCGCGCGATTGCCGCGCCGATTCGTCGGGCGGCTACGCTGCTGTCGGAGATCGCCAGCGGTCAGGGCGATTTGACGCGCCGGATGACGGTGGAGAGCGAGGACGAGATCGGGCAGTTGTCGGATGCGTTCAATCGATTCGTGTCGTCGCTGTCGACGCTCGTTCATCGGATTCGTGCGGCTTCGGCTTCGATCGCGACCGGGTCGGCGCAGATTGCTTCGGGGAATGCGGATCTCAGCGAACGCACCGAAGGGCAGTCGAGCAACCTGGAGCGGACGGCTTCGTCGATGGAAGAGATCACGGCTGTGGTGCGCAACAACACCGAGACGGCGACGACCGCGGCGAAATTGATCAATGGTGCGGCGGATACGGCGGCGCGGGGCGGGCAGGTGGTGGGCGAGGTCGTGACGACGATGGAGCAGATCAGTGACGCTTCGCAACGGATCTCCGAGATCATCGTGATGATCGACAGTATCTCGTTTCAGACGAATATCCTGGCGTTGAATGCTGCGGTGGAGGCGGCAAGGGCGGGGGAGCAGGGGCGCGGGTTTGCTGTTGTTGCTTCGGAGGTGCGGAATCTGGCGCAGCGTAGTGCGCAGGCGGCGAAGGAGATTAAATCGCTGATCGAGCACAGCGCGGGGACGGTGGGTGCCGGGTCGCGGCTGGTGAGTGAGGCGGGGAAGGTGATGAGTGATGTGGTGTCGCAGGTTCAGGGCGTTAGCGCGATGATGAGCGAGATTGCGGAGGCTAGTCTGGAGCAGAGTGCCGGGATCGATCAGATTGGCGATGCGGTGCAGTCGCTCGATCAGATGACGCAGCAGAATGCGGCTTTGGTCGAGGAAAGCGCGGCTGCGGCGGAGAGCTTGAAGCAGCAGGCGGCGGAATTGACGAAGTTGGTTTCGGCTTTTAAGGTGGATGAGTGAGGGTTGATTGGGGGGAGGTGGAGGTGCTTCTGATTGCGGCTACCGTGGGTTTACGGTGGCCGTTTTTGCTTGTTGGCGCGGGATTCGAGGAAGTTTACGGAAATGAAACGCATCTCGAAATAGAAGAGTGCAGCGGGCACGGCGATACTCGTCGCCGTCATTGCGGCGGCGTGGGCGAAGGTTGTGGTTGCCTCGCCGACGAACTTATAAGGCGCTTACGTCTAGTCCAGATCCCTCAGCCGGCGTCGAATCAGATCTGAGATTGCTTCGATACCATCCGGGCAAGGGCGTGATTGACCCAACGCGGCCTTTATAGGATCCTGCATAAATGTCCGGTTACGGAGCAAATGCGCCACTCCCAATACGCACAGTTTCGACGGCGAGCATCTGGCCTTGTGCTGTCCCTTATCTACTCATTTATCGGTAGAATAATACCGCCATTAACTCTAAAAATTTCAGCTTGCGCGCGGGGAAAAATGATTAATCAATTTGAATGGAATGGCCGGACTTATAACTTCCAAAAAAAAGGAGGGAAAAATGGTGTTCGATCAAATCTGTTTACGATAATCGTTGGAAAAAATGGCACGGGAAAAAGCCGAATGTTACGTTCGGTGGTCACAAGCATTTTGCGCGAACATGTTGAACCGTCAAATTTCGACAAAGACAATTCGCAACCTACTCGCAGTGAGCCAATAGGCACAGTCAAAATAACGCGTCCTCCAACGAAGATTATCTGTGTCTCGACGAGCCCGTTTGACAAATTTCCTTATCTTCGTCGACGAAGTAGTATTCCGTACTATAGCTACCTCGGTTTACGTGGACTACCAAGTATGAATTTGGGGCCAGCGTACATGTCGAGAATTATCTACACACTAATTGAGGCAGCATTCAAGAACGCTGGTCAGGCAGCAGCCATTACTGATGTACTCGATTATTTAGGCTATGAAGGCGCCATTCGCGTAACATTTTCTGTGACATCGCTTAGGTTGTTAGAGCAGATTGACAATCCAATCAAGGCGCGCCATATCATCGAGGAATATATAGGGGGGAGCGCCACCACATTCAATCCCGATCTGCAAACGCAGTTAACCACGCTCTTGTCAGTAAGTACGGCCGAGTTTCGGCAAGTCGTGAAATCTGCGATTCGTCTTTCAGGAGGTGGGAGGCGCTCAAAAATTGAGGTTCACCTCGGCGATTTTGGTGCCGCGGTGAATCACCCCGGCGAGATCGATCCACAAGATATCGCGTTGCTCGGGCGATATGGACTTCTTAAGCTACGTGAAGTTGTTTTGCACAAGAAGGAATCCGAGCAACCGTTTAGGATATCAGAGTTGAGTTCGGGCGAACAGTCGGTAATTATGGGGCTACTGGGAATTGGTAGTCAGATCGAAGACGGCGCACTCATTTGCATAGACGAGCCGGAAATATGCCTGCACCCGGAATGGCAGGAGCGTTACATCCAGTTGTTGAGTCGCATATTCTCCAGTTTTCGAGAGTGTCATTTTATAGTTGCAACGCATTCGCCGCAGATTATTGCGCAGCTTCCTGATAAAAATTGTTTTGTCATGCAGATGGAGGACGGGGTTGCGCATCCAGCGGGTGATTTTACGAGTCGCTCCGTGGATTATCAGCTTGCGCTGGTTTTTAAAGCGCCGGGCTTTAAGAATGAATATTTAAGCCGTATAGCCATAAACACCTTCGCTAAGATCGGCAAGCTTCGGGCATTCGACGAGGAAAGCGAAGTTAATCTACGGCTACTCAACGCTATGCACGAACACCTCCGGTCGGACGACCCATTGAGGGAGCTGATTGAATCATTGAGAGAAATGCGGGGCGCCTATGGCAGACATTAAAAATCCCATAGCGTATTCGCCTGAGATCAGAAAGATGGTGGACGCAAAATTAGCGGACCCTACGTTCAACCACACGAACTGGGGCGACGACGATTTGGCTGACTTTCGGAAGCTTGTCCGCGATTACTATCGAACCGTGCAAGTTGACACGTGCGCTTTTTGCAAGGGGCCCTTGTCTTCGCAATCTGCTCTCAATTGTCACGTTGAGCATATTGTGCCAAAATCTCTGAGACGCGAGTTCATTTTTGAACCAAAAAATTTTTGCGCGATCTGTGCTGATTGCAACGAAATCAAGCGTTCAAAAGAAACGGAGGCGACAGAGCCAGACCCGCTGTCGCGCGGCAAACATGTAAAACAATACCCTCGGTCATCGGGTGCATTTCTGATCGTTCATCCGCATTTCGACGATTGGGATCTTCATCTTATTAAGTTCGGTGCCCTCTATTTGGATCTTAGCGACAAGGGTGTATTCACGATCGGGGCTTGTAACTTGAACAGAAAGTTGCGCAAGTTTGGGTGGGAGGCAGTAATTGTAGATGACGCGACTCTGCGCGAAGCGGCGGAGAAATGGTTGAATACTCGTGATCCGATCGCTGCGGCTCGTTCACTTCAGGCACTTCGGCGCCTACTTGTAATTATCTAGCGCGATTTCAATTGGCGTGGCGACATCTGCCAGATGTCGCCACGCCACTCTCTGTCAAGCAACCCATTGTTTGGCGCGCTATTTGGGAGGGTTTTTGATTACTAAAGCGAGGTGTGCGAATCCCGGATAATTCGATGGGAATTCCATATAACCCACTATGGAGTCAATGCCCTCCGCGATCGTGTGCTAAGGCGGCATGAGTGTCTGCAGTTGAATACGGCCGATGGCTCGACTGATTGCGGACAGATCAAGTGAATGCTCATACTCGCCGAATCGAGCGCGATGAGCTGACGCTATCTGCTTGCTCTAGTTTAGCCTGATGCACATAGATACCCTGCTCGTCGTATTGTTACGCAGAAGAGCTTTCACTTGCGCCTAGTGCTAGTGGTGCCCGAGAGGTTGGTGTTGCGCGGGCAACGGATTGGGCCGCTTGCTTACGCGTCGCGGCGGCCTTTCCCATAGGTTTTTGTTTTTTGGTTTTAAGAAAATCGGAATCGATCGTGATTTTCGAGAGGGCTACGCGAAATCCCAGTGCGCGAAGGTTTAAAATTGCATTTTTCAACGAAACTTTTGAAAAAAATGGAAGGTCGGTGGGGAGATTCTTGGTTGTTGCGATTGCATATATGACGCGATAGTTGTTTGCGTTTGGGATTTCCGATGGGTCGCGTAATTTTATTGATATGGGTAGCGTGCTATTGAGTTTAATTCTAAAATCTCGATGCTTAATAAAGGTTTCTGCCGATACGCTTCCTTGGGAGAATAAATGGCTTAGGGTCGCAGAGCTTCGATAGACTTTCACATGAATTAAATCATGGTCGTTGCGAATAAGATCGCAGAACTCAATCTTGTCGTAGGGTCCTCCGACGAAAATATTCTGACGGTCCAGTAATTCATATCCGCTGTTCGGTCGCGCACAGCTAATGTTGTATTGCCCCTCGTCATCATGCGCATAGGTTGGCATCGCGATAGTATCGATTTCGACGTCCTTGAGTTCTCTGTTTACCCGATCGACGAAATCGTCGCGAACTACGTGCCAGACACCATTTCGAAGGATATATATTTTCCCTTTGTCCGAGATCTCTGCATAGAGGCATCGATAGGCTGACCACTGTTTGATGGGATGGTAGTTAGTGTCATTTACGTAAATATGTTGAGCATGAAAAGATTCGCTCGTGGGCGTAATGTTTTTTCGAACCATGTAGTCAAGCAGTTGCTCAAGCTGCAGGGTTGGATGGATAGATGTTCTCTCGCGTCTATCAAACGAGTAGCCGGTTTGCGCCTCCCAATCTACAATTTCGGGCTCACCGAGCCAAATATTGGTACCAGGTGAATTCGCCGCAAGCAGATCATTCAACAGCAGGTCCAAGAGTTCTATGTCGTTTGTGTCACGTACACGGTTAACGTCGTCTACCCACGCAAAACGCTCAGGAGATTTTTGGTTGTAGCGATTAAGTGCTTCCGTCAAGATTTTTGGTAGATCGGTAAGTATTGCCTCCGACATGATAGTTAACGCGTCACGCCCCGTTACGTGGTCACCAAAAAGCGGTTCGCTAGACGCCCCAGTGAGTGCGTAAACCATATCATTTTCAGTATCGATACGCAGATCGAAAATGTCGGCGTCTTTTGGGCTTTGGCTACGTGTGTTCAATGGATTCGCTTCATAACTCGCTTTGTCGAGACTTCGGAGTTTTTCCGGATCGACGGAATTGAGCGTTACTCGTAGTCCGAAATCCCGTTCGACGAGCTCAAGATCGATTAGGTGATATCCCATGCCAAACGCAAGGGCAAAGGCTGCGTTGGCTGTTCGAATAATTAAAACGGCTCCTTCGGAGCGATTCCCGAGGAAATAATTATCCGGCACGTCTTGATCTGGAAATAGGAAGCTTACCCAATCAGGGATTTTGGGCCTCGAATCCTTGACGTACAGTGTGGCCTCGTTTGAATTGATCGAGATTTTCACCGGTGCCTTTGCGTGCTCGATTTTGATTAATTGTTCGTCGCGTAGCTTTGCATCTTTTATTAGATAGATGCTGAGTCGCTCTTTGCGCTGATGTGATTTCATCGTTAGCCCCACAAGTTTACTACTTGTTAGCGCGGCGATACCTGTTTCCCCGAGCCCGCCGAGGAGACAACGATGCATCTAAACACGAGGGGTCGTCAATGAGGATATGTGAGGGAGAGTAGTAGAAAACTTGATTGTTCGAAGAACGCCATGAAGATGTACATGGGTGGTAAGTGGGGCTGAGACCAAGATGCAGCAGAGCTTATGTGATTCGCTCGCAAAGAAATGCCAAATGATTGCTCGTAGATCCAAGCCTGCGACCGGCGTAACCCTATACCTAACGGCCAATTCCCCTCATTTCCCCATTTCTGAGATGCCAACCCGACTACACTGGTCATGAAGCTTCGCTTCTCACCATCGGAAGTTGACCGCAGTCCCCTCCGTCCCGATGGTCGAAATAAAGCCGTCTTGCCCAACAAGACCCAGCGAAGAGGGGAGAAAGAAGGGGAAACCCGAGGCAACAAAGAAGCGCGGGCCGCATGGGCGGCAACCCATACGACCCGCTGACCACCACCAACTCATCACAGGAGTCGGAAATGGCTGACGCCAATACTAAGCCACGTCGTAGAAAGAACAAACCCGTCAACATGCAGAAGACGTTTGAGCTGGTCCTTCGCAACTACCCGGACCTACCCAAGCGAGGCTGGCCGTACCTGCCGTGGATGAAGGCGATCGATATCAATTTCAAGATCTTCGGTTTCAAGCCGGGCGACCGCGTGTACCTGAGGGTCAGCGACGTCGACCGATCGATCACGATCACGCCGGACTACAGCCAATTGGCGCTGCGAGAGCAGCCGTACCACGATCCTGACCGGGGACCGTCGCCGCTCTAACACCTGCAAGGGCCGCTTGATGCGGCTCTAGCGAGTGGAACGCAGGCGTTGCATGAACACGACTGGCCGCCGGGGCGACACCGCCCCGGCCATGGCCGCGAACGCCGTGATTCACACCTCTAGCGACCTTCAACAACTGTCACGACCGCAAGGCCCGTGAGGCCGCATCGCGCCTGCAAAAATAGCCAGACGGCGTCAAATCACCGCCCGCCGGCCCACCGCTTCACAACCGCCCCCCGCTGCAGCACATACTCGACTTTCGCGCCTTCATCGGCCACGACCCCGATATCCTCAAGCGGATTCCCATCCAGCACGACGAGATCGGCGATCGCCCCCACCGCAACGACCCCAAGCTCCCCCGTCATATTCACAATCTCCGCCGCCACCGTCGTCGCCGACCTAAGCGCTTCCAAATTCCCAAGCACCTCCGCCCGAATCCGAAACTCCCCGGACTGAAACGCGTGCATCTCGCCGAGCAGGTCCGACCCGAACCCCATCTTCACGCCGGCCTTCGCATAAATCTCAAGCGACTCGCGTCCTTTCTGCTGCACGGAAGCAACCTTCGCGATGGAGTCGGCCGGCATCCCAAACTCCGCCCCATGTTTAGCCAACGCGTCATAAGTCACCAGCGTCGGCACCACGAACGCCCCCCGCTCATGCATCAGCACCGCAGCCGCTTCATCCACAAGATTCCCATGCTCGATCGTCCGCACGCCGCACCTCACAGCCCGCGCAATCGCGCGCCCCGTATACGCGTGCGCCATCACATAAGTATTCGCAGCCTCGGCCTCGTCAACAATCGCCCGAATCTCGTCCTCCGAATACTGCGTGTTCGCAATCGGATCGGTCGGCGAAGCCACGCCGCCTGACGCCATGATCTTGATCTGCGTCGCGCCTTTCTGAATCTCCTCACGCACGGCGAGCCGCACGCCTTCGACGCCATCGACCACTCGCGCAATCGCCCCCGTCCTAAAACAGCAGGAGCAGGGCTCCAGCACATCACCGCGCGGCCGGAAATCCCCATGCCCACCAGTCTGCGACAGCGCCTTCCCCGACGGAAAAATCCGCGGCCCCGGAATCAGCCCTGTCTCAACGGCCTGCATCAAACTCCAATCCGCGCCCCCCGCATCCCGCACACTGGTAAACCCCCGCGCCAACATCGCATCGAGAATCGGCAGCGACCGAATCGCCGCGAGAATATTCGGCTGCGTCGCATTCGCGCCCAGGTTTGCATTCGACGCCAGCACATGCACATGGCAATCGATGAACCCCGGCATCACGGTCTTGCCGCGCACGTCGATCACCTGCGCATTCGGCAAATCCACCGGCCGATCGGTAACCTCGACGATCCGCTCGCCTTCGATCACGACATGATGATGTTCGAGCAACACGCCTCTTTCGAGGTCGAGCACGTTGCCGCCTTGAAGCACGGTAATGGTCATGAGAGAAAAATCCTTATCGAGTCGTTGCGGCCGCACGCTTCGCATCCTTCACGAAGCGCGTGCCGACGAAACTGACGGCCGCCGCGAGCATCACGTAGAACGCGGGCGCCATGTTGCTGCCGGTGCGGGCGATGAGCCATGTAATCAGGAACGGCGCGAACCCGCCGAAGATCGTCACCGCGAAGTTGTACGCAACGGATAACCCGGTCGACAGCACCTTGGTCGGAAACAGCTCCGCGAACGCCGCGAGGATCGGCCCGGTGTAAGTGGCGATCAGCACGCCGAACACGGCCTGGAACACGATCAGCGACGCGAACCCGGGCGCATGGTTGATCCACGAGAACATCGGCCACGCGAGCACGAGGATCCCAAGCGCCGAGCCGGACAGGAACACGCGTCGTCCCCACGCGTCGGCGAGTCGCCCGACGATCGGCGAGCAGCACATGATCATCAGCCCGCCGACCATGCCGGCCGTGAAGCCGGTCGATTGCGGCAGATGCAGCGTGCGCACGGAATAGGTCGGCATGTAGAACAGCAGCACGTAGGTGCAGACGGTCCACAGGATGACCATCGAGAAACTCGCGAACGTCTCGCGCGGATACGTGTGCAGCACTTCCTTCAGCGGCGAGCTTTCCTTCGCCTGCGATTCGACGGCGCTGAACGCGGGCGTCTCGTCGATATGGCTGCGAATGAAGTAGCCGACCGGCCCGACGATGATCCCGAGCAGGAACGGCAGCCGCCAGCCCCAGCTATGCAGCGCCTGCGTGTCGAGCGACGTCGTGACGAACGTGCCGGTCGCCGCACCGAGCAGCACCGCGAAGCCGATGCTCGACTGGATCCAGCTCGAGTAATACGCGCGCTTCTCCGGCGGCGCGTATTCGGTGAGGAACGCGGTGGCGCCGCCCATCTCGCCGCCGGCCGAGAAGCCCTGTAGCAGCCGCGCGACGACGATCAGGAGCGGCGCGGCGATGCCGGCCTGTTCGTAGGTCGGCGCGATGCCGATCAGCGCGGTGCCGGCCGCCATCAGCAGGATCGTGAGCGACAGCGCGGCCTTGCGTCCGACCTTGTCGGCATAGACGCCGAGCACGATGCCGCCCACCGGCCGCATGAAGAAGCCCACGCCGAACGTCGCGACGGTGAGCAGCACGGACGTCAATTCGTTGCCGGTCGGGAAGAACAGCTTCGCGATGATCACCGCGAAGAAGCTGTAGACGGTGAAGTCGAACCATTCGAGACCGTTGCCGATCACGGTCGCGACGATGGCGCGGCGGCGCTGTTGCACTGCCGCATCGACGGAAGGCGCGGCGCGCGGGGAAAGCGTTCCTTGCATGGTCTCTTCCTTGGTCAGAAGACGGGACGGCTGCCCCGCATGAATCCCATGCTAAGGAGAGCCGCATTTTTTTCTGAAACGAAAGATTCGCATGCCTGCATGCGCTGCACGCATGCGTCGCGCCCGCGGCATTCAGGGCGCGGTCTGCTGCTCCGCCTGGTCGAACAGCCAGCGCGTGAACAGGCGGGCGGCCTGGTTCTGCGCGCGGTCGTTCGGCGAGATCACGTAATAGCCGCCGCCGTGGCTCGCGGACGCTTCCGTCACGCGCACGAGCAGGCCGGCTTCGAGGCATGCGTCGATCATGTAGCGCCAGCCGAGCGACACGCCCTGGCCGAGAATCGTCATCTGCACGATCTGCGGATACGAGTTGATCGTGATGTCCTGCGGCTGCGCCTTCTGCCGGTCGACGTCGTTCATGTCGAACCATTCGGACCACGACATCCATTGGCGCTGGCCGTCTTCGAGGCGCAGCAGCGTTTCGTTCGCGAGATCGGCCGCATCGAGCGTGCGGCCGGCCAGATAGCCTGGCGCGCAGACGGGGAACACTTCTTCGTCGAACAGGCGGCGTGCGGTGTATTCGGCCGGCGCCTGCTGGCGCACGTAGTAGACGCCGACGTCGAATTCCGCGGGCGACATCGATGCCAGGCCGTCGCGCACGATCAGGCGCAGCTTGATGTTCGGATACGCAGCGCGAAAGTTCGGCAGCCGCGGCGTGAGCCACAGCAGCGCGACGCCGGACGAGCACGCGATCGTCAGTTCGAGATCGCCGTACGGTTTCATCACGTCGTGCGTGGCTTGCGCGCATTGCGTGAGCAGATGGTGGACTTGGGCCGCGTATTGCTCGCCGGCGATCGTCAGCCGCAGCGAACGGTGTTCGCGCACGAACAGCGAGCGGCCGAGGAATTCCTCGAGCTGCTGGATCTGGCGGCTGATCGCGCTTTGGGTCAGATGCAGTTCGGCGGCGGCTTTCGTGAAACTCGCATGCCGCACGGCGGCTTCGAACGCGATGAGGCACTGAAGAGGCGGCAGGGGCGTGATGCGCATGGCGGGCAGGGAGTCGGGGGCGCTGCCTCCATGATACGGGTGGGCCCGACGAAAATCCCGATTCGTGAAGGGCGCTGTGGATTCGCCATATTCAATCGTGCGAAGATTGAGCGAAACAACACCGACACGTACCCGAGAACGACGTGACCCTATCAAACCCTGAGAGCAAAGTGAAAGCCGTCCACCCACCCTGGATGCCCGTCGCGCTGGCCGAACTCGGCATCCGCCGCCACCCGCCGGGCAGCATCAACCCGCGCATCGTCGAATACAACAACCAGACGAACCTGATCGGCTACGACGACAAGATTTCCTGGTGCTCGTCGTTCGTGAACTGGTGCATGGCGCACGCCGGATTCCGCGGCACCGGCTCCGCGCTCGCACGCTCGTGGCTCGAATGGGGCAAACCGCTGGAGCGTCCGGTCTACGGCTGCATCGCGATCCTGACGCGCGACGATCCGACGAGCTGGAAAGGGCACGTCGGGTTCTACCTGCGTCACGATGCCGAACACGTTCACCTGTTCGGCGGTAATCAACTGGAAGAAGTGCGCGAACTCGCGTATCCGTTGAACGAAGTGATCGGATACCGCTGGCCGTCCACCGAGTGAGCGTGCGACGGCACGCGCAAAGCGGCACACAGCGCCCCGCGACCACCTCACTCCGTCAGCAGTTCAGCGCCGCGGCGCGACGAGATGCCGACCAACTGCTCGGCGGGCTGCGGCCGCGCGAACAGGAAACCCTGCCCCTGGTGGCAGCCGATCTCCTGCAGGAAGGCCAACTGCTTGGCCGTCTCGACGCCCTCCATCACGACATCGAGCCCCAGCGCGCGCCCCATCGCCACGATCGCGCGCACGATCGCGTCGTCCGTGCTGCCCGAGCCGCAGTCCGCGAGGAACGACCGATCGATCTTCAGCGTATCGACGGGCAGATCCTTCAGATACACCAGCGACGAATAGCCCGTGCCGAAATCGTCGATCGCCAGGCTGATTCCCCGCGTCGCCAGTTCGCGCAGCAGGATGCCGATTTCCTCGCGGGTGTTCATCGCCATGCTTTCAAGCAACTCGAGCTGCAGGTATTCGGCCGGCAACGCGGTTTCGCTGAGAATGGTCGTCAGGTCGCTGAGGAAGTGGTCGGTAAAGCACTGCCGTGCCGATACGTTCACCGACACCCGTCCGAACTCGAAGCCCTCGTCGAGCCAGCGGCGCGCCTGTCGGCAGGCTTCGTGCAGCACCCATTTGCCGATCGGGACGATCAGCGCGGATCGCTCCGCCAGCCCGATGAAGTCGCCCGGCGGCACCAGGCCGCGGTGCGGATGCAGCCAGCGCAGCAGCGCTTCCACGCCGACGATCCGGCCGCTCGCCAGATCGTATTGCGGCTGGTAGAACAGGCGGAATTCGTTCTGCTCGAGCGCGCGATGCAATTCGCCGAGCGTCTCCAGTTGCTCGATCGCCGACGACGTCATCTTGCTTTCGAAGAACTGGAACACGTTCCTGCCGCGGCTCTTCGCGCCGTACATGGCCTGGTCCGCGAGCAGGATCAAGTCCTCCGCCGCAGTGCCGTCGTCCGGATAGATGCTGATGCCGATGCTGGGCGTCACGAAGATCTCGCGATCGCCGATATCGATCGCCCGTCCCACTTCGTCCAGCAGCTTGCGCGCGACGCGTCCCACGTCGCGGACGTCGTCGATCTCCTCGAGCACGAGCGCGAATTCGTCGCCGCCCATGCGCGCCACCGTGTCGTTCGCGCGCACATTGGCGACGATGCGCTCGGCGACCATCTTCAGCACCTCGTCGCCGGCGTTGTGGCCGAGCGTATCGTTGATCAGCTTGAAGCGGTCGAGATCGAGGTACATCACCGCGACCTTGCGGCCGAATCGCTTCGCATGGCTGATCGCGTGCGCGAGCCGCTCCTCGAACAACATCCGGTTCGCGAGATTGGTGAGCACGTCGTGCGTGGCGAGATAGCCCAGCCGCTCCTCTGCCTGGCGCCGCTGCGTGATGTCGGAAAAGATCGCCGCGTAGTGAGAGATCTCGCCTGCGCTGTCGCGAATGCTGGTGATCGTCAGGTATTCGAGAAACAATTCGCCGGTCTTGCGGCGATTCCAGATTTCGCCTTGCCAGTGACCATCGGTCGTGAGCGAATGCCACAACTGCTTGTAGAAATCGGGCGTCTGGCGCCCGGAACTCAGCAAGCCCGGGTTGCGCCCGATCACTTCATCCTCGCTGTACCCGGTCAGGCGCGTGAACGCCTGGTTGACGCGCTCGATCCGCGCACGCCGGTCGGTCACCATGATGCCTTCGAGCGCCGATTCGAACACGCGATCCGCCATGCGCAGGTTGAAGCGCGCGAGCCCCAGCGCTTCGTCGCGCTCGCGCAGCGCGCTGCGCAGCTCGTTCGCGTATTCGTGCTCGATGCTCTGCAGCACGTCCGCGAAGCAGAGCAGGCCGGTCAGCCTGCCATCGTCGTCCCGGATGCCGACATGCCGCATGTTGTGTTCGGTCATGAAGCGCTGCGCCGCATACAGGCTTTGCCTGGCGGTCAGCATCTGCAGCGGCTTGCTTGCATGGTCGCCGACCGCGCCTTGGGCGCCGCCGTCGGCCAGCAGCCGGACGATGTCGCGTTCGGTCAGGATGCCGTGCTCGCCGTCGTCGTAGCCGACGAGAATCGCATCGAGCCGTTGCGCGCGCATCTGTGCGATGACGTCGTGCAGTCCGGCCTGCTCGGGCACCACGACGGGCGGATGGACGCGGATCGACTCGATCGGCTTCAGGTGCAGGAAAAATTCCGGGCCCTGGTTCACGACGACGTCGGTTTGCGTCAGCACGCCGATCGCGGCGCCATCCCGCACCACCACGAAGTGCCGCACGCCCGACTGCTTGAACTTCATCGCGGCTTCACCGAGCGGCGTGTCGGCCTCGAGCGTCAGCACCGGATGGCTCATCACCTCGCTGACCGGCCGATCGAGCTCGCCCGGATTGTCGCCGGCCGACAGCGCATCATGCTCGGTCCAGATCCCGACGACCTGTTCCTCCTTCATCACGACGATCGAGCTGCACCGTTCGGCGAACATGCGTCGCGCGGCCTCCCGCACCGGCGTGGCGGGCGCGCAGGACAGAATCTGGCGCGCGACGAGGCGCGCGATCGGAACATCGTAGCTGTTCGGGTACATTCTCTGACCAAGACGAAAAATCCTTGCCGGCGCGCTTCGATCCGGCAACCTTCGGGCGCGCCCGCGCCGGCCGGCAAGGCATGATCTTGCTCGCCTCGACGGGTTGCGCACGCATCGAACTCGCTCACGCGGAATCGATGCCCGGTTGTCCGGCGAAACCGCACGCCGGCGCATCGCCCTCGCACGGGCCGCCGCCATGAGTTAACGGCAGATTCGGGCAAGAGTTGAGTGCGATGACCCCATTCGGGCCGTACGTCGGCAAGTCGAGCGGCTGCGGGCTGGGCGAGATTGACGGCGCGGCCGTCGCGCCGCCCATTGCAAGGCTTACTGAGGGCGGTATGCGGGTAGCCCGCGCACCTGATCGTCGTACCACGTGGCGGCAGCGAGCCAGAGCGTGGTCAGGTCGTTCGGGGTGAAGATCGGCAATGTATCGCACGCTGCGCGGATGACGTCGAAGTCCCCCGATTCCGCTGCCTCGCTGGCGTTCAAGAGCCAACCCAGCTCGCCATGCCGTTCGAGCAGTGCCCGCCGGATATCGGCGTGAATCGGCGTCGTCGTGACGACGTCCTCGATCGTGCTGCCGAACAGCACATGAACGAGTGAGAACACGCCCGCAATGAACGCGGTAGCGGCGAACCGGTCATCGTCGGGCCGCAGCCGGCCCGCGGCCAGTTCCATGAATCGCGCCCGCGCGCCGCATAGCTGCGCCAGCGGATCGGAGCGCAACGCGTCCAGGCGCTCATCGGCAAACAGGAGCAACTGGGTCCAGCGCGTAATTTGCCGCGTGCCGACCAGCATGATCGCCTCGCGCAGTGACGAAACGGGCTGGCTGAGCCCCACCGCGCTTGAATTGAGCAGCATCAGAAGGGGAATGACGAGGTTCGGAATGCGTTTGAGTTCGGCTTCGAGTTCAACGATCTCCGGTTCGCCGCCCAGAAGCACGAGCAGGCGCAGCAGCGCGTCGCGCGATGGCGTGACGCGCCGCGATGTCAGCACCTGCGGTTTCGCGAAGTAGTAGCCTTGAAACAGTTCGAAGCCCGCTTGCATCGCGGCGCCATGGTCCTCCGGCGTTTCGATTTTCTCGGCGACCGACATCTTCCCGTGCTGCTTGACGGTGCCGATCAGTTCGGCAAGGTGCTCGCGCGGACATTCGAGAAAATCGATCTTGACGATATCGACGTAAGGGAGAAATTCGAACAGGCGGGGGGAAACCTCGGAAACATCGTCCAGCGCGAGCCGGTAGCCCGCGCGCCGCAGTTCGCTACAGCGCTTGCAGAGCGCGTCGTCGAACGTCACCGTTTCGAGGATTTCGAGTATGAAGCGTTCATGTGGCAACAACCAGACGATGTCGGACATCAGCACCGTTCGATCGATGTTCACATAGCCCGTGCGATCGCCCAGTGCGGCGGTGAGGCCGATATCCCCGATGAGTCTTCCGATGACCTGCGCGGTGGCGGCAGCGTCATCCGTGATGTGGGCGCGATTGGCTGTCCCCGAGCGGAACAATAGTTCGAATGCGATCAACGCTCCGCTGCGGTCCAGAATCGGTTGCCGCCCGAGGTAGACGTATTCCGGTGCGGCGGCTCTGCCGCCCGACTCCGGTTGATCGTCGGCGGGGCGGGGCGACGGTGCGCTCGTATTCAATCTTGAACGTTCCCTTTGAGTTGAGGTCTCGCGGATGCCAGGCGGGCATCCGTCGCATCCGGGGAGTTCGTTGTGCCGATGACTGACGCCCTCGCCGGCTTCTTCAACGTTCACGAAGATGCGCGCGGCCCTTCCGGGTCGGCGCCGACCCTCGCGGTTTGCTCCACCTGTCAGTTTACTCGCGGCACGGGCGGCCGCCTAGAAGTTGTCCCAGTCCCCCGTCGGGGCGGCTTGCTGCGCCGGAGCGGGCCGCGCGGCGGGCCGATCCAGTACTGACGGGGCTGCGGCTGGATGCGTGTCGGAGGAGCCGCAGTGGTGTGCGTGTCCGGGCGGCTGACTTCGCATCGCGTGCGGCGCCTAGTTTTTCGCCACGGCCTCGGTTTCCGTCGGCGGCCCGCCGGCCGCGTCGTTCCGGCTCCACCCACCCCCGAGCGACCGATACAACGCCACTGCTGCCAGCGCATGCTCGCGCTTGACCTGATTGAGCGAATCCGAATCGCGCAGATACACCTCCTGCGCCGACAGCACGTCCAGAAAGTCGGTCGCGCCGCCCTTATAAAGCTGATTCGCCAGCCCGAGCGCTTTACCTGAAGCCGCCAATGCACTATCGAGCCGCCGCGTCGCCTCATCGGAGCTGACGAGATTCGCGCGCGCATCCTCGACTTCCCGCAGCGCTTGCAGCATCGTCTGCCGCAACCCGAGTTCCGACTCGTGCATCCGGCTTTCGCTCTGCGAGATATCGGCGGTAATCCGCCCCGCATTGAAGATCGGGCTCGTCGCACTCAGCGCCGCGCTGAACAGGTTGTCGGTCAACGTCGGCAACCCGAGATACGAGGCCGCCAGAATTCCGTCCGTCAGGTTCAACGAAAACTTTGGATACCGCTCGGCCTTCGCTACGCCGACTTGCGCCGCACGCCGCTCGACTTGAGCGTAGGCAGTCAGCACATCGGGCCGCCGCAACAATGCTTGCGAAGGCAACGTCCCCGGCGCGCCGACCGGCGGTGCCGGAATCTCGCCGGCTTGCGCCAACACGAGTCGATCGACCGATTCCGGTGTCCGCCCCGAATACACGGCGATCAGATTCAACTGATGCGAAATCTGCGCCTGCGTCGGCGGAATCCTGGCTTCGAGCGCATCGAGCTGGTTCTGCGCGCGGGTCACGTCGAGTTCCGTCGACAGCCCGAACGCCTGCCGCTTGCGCGTGAGTTCGAGCGCACGCTGCCGGATCTTCGCGTTGTCCTGCAGGATCTTCAATTCCTGCTGCGCCCAGCGCAGATCGACATACGCGGATGCCGCATCGGCCGCGAGCGCGAGGCGCATCGCATCCTCTGCATGCTTCTGCCCGACCAACTCCGCTTGAGCGGCCAGCAAATCGAGCCGTTCGCCGCCGAACACATCGGGCGACCAGCTCAGCGCGAGCCCCGCACCCGCCTGCCGCACATAACCGAGCGGCGGCGGCGTGTTCTGCCGCGCGTCGGCCGCATGCGCGGTCGCGTCGAGTTCGGGCAGCAGCACCGCGCGCTTCTGCACGGTCAGCGCCTGCGCCTGCTTCACGCGTTCGGCGGCAGCCTGCAGGTCGAGGTTGCCGTCGAGCACGGTCGCGATCAGCCGGTCGAGCACGGGGTCGTGGAATTGCGCCCACCAGGCGGCGGCGTCGATGTCCGCGCGCGGCACGTCGGTATCCCACGCGGTGGGCGCAAGCGTCTGAACGGATTCGTTCAGCGCCGGATGCCGCGCGGGCTGCACCGCACACCCGGCGGCGAATGCGCTGACGGCCAGCGCGACGAGTAGCTTCTTCATCAGAATTTGCTCCGAGAAACCCCGCCATTGATGGCGGGAAGGAAAGAATTGCTGTTGACAGGCTGCTTCTTCCACGGGTTAGGATCACCGGCATGATCCTTGTCTACCGCTACCGCGTGAAGTCGCTCAACGGACTGCTCAACAAGCAGAGCCGTGCGGTGAACTACGTCTGGAATTTCTGCAACGACACACAGAAGCACGCGCTCAAGTGGGGCAAGAAGTGGCCGACTGGATTCGATCTGAACGTGCTGACGACGGGGAGCAGCAAGGAACTCGGTATTCACTCCGGTACGGTCAACGCGACGTGCGAGCAATACGCGAAGTCGCGCAGCCAGCGCCGTCGGCCCTACCTGCGCTATCGCGGCAGGAAATCGCTGGGCTGGGTGCCGCTGAAGGGGCGTGACCTGAAGCGCGAGGGCGGCGCGTTTCGCTTTGCCGGAAATACTTTTCGGGTGTTCAACAGTCGACCGCTTCCCGAAGGCAAGATCAAGGACGGGACCAACTTTGCGCAGGATGCACGCGGCAACTGGTTCTTGAACATAGCGATCGAGATGCCGGATGTTCAGGCTCGCCCGATCCGTTCCGGTGTGGGCATCGATCTCGGCCTGAAAGACTTCGCCACACTTTCGACCGGCGAGAAGCTGCCCAATGACCGGTTCGGTCGACGAGCGGCGGAAAAGCTGGCGAAAGCGCAGCGAGCGCGAAAGCACAAGCGGCATATCGCGAAGCTGCACGCCAAGGTGGCGAACGCCCGTGCCGATTTCCAACACAAGCTCGCGCTCGATCTGGTGCGGCGTTTCGATTACATCGCGGTTGGCAACGTGTCGGCCGCAAAACTCGCCAGAACCAGGATGGCGAAGAGCGTCTACGACGCATCCTGGTCGTCCTTCCGAAACAAGCTCCGCTACAAAGCGATCGCGCACGGGGCCACGTTCGAGGAAGTGGACGAAAGCGGTTCGACCCAGTCCTGTTCGGCGTGCGGGTCGAAAGACAGCACGACGCGGCCGAAAGGTATCGCGGGACTGCGAATAAGAGAGTGGGCCTGCAGTGACTGTGGTGTCGAGCATGATCGAGATACCAACGCTGCGCTGAACATTCTCCGATGCGGACGTGCATCGCCAGATGTGGGAATCCTCCGCGCTTAGGCGGAGGAGGACGTCAAGATGATGATCCGTGGGCCTCAGTGCGCGTCCGGCGGCGGCGCGTTCAACGTAATGGGTTTGGAAAACACGACGGCAAGCAACGCGACGACGAAGCACAGCGACAGCGCGTAGTACGCATCCGCATAGGTCAGCGTCAGCGCTTCGCGATAGATCAGACGATGCAGGTTCGCGAGCCCGGCCTGCGCGGTATTCAGCGTATTGCCGGCCACCGAGCCCCAGTACGCGGCCTGGCGATCGAGCAGCGACGCGACCTGCGGTTCGCCGGCGCTCACGTGCTCGTTCAGCCGCAGGTAATGAAAATTCAGCCGGTCGTTGAGCATCGTCGCGCTTACCGCGATACCGATCGCCCCGCCGAGGTTGCGCATCAGGTTGAACAGCCCGCTCGCCGATTTCAGCCGCGACTGCGGCAGCGAGCCGAGCGCCATCGTCACGATCGGCGGCACGCTGAACTGCTGGCCGATACCGCGCAGCGCCTGCGGCAGCAGCAGTTCCTGCCAGCCCCAGTCGTGCGTGATCGGCGTGTACAGGTAGCAGCCGAGGCCGAAGCAGATCAGCCCGAACACGAGCAGCGCACGCATGCTGACGTAGCGCGCGGCGAACGCATACGCGCACAGCGCGATCAACTGGAACGCACCGACCGACAGCAGCGCGATGCCGATCTGCAGCGAGCTGAACGCCCGCACCTGCGCGAGAAACAGCGGCGTGAGGAACACGGTCACGAAAATCCCGATGCCGGTCACGAACGACAGCAGGCTGCCGATCCCGAAATTGCGCACGGCGAGCGCGCGCAGGTCGACGATCGGATCTTTCGCGGTCAGCGCGTGCACGATGAACAGGAAGCCGCAGATGCCGGAGATCCACGCGCAGATCACGATCGCATCGTCGCCGAACCAGTTCTTGCGCGGGCCTTCTTCCAGCACGTATTCGAGGCAGCCGAGGAAGCCCGACATCAGCACGATGCCGAGATAGTCGCCGCGTTTGATGAGGCTGAGATCGGGCGCGTCGATGTGCACGTAGCGCGGCACGAGCGCAGCCACCGCGATGCCCGGCACGAGGTTCAGGTAGAACAGCCAGTGCCACGACCATTGGTCGGTGATCCAGCCGCCGATCACGGGGCCGATCGCCGGTGCGAGCGACGCGAGCGCGCCGATGGTCGTCGACGCGATCAGCCGCTGCTTGCCGGGGAACAGCACGAACGCGGTGGTGAACACGGTCGGGATCATCGCGGCGCCGAGCGCGCCCTGCAGGCCGCGAAACAGGATCATCGAGTTGATGTCCCACGCGAGCCCGCACAGCATGCTGGTGATCGTGAAACCGACGGCGGATGCGACGAACAGCCAGCGCGTCGACATCACCTTCGACAGCCAGCCCGACATCGGGATCACGATGATCTCGGCGATCAGGTACGCGGTCTGCACCCACGACAATTCGTCCTGGCTCGCGGACAGCCCGCCGCCGATGTCGCGCAGCGACGACGCGACAATCTGGATGTCGAGCGTCGCCATGAAGAAGCCGACGCACATCAGCGCGAACGCGAACACGCGCTGCCTGGTCGGTTGCGACGCGGGGTCGCCGGAAAACGCGGTGGTCATCGTCGGCTCCCGTTCAGTGCTGGTGGTCGGTATGCACGGTCACGACCGCGGAGAGCCCGGGGCGCAGCACGTGCTCGATGCCCGGCTGCGGATCGAGATGCACGCGCACGGGCACGCGCTGGACGATCTTCGTGAAGTTGCCGGTCGCGTTCTCGGGCGGCAGCACGCTGAAGGTCGCGCCGGTCGCGGGGGCGAGGCTGTCGACGCGGCCATGCAGGCGCGTGCTCGACGCATCGAGCGCGACGTCGACGCGGTCGCCCGCGCGCATCTTGCGAAGCTGGTCTTCCTTGAAGTTCGCGTCGATCCACAGGCCGGAGGCCGGCACGACGGTCAGCAGCGGCACGCCGACGTTCGCGAGCATCCCGACGCGGCCCGTGCGGTTGCCGACGTAGCCGTCGACCGGCGAGCGGATCGTCGTGTATTCGACGTTGAGCGCCGCGACGCGCTGCGCGGCGAGCGCGGTGTTCACGCGGGCCCGCGCATCGGCGAGCTGCGCGCCGAGCACGTCGAGCTGGCGCTTCGACGCGAGCAGCGCGGCGTCGCTGCGTTCGACGGCCGCGCCGGCCTTCGAATAATCGGCGTCCGCGCGCTCGACGATCTGGTTCGATACGGCGTCCGACTTCACGAGCTCGCGGTAGCGCACGCGGTCCGATGCGGCGCGCGTCAGTTCGGCGGACGACGCGTTCTTGTCCGCCGCGTGCTGGCCGATCACCGCGAATTGCAGTTGCTGCTTCGCTTCGAGTTCGGTCACGGCGGAGCGCGCGCTGTCGACTTCGGCGCTGGCCTGCGCGAGCTTCGCGTCGTAGTCGCGCGCATCGAGCTGCACGAGCACGTCGCCGGCCTTCACGCGCTGGTTGTCGGTCACGAGAATCTTGTCGACGAAGCCGTTGACCTTCGGCGCGAGCACCGTCACGTCGCCGCCGACATACGCGTCGTCGGTGCTTTCCTGAAAGCGCAGCACGAACAGCCAGTCGAGCGCGGCGGCCGCGACCACGACGACGACGGCGCCCACCGCGATGCGCATCCACGGCACGCGGCGTCGTTGCTTCGCGGGCCGCTCGGTTGTGGCTGCTTCGCGTGACGAGGCAGCGGCTTGGGTCGTATCCATCGATTCACCTATGTATATGCACTAATCAAAGCGATCGACGACGTCGTGCCGATCGGGAAAAGGGTTAGCGTTCCGGCAGGTTGTGCGTGATCCGGAACAATTCGTCTCTGAGGCGGGCCGCCTGCGTCGACCCGAAGCACCGCTCGAACGCTTCCTGTGCGGCGAGCCAGTGCACGTGCGCGTCGGCGACCTTCGTTTCGCCGTGTGCGGTCAGTGCAAACGTCTGACCGCGACATGGCGGCTCGATCCGCCCCGTCACCAGCGCCGCGCCGACGAGCGGCTTGAGCGCGCGCAGCAGCGCGGTGCGTTCGATCACCAGCACGTTCGACAGCGTCGCCATCGTCAGGCCGGGCCGCTCGCGCAGCAGCGCGAGGATGCTGTATTGCGACGGCGTCACGCCCGCTCGCGACAGGTAACGCTCGTAGAACTGCGAGATCCGCCGGGCGGCTTGCCGGACCGCGAAGCAATCGTCATCGGTGAGCGTGGTCTTGTGCATGTGCACATGTTAGGGGGCGGGACGGCGTGAAGCGAGCGGCGGGACAGGATCAGATTGGTGTCGTGGCTGTACCAATCGGCGTCGGAACGGCGCGCTCGCGCCCGGTCACGCCGCCGCGGGAACGATCCAGCCTTCGCGGTCGCAGTACGCGGCCGTGTAGTCGATGAACGCCTTCACCTTCGCGGGCAGCAGCGCGCGGTTCGCGTACGCGAGCTTGATTTCGACGAACGCATCGACGAGATCGGCGTCTTCCAGCAGCTGCACGAGCGCGCCCGACGCGAGTTGGGCCTCGACGAGCGTTTTCGGGACGACGCCGATGCCGAAGTCGTGCATCACCATTTCGCGGTTGAAGACGGGGCTGTTCGACGAGATGTCGAAGCGGAACGGCACGGTGAGCATGTTGCCGTCGACACGGAACGACAGCGCCGGCCGGCGCAGCGACGGCGAGATCGGCACGAACGGATGATTGGCGAGGTCGGCCGGCGTCTCGGGGCGCGCATGCGCTTGCAGATATGCAGGCGTCGCGACGATCACGACCGGAATGCGCTCGACCAGCCGCACGACGGTCGATTCGCTCGTCAGCATGTACGGCACGACGATGCCGATGTCGTAGCCTTCGCCGACCAGATCGACCGGGCGCTCGGTCAGCGTGACGTCGAGGCGCACGTTCGGATGCGCGCGCTTGAAGCCGGCGATCAGCGGCACGAGCCGGTTCAGCGCGGCCGTCGTATGCGCGACGAGGCGCAGCAGGCCCTCGGGCTCGCGCGTGTGCGTCTGCGCTTCCACTTCGAGCGCGTCGAGTTCGTCGAGCACGGCCGCGCACCGCTCATAGATGCGCTCGGCCGTTTCGGTCAGCGACACCTGGCGCGTGGTCCGGTGCAGCAGCCGGCTGCCGAAACGCGCCTCCAGATCCGCGACCGCGCGCGAGACGACCGGCCGCGCGAGGCCGTGCATGTCGGCGGCGCGCGTGAAGCTGCGCATCTCCACCACCGACCGGAAGATGCGCAGCTTGTCGATGTAGTCCATGTCCGTCTCCTTGACGCGATGGCCGGCCCCGGCCATGTTACGGCGGAGTGTACATTGACTTTATGCATATGCACATATAGATTCGACGACATGAACGACATTCCGATTTCCGAGGCGTGCAACTGCCTCGCGCTGCGTCAGGCGGCGCGCTTCGTCACGCAACTGTACGAGCGCCATCTGGCCCCGGTTGGCGTCACGCCCGCCCAGTTCTCGATCATGGTGAACCTCAAACGCCGGCCCGGCCTGCTGATGAGCGAACTCGCCGATGCGCTCGTGATGGATCGCACGACCTTGCTGCGTGCGCTGAAGCCGTTGCAGCGCGACGGTTTCGTCGCGACGGCGGCATCCGAGCACGATGCGCGTGCGCATGCGCTCCATCTCACGAAGCTCGGCGAGCGCACGTTCGCGCGGGCGTTGGTCGCGTGGCAGGCCGCGCAGGACGAATTCGACACCCAGTTCGGCCGCGACCGCGCGAAGGCGTTGCGCGCGGAGCTGTTCAGCCTGACGGCGGAACGTTAGGCGAGGGGCGGGCGGGTCGGTGTGGCGGTCAACTGGTGCGGAACGCAAGCCATTGGCCGCCGCCGAAGCTTCCTGTTGTGAAAATTGGTTTTTATGATGCCCGGTTTTGTCCCAATCTGGACAGTTTTTGTTTCCAGTTGTAGAGTCCTCTGACGGAATTCAAGAGCCGGCGGCGGCCGCTGGCACGCGTCACGAGGAGCAACCGATGCTGCAGTTGAGTGACCGCGACGACGCAATGTTGCGCGGGGATTTCGGGCACGGCGTCGCCCGCGCGATGCGGATCGTCGCGCGCACCGCGCAAGTGATGTCCGCGCCGCACCTGATCGACATTACGTCTGCCCATATCGACGGCTGTCTGTATCACGGCCAGACGAGCCTCGACTTCGTCGACTATTTCGTCGACACGGGCGCGAAGGTCGCGGTGCCGACCACGTTGAACGTCGGCTCGCTCGACCTGATCCATCCCGAGCTGTACCACGGCGACCGCACGATCCAGCGCGATGCGCAGCGCCTGATGGACGCGCACTTGCTGCTCGGCTGCGAATCGAGCTTCACGTGCGCGCCGTATCAACTGAAGCATCGTCCCGCGCTGGGCGAGCAGATCGCGTGGGCCGAATCGAATGCGATCGTGTTCGCGAATTCGGTGTTGGGCGCGCGCACGAGCCGCTACGGCGATTTTCTCGACCTGGCCGCCGCGATCACCGGGCGCGCGCCGTATGCGGGGCTGCATGTCGATGCGAACCGCGCCGCGCGAATCGTGTTCAACGCGCCGGATTTCACCGGCCTGCCGTCGCGCGACATCTATTTCGCCGCGCTCGGTCTGGCGGTCGGCAAGATCGCGGGCGCGGTCGTGCCGGCGATCGTCGGGCTGCCGGCCGACACCACCGAGGACGAACTCAAGGCGCTCGGCGCGGCCGCCGCGTCGAGCGGGGCCGTCGCGCTGTTCCATGCGGTCGGCGTGACGCCCGAGGCGCCGACGCTCGACGCCGCGTTGCACGGGCGCGCAGCGCTTCGCACGATCGACATCACGATGGCCGATCTCGACGAGATTCGCCGCACGCTGAATCACGGCGTGGCCGGCGACGCGCTGGTCGCGGTCGCGCTCGGCACACCGCATTTCTCGCTGGCCGAATTCCGCACGCTCGACACGTTGCTCGACGCGTTCGACGGCAAGCCGGCCTGCGATTTCTACGTGAACACGAGCCGCTTCAATCTGTGGGAGCTGGAGCAAGCCGGCCTCGCGGAGAAATTCGCCGCGCGCGGCGTGCAGATCGTCGTCGATACCTGCACGTACATCACGCCGGTGATGAAGCGGTTGTCGGGGCTGGTGATGACCAACTCGGGGAAATGGGCGTCGTATGCGCCCGCGAACATCGGCGTGACGGTCGCGTACGGCAGCATGCGCGAATGCGTGCGCTCCGCGTACGAAGGCAAGGTGCGATTCGATGACTGAAACGACGGGCACATTCTTGACGGGCGACACGCTCGTGCCGGGCAGCGCGTGTGCGCGACCTTTCGTGCTCGAGAAGCCGCTCAGCTTCTGGGGCGGCTACGACTCGGGCGCGGGCAGGATCGTCGATCGCGGGCATCCGCAGGCCGGCGCGAGCCTCGCCGGCAAGGTGATGGTGATGCCGCACGCGAAGGGATCGAGTTCGAGCAGCAGCGTGCTCGCGGAAGCGGTGCGCAACGGCACCGGGCCGGTCGGGATCGTGCTGAAGGAGCGCGACCTGATCATCTCGATCGGCGCGATCGTGGCAGCGGAGCTGTATGCGATCGCGGTGCCGGTGGTGTGCGTGAGCGATGACGTGTACGACGCGATCGCCGCCGCAACGGGCGACGTGCGGATCGAGGCGGGCGAGGGGGACGGCGGCGCGCGGGTTTATATCGGGCGCTGATACGTCGCGCACGTCATTCGCGTCCCGCCCCCGCAGCCGCTTCCCGAAACGCGCTCGGCGTCTGCCCGGCCCAGCGCCGGAACGCGCGCGTGAAATTCGCCGGGTCGGTGAATTGCAGCCGCTCGGCGATCGTTTTCAGGTCGAGATCGGACGCGGTAAGCAACTGCTTTGCATCGCGAAACCGCGCTTCATCGAGTAACTGCCGATAGCTCGACCCGGCTTCCTCCAGCCGGCGCCGCAGCGTGCGCGTCGACACGAGCAGCGCATCGGCGAGCGTATCCGGCCCCGGATAATCGCCGGCGGCGCGCGCCAGTTCCGCGCGAACGCGCTCGACCAGATCGCCTTCCTCCTGCCGCACCTGTGCATATTCGCGCTCGACCTGCACGAGCGCCTGCCGGTGCGCGACTTCGTCGGCGAGCGGCAGCGGCCAGTCGAGCACGTCGTGCGCGATCCATAGCGCATTGGCCGCACAGCCGAATTCGACCGGTGGCAACGTATCGCGATAGCGCGCGAAATACGCGGGCTCCGGCCACGCGAATTGCAGCCTGATCGGCGGTGACGTGCGCCCGGACCATTGCGAGATGTTCTGCGCGAGCCCCGTCAGCACGAATTCGAACATCACGTGATGCTGCAGCACGGGGTTTGCCTGCACGCCGTGCAGTTCGAGCGTCGCGCCACGCTCGTCTTCCGCATAGGTCAGCCGGTACTGGCGATTGCGCATCCGGAAGTAGCGCTGCGTGACGAACAGCGCGTCGCGGATGTCCCGCGCGGTCAGCGTCGCGTAGCCGAGAAAGCCGTGCACGGTCGGTTTCAGCAGCAGCCCGAACGCGAGCCCGATGCCCGGATCGCCGCCGATTTCGATCGCGTTGAGCACGAGCCGCCCCCATTGCGACGGCGCGACGCGCGCGTCCGGTTCGGCCAGCACCGCGTCGCGCAGGCCGGTGCCGGCGCGCACGGCGGCGAGATCGACGCCGCGAGCGGCCAGCGCCTGCAGCAGCAGGCGCGTATAGGCGACCGGAATCGTTGGCCGGCGCAGCCCGAGGCGATCCTTGCGAGACGGGGAAGTCATGTCGATTTGGCCAGAAATGACAAGCATTATGGCTGTTTGCCCCCTCACGTTCAAGGCGGCGCACGCCTACGATGGCAGGCATCGCTTCTTGCCCGAATCATCATGACGACACCCTTTCCCCACCTGCTCGCACCGCTCGATCTCGGTTTCACGACGCTGAGGAATCGTGTGCTGATGGGCTCGATGCACACCGGCCTCGAGGACAGCCGCAAGACGCTGCCGCGCCTCGCCGAATATTTCGCCGAGCGCGCGCGCGGCGGGGTCGGCCTGATCGTGACGGGCGGCTTCGCGCCGAACGTGGCCGGCTGGACCAAGCCGTTCGGCGGCACGCTGATGACGTCGGCCGCCGCGCGCCGGCATCGCGAGATCACCGGCGCCGTGCATGCGGAGGACGGCAAGATCGCGCTGCAGATCCTGCATACGGGCCGCTACGGTTACCACCCGTTCGCGGTCGCGCCGTCGAAGATCAAGTCGCCGATTTCGCCGTTCGCGCCGCATGAGCTGAGCGCGCGCGGCGTGGAGCGACAGATCCGTGCGTTCGTGCGCTGCGCGACGCTCGCCCGCGAAGCCGGTTACGACGGCGTCGAGATCATGGGCTCCGAGGGCTACCTGATCAACCAGTTCATCTCGATGCATACGAACAAGCGCAGCGACCAGTGGGGCGGGGCGTACGAGAACCGCATCCGCTTGCCGATCGAGATCATCGAGCGCACGCGCGAAGCGGTCGGCCGCGACTTCATCCTGATCTACCGGCTGTCGATGCTCGACCTGATTCCGGACGGCAGCGACTGGAGCGAAACCGTGCAGCTCGCGAAGGCGGTCGAGCGCGCGGGCGCGACGATCATCAACACGGGGATCGGCTGGCACGAGGCGCGCGTGCCGACGATCGCGACGTCGGTGCCGCGCGGCGCGTTCGCGTGGGTGACGAAGAAGATGAAGGGCGAGGTCGACATCCCGCTCGTGACGACCAACCGGATCAACCGGCCCGAAGTGGCCGAGCAGATTCTCGCGGACGGTTGCGCGGACATGGTGTCGATGGCGCGCCCGCTGCTCGCGGATGCCGAGTTCGTCGTCAAGGCCGCGCAGGGGCGGGCCGACGAGATCAACACCTGCATCGGCTGCAACCAGGCGTGCCTCGATCACGCGTTCAAGAACAAGATTGCGTCGTGCCTGCTGAATCCGCGTGCGTGCCACGAGACGGAGCTGAAATACACGCCCGCGCCGCAGCCGAAGCGGATCGCGGTGGTCGGCGCGGGGCCGGCCGGCCTCGCATGCTCGACGGTGCTCGCGCAGCGCGGCCATCAGGTCGACCTGTTCGACGGCGCGGCCGAGATCGGCGGCCAGTTCAACATGGCGAAGCGGATTCCGGGCAAGGAGGAGTTTCACGAAGCGTTGAGCTACTTCGGCCGGCAGGTCGAGTTGACCGGCGTGAAGCTGCACCTGAACCGTCGCGTCGACGCGAGCGACCTGATCGCGGGCGGCTACGACGAGATCGTGCTCGCAACCGGCGTCGCGCCGCGCGACCCGAAGATTCCGGGGCAGGACGGGCCGAACGTACTCAGCTATATCGACGTGCTCGCGGGCAAACAGCCGGTCGGGCGGCGGGTCGCGGTGGTGGGCGCGGGCGGGATCGGCTTCGATGTCGCCGAGTATCTGGTGCAGGACGGTGAATCGCCGGCGCTCGACCTGGACGAATGGAAGGCCGAGTGGGGTGTGACCGACCCTGCCGCGACGCGCGGCGGCGTGACGCGTGCGCAGGTGTCGGCGCCGGCGCGGGAAGTGACGCTGTTGCAGCGCAAGGCCGCGCCGCTCGGCAAGGGGCTCGGCAAGACGACCGGCTGGATTCACCGTGCGACGCTGAAGATGAAGCAGGTGAAGATGGTCGGCGGCGTGAACTACGAGCGGATCGATGCGCGCGGGCTGCATGTGTCGTACGGCGAGCAGCGCACCGATCACGAACTGATCGAAGTCGATACGATCGTGCTCTGCACGGGGCAGGAGCCGCAGCGCGCGTTGCTCGCGCCGCTGCAGGCCGCCGGGCGCTCGGTGCACCTGATCGGCGGCGCGGAACTGGCCGCCGAACTCGATGCGAAGCGCGCGATCGCTCAGGGCGCGCGGCTCGCGGCGCGGTTGTAACCGGCGGGCGCTGCGATGGTCGTTCGGACGGTCGTCGCGTCGCGATGATCGGCTGAAGCGACGGTTCGCGGCTTGCCGCAGGATGCGCCGATCCGCGGCGCAAAATCATGACGAGCCGCAGGGCCGACCGCGCCACCACCCAACGTGGCGACGCGAGCCCCGCAGGCCGTGCCCGCGGCGATCGGCCAGCGAGCGTTAGGCTGCCTCGGCCCGTTCTTCCTCTTCCGCTTCGAGCATCGCCTTGACGATCAGGTAGACGGCCGGCAGGTCGTCGTCGTCGCGGCGCCAGTCGACCGGCTCCTCGACGTCCGCGGCGACCAGCCGGCTGTCGCGCAGCCGGATGAACGCGTCGACGACGGTCGGATCGTTGCGGTTCAGGAACCCGGGATTCGAGAACGCCAGCTCTTCGACGTTCAGCAGCGCCTGCCAGCTCATCGTGCGGACTGCCGCCGGATGCGTGCGGCGGCGCAGGCCGAGCGCTCGCTGCGCGGGGCCGCCGACGACACGCTGCAGATCGACGACCGCACGCTGCGCGGCGCGCTCGAAGTGGACGGGATTGAAGCCGGGTTGCTCGGGATCGAATGCGGATGACTGGAACATGGTCGCCTCACTAAAGACCGTCTCGGGATGACGGAATTCGGGTCAAATGACGCAGAAACACTGTAAATATATACAGTGATTGGTGGACTTTCAAGCCCCCGATGACAGTAAATGTCAGCCGTGTCGCGACCGGCGTGTCAGACCGCCGCCGCGATCGTCTCCCGCAGCCATCGATGCGCCGGATCGCGATGCACGCGCTCGTGCCATAGCATCGACATTTCATAGCCGGGCACCTCGACCGGCGCATCCACCACGCGCAGCGCGGGCACGTCGCGCACCAGCCGCTCGGGCAGCATCGCGACGAGATCGGTGCTCGCGACGGCCGACATCACGAACAGGAAGTGCGGCACCGACAGCACGACGCGCCGCGTGGCCCCCATCTTCGCGAGTACTTCGTCCGTCACGCCGAAGAAGCCGCCGCCGTCGGGCGACACGATCACGTGCTCGAGCGTGCCGAATTGCGCGAGCGTGGGGCGCCGCTTCAGCTTCGGGTGGTCGGCGCGGCCGATCAGCACGTAACGCTCGACGAACAGCGGCAGGCGCCGCATGCCGGGCGGCGACGCTTCGGTCATGTGGAAGGCCAGGTCGATGCCATTTCGTTCGGTATCCTGCTCGATACGCGGCGGCACGAGCTCGAGGACGGCCAGCCGCGTGCCGGGCGCGGTCGAACGCAGCGTGCGCAGCGCGGGCAGCACGATCGTCGATTCGCCGTAGTCGGTCGCGGCCACGCGCCACGTGTTCGTCGCGGTCGCGGGATCGAACGGCGTGGCCGGGATCACCGCGCGCTCGACGGCTTCGAGCGCTTCGCGCAACGGCTCGCGCAGCGCTTCCGCGCGCGCGGTCGGACGCATCCCGCGCGGCCCCGGCAGCAGCAGCGGATCGCCGAATACGTCGCGCAGTTTCTGCAACTGAACGCTGACCGACGGCTGCGACATGTTCAGCTTCTCGGCCGCGCGCGTGACGTTGTGCTCGGCGAGCAGCACATCCAGCGTGACGAGCAGGTTCAGATCGAGCCTTCTGAGATTATTCATGGCTATAGCTGGAATATCAGGAATTCATTTCAAATATACCGTCGAAGGCGGCATCCTGCAGTCATTCAATCCACGGAGTGACGAACATGAATGTGCTGATCGTGTATGCCCATCCGGAACCGCGTTCGCTGAACGGCGCGCTGCGCGACTTCGCGGTCGCGCATCTCGAAGCGGCCGGCCATGCGGTGCAGGTGAGCGACCTGTATGCGATGAACTGGAAGGCGGTGCTGGATGAGAACGACATGACCGATCGCGCGCCCGACGATCGCTTCGATCCGGCGCTCGATTCGAAGCGCGCGTTCGAGGCGGGCACGCAGCGCGACGACATCGCGCGCGAACAGGACAAGCTGAAGTGGGCCGATGCGGTGATCCTGCAGTTTCCGCTGTGGTGGTTCTCGATGCCGGCGATCATGAAGGGCTGGTTCGAGCGCGTGTATGCATACGGCTTTGCGTACGGTGTCGGCGAGCATTCCGATACGCACTGGGGCGACCGCTACGGCGAAGGGATGTTGGCCGGCAAGCGGGCGATGATCGTCGTCACGACGGGCGGGTGGGAGCCGCACTACAGCCCGCGCGGCATCAACGGGCCGATCGACGACTTGCTGTTTCCGATTCAGCACGGGGTGCTGTATTACCCGGGGTTCGACGTGCTGCCGCCGTTCGTGATCTACCGGACGGGCAAGATGAACGGCGCGCGCTTCGACGAAACGTGTTCAGCACTGGGCCAGCGTCTCGACGATCTGTGGACCACGCCGCCTATTCCGTTCCGCCGGCAGAACGCGGGCGATTACGAGATTCCGGCGCTGACGTTGAAGGATGAGATCGCGCCGGGGAAGGTGGGGTTCGGCGCGCATCTCGCGCACGAGGGTTGATCGTGTGCGCTCACGGTCGCTCGACGCGGCGCTCGACGTGCAGGCGGCCCGGCGGCTCGAAGTAGGTGCCGAAGCGCACGAGCCCGGCATTCTTCAGGTGGCAGGTCATTTCGAAGCTGACGAGGATGCCGGGATCGCGGTTGTCGATGATCGCAACGTCGATCGCGCGAATGCGCGGCTCGTACTTCAACAGCGTCGCCTCCATTTGCTGCTTGAGCAAGTGCGCCGACGCGGGCAATGCCTTGTAGATGTTCGTGAGGTCGGGCAACCCGTAGTCGGGCAGGTGCTTGAGCGCGCCGGCCCGCGTATTGAGGATGCGGCGCACGTTCTGCTGCACGCTCAGGCATTCGAGCGTCCGGTCGTCGTAGGCGCCGATCGGCTCGCCGCCGATCTGACCGAGCAGCATGTCGTAGAGGGAGGGGCCGGCGGTCATCGGGGGTTCGGCTTCGGTTGCTCGATGCGCGCATCGATCGTGGCCGGCGCATCGACGAAATCGATCGTCAACGCACCTTCAACGCCGGTCGACAGCACGATGTGTCGCGGCGTGACACCCGTTGCCATCCGGGCAAGCAGTTCGCGGGACACGACGGGCAGCACGCGCTGGTTCAGGAACGCATCGACGCCGCGTGCGCCGGATTCCCGCGACACGCAGTGCTGCGCGATCGATTCGATCAGATCGTCGTCGCATGTGAGCGTGACGGCGTGTTGCCGATGCAGGCGTTCGGCAATCTTGTCCAGTTTGATCCGCACGATCGATGCAAGCGCCGCGGCATCGAGCGGCCGATAGACGAGCGTCTGGAAGCGTGCGAGCAGCGCCGGCTGAAAATGCGCGACCAGCTGCGGATGAATGGCTTCGCGCAAAGCGACCTGCGTGATCGACGCGTTTTCGGCCGTCGCGTCATCGATCTGCGTACTGCCGAGATTGGACGTCATCACGATCACGCAGTTGCGGAAATCGATCTCGCGCCCTTCGCCGTCGCGCATCGTGCCGCGGTCGAACACCTGATAGAAAATATCGAGCACGTCGCGATGCGCCTTCTCCACTTCGTCCAGCAGCACGACGCTGTACGGACGCTGGCGCACGGCTTCGGTCAGCACGCCGCCGCGTCCGTAACCGACATAGCCGGGTGGCGAACCCTTGAGCTGCGATACCGTGTGCGCTTCCTGGTACTCCGACAGATTGATCGTCGTCAGCGCCGCGGTGCCACCGAAGAGCACGTCGGCGAGCGCGAGCGCCGTCTCGGTCTTGCCGACACCGGACGGCCCGGCGAGCAGGAATACGCCGAGCGGCGCGTGCTCGCTTTTCAGGCCGGCCTTGGCGGTGCGCAGGCTCTCAGCCAATGCGCCGATCGCATCGTCCTGTCCGACCACGCGCGTCGCGAGCGTCGACTCGAGCGCCAGCAGGCTTCGCAGTTCGTCCTCGACGAGATTGCCGACCGGCACGCCCGTCCATTCGGCGACGACGCGCGCGATCGATTGCGCATCGACGTCGGGGGAGATCATCGGCGACTTTCCTTGAGCGTTCGCCAGCGCGTCGATCGCCTTGATCACGTCAGCAGGATCAGGCGCGGGGTCGGCCGCACCACGAAGCGTGCGCACTGCATCGGCGAGTTCGCGCTCGCGTGCGTACTGACCGAGCAGCGTGTCGGCGGTGTCGCGCATCGCGTCGTGCTCCGTATCGATCGCGGCACGTCGCTCCGTGATGCCGGCGATGCCCGCGCGGGCGTCCGCATCGAGCGCCGCGCGTTCCAGCTCGAGCGCCGCCAGCGCGGCATGCGCGTGTTGCAGTTCCGGCGGCGGTACGTCGAGTGCCATCCGCACGCGCGCGGCTGCCGTATCGATCAGATCCACGGCCTTGTCCGGCAACTGGCGCGCCGGAATGTAGCGGCGCGACAGGCGGACGGCCGCGACGATCGCCTCGTCGCGGATGTGAACCTCGTGATGGGCCGCATAGCGGCCGGCGAGCCCGCGCAGCATCAGGCACGCGGCTTCGTCGTCCGGCTCGTCGACCTTGACGACCTGGAAGCGCCGTTCGAGCGCCGCATCGCGTTCGAAGTATTGCTTGTATTCGGCCCACGTGGTGGCCGCGATCGTGCGCAACTCGCCGCGTGCGAGCGCCGGCTTGAGCAGGTTGGCGGCATCGGCGCCGCCTGCCGCGTTACCGGCACCGATCAACGTGTGCGCCTCGTCGATGAACAGCAGGATCGGTGTCGTCGAAGCGCGCACCTCGTCGATCACGTTCTTCAGCCGTTGTTCGAATTCGCCCTTTACACCGGCGCCGGCCTGCAGCAAGCCGAGATCGAACGTCAGGATGCGCGTGCCGCGGATCGTTTCCGGCACGCCGCCGTCGATCACGCGCAAGGCGAGCCCTTCGACAAGCGCGGTCTTGCCGACGCCCGGCTCGCCAACCAGGATCGGATTGTTCTTGCGGCGGCGCGCGAGCACGTCGATCATCTGCCGGATTTCGCGGTCGCGTCCGAACACGGGGTCGATCTCGCCGCGACGCGCCTTTTCGGTGATGTCGAGGGTGAAGCGCGCGAGTGCGTCGTGCTCGATCGCGCGCGTGGGGGCGCGTTGCGCCGCGGACGCCGACGTCGGCATTCCGGTTGCGCGCAGGTCGCCGGACGAGTCGGCTTCGGGTACCGATACGGGTTCGTCAACCGCGTTTTCGCACGAGCGCCGCCCGAGCCGGGGCAGCACGCGACGAATCTGCGCGCTGGAGACGGACAGCAGCGGCCACGCACGCTGGGTGCGCAGCACATGAGGGGCGTCGACGATCGCTTGCAGCAGATGCCCGGAACGAATCGAATCGTCGGGATCGTCGGCGGTCGCATGCGCCCACGCATCCTCCAGCACTGTGGCGAGTTGCCGCGACAGCGCCGGCATGCCGCGCAACGTGCGTGGCATGCGCTCGATCACGTCGATCATCGCATCCCACACGGCGTCGATGTCGAGGTCGTAGTGGCGCAGCAGCGCGGGAATGTCGCCGTCGTCGGCTTCGATCAGCTTCAGCACCCAGTGCTCGACCGCGATTTCGTCCGCGAGCCGGGTCTGGCACAGATTCGCCGCGGCTTCGAGTGCGCGCGTGCAGTGAGGATTGAGGCGGCGAATGAGATGGGAAGCGTCCCGGAGCGGCGGCGTCATGTCGGTATCTGATCAGGAAGGGAAGAGGGCGGGCGCCCTGAGGAGCGGAATCCCGCCGCGCAAGCGCGACGGATTCCGCCAGCCGGTCAGTCCATCAGGAACGTTCGTTCCAGGTGTCCTTGTGGATGATGTTGCCGTCCTTGTACGACCACGTGATCGTCTCGTAACGCAGTTCCACATCTTCGAGATGGTTGTGCTTCTCGTAGTCGGGGTTCTTGATGTCGAGCATCTTCGGCTTCACCGCGACGATCTTCACGTTGTCGAGCTTGGTGTTGAAGTATTCCTTTTCCTTGCCCGCGTCGTCGATTCGATACCACTTGATCTCGACCGACTTCAGCGTCTGGCCGCTCGTCACGGCCTTGTACAGGTACGGCGTCGACGCGTCGGTCTCCTTCGTCAGCGTGATCGGCTTGTGCACGCGCGTGCCGGTCAGCTTGCCCGTATTGCCGTCGGTCGGGATGTGCACGCCATGATCGAACGCGACCAGTTCGACGCTACCCTCGCGATCCTGGACGGTTACCGAACCCTTGATGTCCGCGCCACCGTCGTCCTTGAGCCACATGTAGGCCGGAATTGCCATTTGTTCACTCCTTTTTCTTCGTACTGCGAATCGCCGGAACCGGATTCCGGCGCTGATAACCCCGGGGCGACTGCCCCGGGAACCCAAACGCGTGTTACCTCGCGGCGCCGGTCGGGACGGCAGGCACCGGTGTATCGGGCACGAGCGTGATCTCGACCCGACGATTCTTCGCCCGCCCTTCCGGCGTGGCGTTGTCCGCGACCGGCCGCGTATCGCCGTAGCCCTGGATCGCGAACCGTGTCGGCGGGATGCCCGATGCTTCGACGAGCCAGTCGCGCACGGCCGACGCGCGATCGATCGACAGCTTCAGATTGCGATCGGGCCGACCCTGATCGTCCGCGTAGCCGGCGACGAGCACGCGTTTGCCCGGATGGGCCTTGATCAGTTCGAGCGCATCGACCATCGCGCGCGTGGTGCCCGTTCGGAGCGTTGCCTTGCCGCTGTCGAACAGCGACATGCTGTCCAGCGTGACGACGGCGGGCGGCGGTGGGGGCGGTTCGTACGACGCGATTGCGTCGTTGAGGACGGGCAGCAGCGGTGCAGCGTGATAGGTGCCGAACGACAGCCGGAGCGGCACGCCGACCCGTGCGTACCGGTCGAGCTGATCGCGATCCGACGCAAGGACACCGAGCGCGTCGCGTTTGGCCGCGTCGTGCGTGGCGGGGATTCGGTTGTAGTGTTGAAGGTGATCGCCGATGCGGGTCATCAACGCATCGTTGTTCTTTGCGGCTGCGCAGATGGCGGCGATTGCGGCGCAGGCGACGATCGCGATGACGTGCGCGGCGGCGGTGATGCGCGGCGACCGCCACGTGTGGCGCGGCATCGCGTCGATCAACGGTTGCGGCAATGGCCACGGCGTCGGTGACGCAGGCAGTGCGGCCGGGGCGATACCTGTCAGGCTGCGGACTTCACGTTCCCACGGTTTGCCGGGGCCGCTCGCGGGGCCATGGTCGATCCAGCCAGCGCCGAACAACGGCCAGGGCGATGCGGGCTGGCGTCGATCGGTCAGCGTGTCGAACACGACGCGTCGGGTCCATCCGATCATCGATGCGACGCCGGCGGCGCGCGCCGCGACCGCCGGACTTCCGTCGGCATGGAGCGCATCCGACTCGGCTGCGTCGATCGCGGCGTCGAAGCGATGCGTGTCGACGATTGCCGATCCGGTCGACATGCCATACCACCGGGCAGCCGATTCGACGGCGGGCAACGTCGTCGCGGGATTTGCGTTCGAGAGCCGCTGATAGACGGCGACATAGCCCGGCAGCGACGTGCCGAGCATGCGGGACGCATCGGCCACGGCTTGCCGGATCACGCGCAGCGACTGCGACAGCGTGTCGGCGTTCGCATGAAGGCCCGGCGCGACCGCCAGCACGACACAATCCGGCGCATGACCGTCCCGCCACTGGCGGACCGCGACCGCAAGCCGTGGAAGATCCTGAGGGCGGTCGGCTCGCAACCAGATCGCGCCGTCGCCGACATGCACGAAACGCGACATGGCCGTATCGCGATCGAACATGGCGGACAGACCGTCGCCGGTGACGAGCGCGAGCGGCATTCTCGTGCGCAGCGTGACGGGCAGGTCGGCGGTCGCCGCGCCCAGTTGTGCAATCACCTGAACGTTTTGTTCGCGGGCGCGTGTCAATCCGCGCGAATGCAGCCAGACAACCAGCGCGGAAAGCGCGACGACGATCACTACGCATCCCCACATGACGCCGCGCTCGACAGGTACAACCCACCCGACGACGGCCAGTGCCAGTGCCGCGGACAGCGTCACGATCGTGCGGAGCGGATAGCCCAGGCCCGACAACGCCGCGCGTGCCGCATTGGAATCGGCGCGGGTTGCCGCCGTGGGGAGCGTGGTGCCCGAACTCACGGCCGTTTCGCTTGCTGGACGAGTTGGGCCAGTTCGGCATCGAGGATCCGATCCCACGCGAACCAGACGAGTACCGCGATGACGCATGCCGCGCCCGCGACCACCCAAGGCGACACATGCCTGAGCCGGTCGAGCAGTCGCGTGTTGGAGCGATCGGTGACGAATCCCGGGCGGACCGCCGGCCGCAATTGATCGATCTGCGCCACCAGCGCGGCGATCAGTGCCCGACGTTTCGCCTCCCCGTCATGGGCGCCCGCGGACGGCCCCGAGCGAGCGGCATACCGGCCACGGAATCCCAGGCCGAGAACGGCCGCATAGCACTCGAGCAGGTCGACGTTCGGCGCGGGTTCGCGCATCCGGTAGTCGAGTCGCTCGTAGATGCGCGTGCCTGCATCGTGCGTGCCGAAGCGCTCGACCTGCAGCGGCGTGGATTCCCACTTCGCCTTGGCCGAAGCCGGCAGGTGCCGCAGTGCGGCTTCGTCGATCAGCCCGCACTGGGCGACGATCGCGTCGTCCCGTACGTCCGCGGCGATGCCTTGCGCATCGAGTGCGGCCGCGAACTGCGCGACCAGCAGGCGGCACTGCTCACGCAGGCTTGCGGCATTGTCGACCTGACCGCCGTTCGACAGTTGAGTGACGAGCAATGCGGTATCGCGCAACAGCGCGCGCATCGAGGCTCGATGTGCATGACCGGATGACGGATCGCGCGCAAGCAGCGCGGTTTCGTGACGCATGGAGGCGACGGCATTCATCAGCGCAGCACCGCATAAAGTTCGAGCGACGCGTCGGGAATCGACGCGGGCAGATAGATCTGGCAAGCGCGCGCGGCGAGCATCCGCGCATGCGCGGCGTCGTGCGCGTCGAGCGCGAAATAGTGGTTGTCCAGCCGGACCGGAATCGCGCCCGGCACGCGCTGCACGGCCTTGAGCGGAATGCCTGCCACCGCGGAATTGACGATGTGCTCGACGTCGTCCGGAGCGCCGATCTTGCAGAGGCGCGGAAACTGTTCGACCAGCTCGAACGCCGGCAACGCGGCATTGACGGACAGATACCAGTCCGCGGCGTCTTCGACGATGCGTTCGTCGCGGAACTGACCGACCCAGGTCGTCGGCGTCGTATGCGAAAGCCCGATCGAGACGACGCGTGACGGAATGATCGCGTCGAGCAGATCGCGGATCAGCGATTCGAGCGCCGCGAACACGTCATGGGCGCTCGCGTGGTCGTAGGGCGGAATGTCGGTCAGCGACACGTGCGTCGAGAACGTGATCAGCGAGCCGGCCAGCTGGGCGAGCACCTGGTACAGGCGATCGGTCGGCTGCGCCGGATGCGACGCGAGGAAGCGCAGTTGCGGCCACGCCTGGTGAATGCAATGCAGGAGCCAGAACAGCTGGACGTCCGCGACACCGTACTCGGCCACCTGCTCGATGCGCTCGCTGCGGCGCGCACCGAGGAGCGCGCTTTTGGCGGCGAGGATGTCGGCGATCCGCCGAATGCGCTCGATATGCAGCGTGTGACCGGATAGCGCCAGACAGGGCGGCACGTATCGGCGATCGACCTGGAACTGTCCGCTCGTCGTGCGCGTCAGGCGTGCGATCGCGCATGCCGTGTCGTCGGCATGCGATTCGAAGCCGAACAGCAACCGGACGGCGTGACGCTCGGCGGCAATTTCGGTTTCGGCCGAGCCGTTCAGGTCCGTCACCTTGACGAACTCGCGATACGCGCGACGCGGGCGGGCCAGCGCCGTTTCGTCGAAACGGCAGTTGCTGCCGTTCGCGTCGGGTAGCGCGAGCGCGGCGAGTACGTCGACGGTCTGCGTATCGGCGGGAATTTCGCCGACGAGGTCGCGCGCCGGCGGCAACGCGTCGGCGACGGTCGTATCGACCGGCGTGCCGTCAGGGAATCGCAGTTGCAGCCGTGCGAGCTTCAGGCGGCCGGAGGACAGGGCCTCCTCGTCGATGTCGACGTTCAGCGTTCCCCATGGCGATACGGCGACGGCCGACGCCAGTTGTTGCAGCGCGAACGCGTTCCAGCGCTCCTGCTGCTGGAAATGCTGCTGCGTAAGAATCAGCCCTTCATGCCAGAGCGGTTTGTCGATCCGCATGGTGTGGTCAATACCGATGTAGGAATTATGAGGCGCCGATTCTATACATCGTTTTCTGATTTCGTATACCCCGTTTTATTCGAATTTGTTGTGAAGTGTCTCGAATAAATTGAGATAAGTGGGGTGTTTATTTTGAGATTTATTGGGCATGGGGTGTTTCTTCGGTGTCGGCGGTGTCGAGTGGAGTTTTTATTGAGATTTTGTGCTCCTTGTTTTTTGTGGAAATTTCATGAAAATCAAGTTGTTGTGAGATTGTTGTGAATTTGTTTGATAGCCATTTGTGGGCGGAGTGTGAAATTCGGACAATGTGTGCGGAATGCGTCAGAGAATCGGACTAGTCTTATTTGTAAAAGACCTCATGTCGTTAATTTTCAATTTTCCGTGTTTCGGGTTTACTCGCTGACAAAGAGCGTGATATTTTCTGCCGCCTGAGTCGGATATCGGGCCGCGAATATCCGGATAGGCCGTTCGTCGATGCACGTTGCGGGGTTGGCATGGGCGGTACGGACGGCGATGCACCCATGACTTGCGGGTGCGTATCGCGGAGTTTTCAAGCTTCCTGAGATAAGGAGAACGAATTGGATAGCTTTCAGCGAGAGATCCCGAAGAGCCGGGTGTCGATCACGCTCGACCTGCATACGGGTGGAGCGCAGAAGAAGGTCGAGTTGCCACTGAAGCTGCTGGTCGCCGGCGACTTCAGTGCCGGCCGTGAGCAGGCGCCGCTTGCCGAGCGCAAGAAGGTGAACATCGACAAGAACAACTTTGATGCCGTGCTGGCCGACTATGCGCCGGATCTCAGGATCGCCGCGGACAACACACTGGCCGGCGACGGTTCGGAACTGCCCGTCAACCTGTCGTTCCGCTCGATCAAGGATTTCGCGCCCGAGCAGGTCGCGCGCCAGATTCCCGAGCTGCAGGCGCTCCTCGCGATGCGCAATCTGCTGCGCGACCTGAAATCCAACCTGCTCGACAACGGCACGTTCCGTCGCGAGTTCGAGAAGGTGCTGAAGGACGATCGCCTGTCCGCGAAGCTGCGCGGCGAACTCGCGCAGATCGCGACCGCCGCGACGCAGCCGGAAGGGCATGCGTGAACGCCGCTGGGCAAAACGCGCGTTCAGCGCATTCCGCAACATCGTAGCGATTCGATCGCAGACAGGACACGCCATGAAATCCACTGAAACGCAGCACGCCGGCGCGAGCGAGACCGTCGTGCTGGACGCCCCGCACGGGGATATCGACAGCGTCTATGCGTCGCTGTGCAGCAAGATCAACCTGAAGCCCGTCAGCGAAGCGCGCCCGCTCGAGGCGTTCCGCGACAACGACATGCTGTCCGAGGCGTCGGCCGACGAGCGCATCGCGCGCGGGATGGGCGCATTCCTCGAACTCGTCGCGAACGCGAGCCAGCCGGTGGACCGCCTCGACAAGTCGCTGCTCGATTTCCATATCGGCCAGATCGACCGGCAGATCAGCCGCCAGCTCGACGCCGTGATGCATACGCAGGAATTCCAGGCGCTCGAGGCACGCTGGCGCGGCCTGAAGATGCTCGTGAGCCGCACCGATTTCCGCAAGAACGCCCGCATCGAAGTGCTCGACGTGTCGAAGGACGCGCTGCAGCGCGACTTCGAGGATACGCCGGAACTGATCCAGAGCGGCCTGTACCGCCTCACGTACATCGAGGAATACGACACGCCGGGCGGTCAACCGATCAGCGCGATGATCAGCGACTTCGAGTTCGCGAATTCGCCGATGGACGTCGCACTGCTGCGCAACATCTCGAAGGTGGCGGCCGCCGCGCACATGCCGTTCATCGGCTCGGTCGGGCCGGCGTTCTTCGGCAAGCAGTCGATGGAGGAAGTCGCCGCGATCCAGGATATCGGCAACTATTTCGATCGCGCCGAGTACATCAAGTGGAAGAGCTTCCGCGATACCGACGATGCGCGTTACGTCGGCCTGACGATGCCGCGCGTGCTCGGCCGCTTGCCATACGGCAAGGATACGGCGCCGGTGCGCGCGTTCAACTACGAGGAGGCCGTCAAGGGCCCCGACCACGACAAGTACCTGTGGATGAATGCGTCGTTCGCGTTCGCGGCGAACATGGTGCGCAGCTTCGTGAGCAACGGCTGGTGCGTGCAGATCCGCGGGCCGCAGGCGGGCGGCAAGGTCGAGGATCTGCCGGTTCACCTGTACGACCTCGGCACCGGTCACCAGCCGAAGATCCCGACCGAGGTGCTGATCCCCGAAACGCGCGAATTCGAGTTCGCGAATCTCGGCTTCATCCCGCTGTCGTTCTACAAGAACCACGACTTCGCGTGCTTCTTCTCCGCGAACTCGGCGCAGAAGCCCGCGCTGTACGAGACCCGGGAAGCGACCGCGAACAGCCGCATCAACGCACGGCTGCCGTACATCTTCCTGCTGTCGCGCATCGCGCACTACCTGAAGCTGATCCAGCGGGAGAACATCGGCACGACCAAGGATCGTCGTCTGCTCGAGCTCGAGCTGAACAACTGGATCAAGGGGCTCGTGACCGAGATGAAGGATCCGGGTGACGAGCTGCAGGCGTCGCATCCGCTGCGCGAGGCGCAGGTCACGGTCGAGGACATCGAGGATAACCCGGGCTTCTTCCGGATCAAGCTGTTCATCGTCCCGCACTTCCAGGTCGAAGGGATGGATATCGGGCTGTCGCTCGTGTCGCAGATGCCGAAGTCCAAGAACTGATCTGACGTTAGTCGCAGTGGCGCCGGGGTGGACAGGGGCACCCCGGCGTGCCGTGCAGTCGCGCAACCGAGAGATTCCATGTCGATGATTCTGCCTTCGCAGGCTTATGAATTGAAGCTCGCGCCGCATCCGGCGCCGTTCTCGATCCTGAAGTTCAGCGGGCTGGACCGCGTGAGCCAGCTCTATCGATACGAGATCGAATTCACGAGCCCGGTGGCGGGGATTCCGATGGATCAGGTGCTGGGGCGACCGGCCAAGTTCAGCGCGGATCCGGTCGATCCGGACATGGATTACCTGCGGAAGATGTTCGGGGAGAACGCCGCGCAGTTCAGCGCAAAGCCGGCGGCGTACATGGTTCATGGCGTGATTACGCAGTTCGACGAGTTGGAGACGTCGGCGGACGAAACGCGCTACCGGGTCGTACTGGAGCCGACACTGGCCGATCTCGATCGTGGCGTGACAAGCCGATTGTTTCAGAAGCAGTCGGTCGAGGAGATCGTGACCGATACGCTGCGGCATTACGGTTACCGCGCGGGTGTCGATTTCCAGTTTCAGCTGCGTGGACAGTACAAGCGTCGCGAGTACGTGACGCAGTATCACGAGACGACGTTTTCCTTCATTCAGCGCCTTTGCGCGGAAGAAGGGATCTGGTTTCGCTGGGAGCAAAAGAAGGATCGCGCAGTTGTTGTATTCGGCGACGATCTGGATGCCTATGCGCGCAAGCAGCGCACGGTGCCGTATCGGCGTGACTCGGGACTGGAGAGCGTCGGTGCGGACGCGATCAAGTCGCTCGGGCGCGAGATGAAGCGTGTGCCGGAGGCGGTGCGGCTGCACGACTACAACCATCGACAAGCCGAGGTATCGCTGCTGGTCGAGGAAAACGCGGCGCGCGACGACAAGACGACGAATGCGGTCGATTATCGCTGGGGCGAGCATTACGAGACGCCGGAAGAGGGCAAGCGGGTTGCGCGGTTGCGGCACGAGGCCTATCTGGCGACGCAGATCACGTTCAAGGGGACGGGCAATCCGTTCTGGCTCGAAGCCGGCGAGGTGATGCGGGTCGAGCCGAAACCGGCGGACGCGAAGCACGGGGTGTTCGTTACGTCGGTCGAGTCGCACGGCGGGCGGAATGAGTCGTTCTGGGTGGCGTTCGAGGGCATTCCGTCGGATCGCGTGTGGCGCACGCCGGTTGCTTCGGTTTCCCGGCCGGTGGTGGAGGGGATCCTGCCGGCGCGGATTACATCGCCGGGCAACTACAAGTATGCGTATCTGACCGAGCAGGGCTGGTACGTGATCAAGCTGCCGTTCGATCTGGACGAATGGAGCCCGGGTGGGACGAGCCGGCCGGTGCGGTTTGCGAAGCCATACAGCGGCGACAACTATGGGCATCACTTTCCGTTGATCGATGGGGCGGAGGTGGCGATCGTCCATACGGACGGCGATCCGAACCGGCCGGTGATCATCGGGGCGATGCATGACAGCGTGCATCCGGATCTGGTGAACAACCTGAACCATACGCGGAACCTTATTCGGACGGCTGCGCGCAATGAGCTGCGGATGGAGGATAAGGAGGGGAGTGAGCATATTCATTTGACCACGCCGTACCAGACCAGCGAACTCAATCTCGGACACATGGTCGACGAAAGTCGCAAAGAGCGTGGCCAAGGTGCAGAGCTTCGCACGGACGAACACGTGGCGGTACGGGGAGGGAAAGGTGTTTTCATCTCGGCCGACATGCAATCGGCATCCAATGGCCGGCAGCTCGAAATGCGACCGGCGCGGGAACTGCTCGAGCTTGGCTTGCAGCAGATGCAATCCCTTGCCGATGCGGCGAAAGCAGCGGAAGCCGTTGCCGCGGATTGCGCCAATCAGAAGGTCCTGCTGGAGGAAACGCTGGCCGAACTGAAAAAGGCCGGTGTCCTGATCAGTGCGCCGGCCGGTATCGGCGTGGCGTCGGGGGATCATTTGCAGCTTACGGCGCGCAAAAACCTGATTGCAACTGCGGGGGGGAGCGCCGACATCGGTGTTGTCAAGCGATTTACGGTAGCGGCTGGCGAAACCGTATCGATGTTCGCGGCGAAACTCGGCATCAAGCTGTTCGCCGCGAAAGGCAAGGTCGCCATTCAGGCGCAAACCGACGAGTTGACGTTGGCGGCATTGAAGGACGTCACTATCACGAGCTCCGACGGCAAGCTCGTGCTTTCGGCGGCCAAGGAGGTGTGGATTGGTGCCGGCGGCTCGTATATCAGGATCGACGCCAATCGCATCGAAAACGGTACGCCGGGAGACATCCTCGAGAAGTGCGCATCGTGGAACAAACCTGGGCCCGCTTCGGCGCAGATCAATACTGCGCTGCCGAATAGCTTGCCGGCGGAGCGCCTGATGTTGAGCCTGGCAGCGTCTCCTTCGGCCATGGCGGCGATCCCGCAGGACGTTCCGTACAAGTTGTATGCGCAGGGTGCATTGGTCACGCAAGGGGTAACCGATTCGACGGGGCGAATCGCTGTCGACCATCGCCACGGCACGAAATCGTATCGGCTTGAACTAGCCAATGGCGTTTCCTACGAGATTCCGGTCAGCGAGGAATTTCGCGGTGACCCGGCCAACGGCCAATTGGCCAACCAGGGGTTTCATTTCTACGAGCAAGGTGCCGATGGCGACGGGGAAGATCGTGCCGCCCATCGCCAGCACTACTACCGCCTGCTGAATCCCGATACCGACACCCAGAACACGGAGGCGCAGTCATGAGTCAACCCGCAGCCATCACGGTACCGATTGCGCAATCATGCGGCAATACGGCGACGTTGACGTTGCCGCACTTTGTACAAGGGGCGGAATACAAGCCAAGGAATGCGACGCACTGCCCGCTGGTGAATGGCGAGGAGGCGTTCGGCGCTGTATACGATGCGATTGCCAGCGCGCAGCACAGCGTCGATATCGTCTGCTGGGGGTTTCAGCCTTCGATGTATTTCAAGCGCGGATCGTCGGGACAGGGTTCGCTGTCGATCGGGGAATTATTGCTCGAAAGGGCGAAACACAATGTGAAGGTCCGATTGCTGGTGTGGGGCGATAAATTCCATGTTGCGCAGTTTTTGGAAAATATGATGCCCGGTGGTCGTTTCTCGCACCTGCCAGATAATCGAAACTCGGCTCAACGGGAGTTCGATGCTTGGTGGTACGAGATGGTGAAGATGGACAAGAAGAATCAAGCGGGCACCGAATGGACAGGCGTCAGTATCGCACCCATCCCCGTGCTGACGCATAAAGCCGTTCGACGTATTTTACGCAGCAAGCGTGATCCGGCATTCCGGAATATCGATTTTGCTACGCGTGATTTCGGCATGATCGAACGTGCCGAGATAGCGTGGCGTACCGCGACGGACAGCAAGTACGGCGATCGCACCAAAAATGCGAAAATTCAGAATGCCGCAGCAATGGGCCTGGCACCCTCGCATCATCAAAAAATGGTGCTGGTCGACTACGCGCATCCGGAGATCGCGACTGGCTTTGTGATGGGGCATAACACGCTTGACGAGTACTGGGATATCAGTAGCCATGGCCACGTGCGCATGCATCCACAAATGGGGCGCAACGGATTTTCGCCGCGACAGGATATCTCCGCCCGCGTCACGGGGCCGATTCTGACCGATTTGAATAAAAACTTCTGTCAGGCATGGGATGCAACGACGGGACAGCAACTGGAAAAGCAGCGAGAGTCAGCAAAAGAGCCCCTGCTCCGTTGCAGCAAAGATGACATCGCCGTGAGGGCACAGATCCTGCGCACCCAGCCGCAAGTCGGGAAAGATGGCGTTAAAGACATCGAGCGACTGTACCTGCAGGCCGTTAACAATACGACCAATTTCATTTATATCGAAAATCAATATTTTCGGTTTCCGCCATTTGCCGAAAAACTGACGGAACTGGTAAAAGCGTATCAGGCTGGCGGACGCAAGACGCCGTTCTATTTGTTCGTCGTGACCAACTCGAGTGACGACGGGATCGGGCTTGGGACGGTGAGTACCTATCACATGCTCAATGCACTCGGGCGCGCGGACGTTTTGCCTGGCGTGTCGAAATTGGAGCGTGCCGACGAATTGGAGAAGCAATACAAGGAAGCACTCAAGGCGAAGAAAGAGGCCGACCAGGCATATGAACGTGCACAGCACGTTCCTGTCAATCCATTCTCGAGTTCGGCGCAGTATGCCGTGAACAATCTCGCTGCGGCGCACCTGGATGCTATCGAGGCGGCCCAGCGGGCGAACGACTTGAAAGTCCAACTGGAAAAGGCCAAGACGGAGAACCCGCAGAAGCTCAATATCCCGGGGCTCAAGGTCCATATCTGTACCCTTGTGCCGCCGGACACGCCGAAAGGGCGGCCATGGGACGAGGTGTATATCCACTCCAAGCTGATGATCATCGATGACGTGTTCGTCACGCATGGTTCGGCGAACGTCAATTTGCGGAGTATGGAGGTGGATAGCGAATTGAATATTTTTCACGAGTCCATGCGTGTTACTCAGCCGCTGCGCGAGAAATTGTGGAGAATTCATGCCGGTGAAGATGGGGTGGGGGTGAAAGATAAGAATGGAAGATTGGATGCGAGAAGTGCATTCAAGGCTTGGGGAATTATTTTGTCTGAAAATAAGAGAAGGAAAAACTCTTCGGGTGACAGACCGTATGCATCGCTGGTTGAATTTTATAGAGATAATCCAAACCGTTCCTATCTGGATTAACCTATGCGCATCATCATTCCAATTTGCGTGGCGATTGCCAGTTTATCAGCCTGCTCGAAGGAGAACAACTTGCCCGGATCGTCTGATCTTGCCAGCATACGCGTCAATTTGGCGTTCACCTGTACGCACGAAGCAGATCGTCTTCCAGCCCTGGACCCAGACGCGGAAACGTTGTTCCGCTATGGTCGGTATCTACAGACGCGCGACGGCCCGAAAAACTTCGACGAGGTGGCTCGCCACTATCGGATCGCAGCGGCGCATGGTCATTACAAAGCCAATCACAACGTGCAGCAATTGGTATCGCAGGGTATGGCCAGTTCCCCGAATGCAGCGCACGAGGCGGTGGAATGGGCGAGTCGGTTGGTCAATCAGGGCATTCCGATGGGCTACTACGATATCGGCTACTACCTGAATTCAGGGTATGGCTTGAAGCAGAACAGGGAACTGGCACTGAAGTACATTCGCAAGGCGGCTGACCTTGGAAATGCCGATGCTCAATACCATGTTTCTGAATTGCTCGCCCCCCACGACAAATCGCCGGATGTCGCATCGAAAATGCTTCAATGTGCGGCCAATCAGGGGCACGGACGTGCGGCTTTTGAGCTAGGAATTGATCTTAAATACAATCAAGATTTTCGCGGTTCTGCTGTAGCTTTCCAAAAAAGTGTGGTCGCCGGAAATAGCATGTCCGCTTTGGTTCTTGAGAGATCATTTTCAGCCCCCCCGTCGACCGATAGGGGATTCTATCTTGATTTTCCAAAAGACCCCGAACGCTCTCGGCGCTATCAGTTGATTGGTAAATTTCTCGATGACAACGAACTGGCCAACCCGAAGGTTCCGGACATTGACAAAATCGTTCCGTTGCCGCCGGCAAAGCTCCCGCCGTGGGACGGTACGTTCGAATGGGAAAAGCAGCGAGCCCAAGTACCACCCAAGCCGTCGGATGAACTGATCAACCGACTGGCGAAGGAAAAGAACCTGGACCCGGCGACTGGTTTGCCTCTTTCGCCTGATGCGCAGTCGTCGCAGACGGCATCCCCGGCCGATGTAGTCGCGCGAGTCCCGCTCGGCACGGTGGCAAGAACCGGGACACGCTGTCCTGAAAGCGGTGTCTGGTGCGCACAGCTTCGTCCGGGCCTTCGGGCCGATACGACACGGGCGTTCAAGAAGGGCGAGGTGCTGCCGATGCTGGACTACTACGAACCGCGTTCGTTGGCGTTGCTCGACCGCGTGTTGGGCGAGCGGCGGCTTACTACAGAAGTCATGTGGAAGCTTGTCGCCTATGAGGTCAAGGCGTGATGACGCAGATGCGATTTGGATACGTTCTGGTAAAGACGCTAGTCGGGTTTCTCGTGCTCGCTAGCGTGAGTGCGTGTTTGAAGGCAAATGACTTGCCTGGATCGTCTGATCTTGCCAGCGTTCGCGCCAATCTGGCGTTCACCTGCGTCCACGAAGCGGATCGACTCCCTACCATCGATCTGGACGCGGACACGTTGTTCCGCTACGGCCGGTATCTGCAAACGCGTGATGGTCCGAAGGACTTCGACGAGGTGGCGCGCTACTACCGGATCGCTGCCGCGCATGGCCATTACAAGGCCAACCACAACGTTCAGCAACTGGTGTCACAGGGTATGGCAAGCTCTCCGAATGCGGCGCACGAGGCAGTGGAATGGGCGAGCCGGTTGGTCAATCAGGGTATTCCGATGGGCTACTACGATATTGGCTACTACCTGAACTCAGGGTATGGCTTAAAGCAGAACAAGGAACTCGCACTGAGATACATTCGGAGGGCGGCCGATCTTGGTAATGCCGATGCTCAATACCATGTTTCTGAATTGCTCGCCCCTCACGACAAATCTCCGGATATTTCATTGAAAATGCTGAAATGTGCGACTAATCAGGGGCATGGGCGTTCGGCTTTTGATCTGGGAATTTATCTTAAATACAATCAATATTTTCCCGGTGCTACTATAGCCTTCCAAAAAAGTGTGATTTCAGGAAATGGCATGTCGGCTATGGTTCTCGAGAAATCATTTTTAGGGCCCCCATCGACTGACAGAGGATTCTATCTTGATTTACCTGAAGACCCCGAACGCTCGCGGCGCTATCAGCTAATCGGCCGATTCCTGCGGGATAACAAACTGGCGAAAGGTGCCGGACATTGACAAGATCGTTCCGCTGCCGCCTGCGAAGCTCCCGCGGTGGGACGGCACGTTCGAATGGGAAAAGCAGCGAGCCCAAGTACCACCCAAGCCGTCGGATGAACTGATCAACCGACTGGCGAAGGAAAAGAACCTGGACCCGGCGACTGGTTTGCCTCTTTCGCCTGATGCGCAGCCGTCGCAGACGGCATCTCCGGCTGATGTAGTCGCACGACTGCCGCTCGGCACGGCGGCGAGAACTGGAGCGCGCCATCCCGAAGGCGGTATGCGGTGTGCGCGGATCCGCCGGGGCTTGCAAGCCGAGACGACACGGAAATTCAGCAAGCGCGACGTGCCGCCCATACACGACTTACACGAGCCGATCGTACTGACTTAGCGGTTTCGCGCGCGTGAGACGTCGAGACACAGCATCAACGAAACTCATGCTTAACTAATTTGCATTCCTATTAAGATGGAGAGCTATAACAATGATCGATCTCATTCGCCTCGGCGACGCGACGGATCACGGCGGAACAGTCATCACCGCGTCGAACTCGATGAACTTCGAAGGCAAACGCGTCGCCCGAAAAGGCGATGAAGTGACTTGCCCGAAGCACGATATCCGACCCAATCTCATCATCGAAGGCGATGAAACCATGTTGGACGACGGCGTACCGATTGCACGGCATGGCTATCGCGCCATGTGCGGGTGCCGTCTGATTTCCAGTCTGGTGTGAACGACCGATCATGCCGGTAGAACTTCCTCAGCTCGACCTGCCCGGCGCCGCGCCGAGGCCGCCGCGTGCAATCGTGTGGACGGTGCTGTTCGTCGTCGTCATGGTCGCCGGCGTGTCGGTGGCACTGTTGACACGGTCCAAAGACGAAGCGACCGATACCGCATGGTTCTGGGTGCGCCTGCTTGCTTTTCCTGCGTTGACGTGGTGCGTGATGTTCGGCCTGCGCCGGCACTACTACGATGAGCAGATGCAGCGACTTCAGGCCGAACGCGGCGTGCGTGCTGAAGATCGGGAGAAGGCGCTGCAGTTCGCGCGTGAACCGCTCGCCGTCCTGGGCTACACGTATTTGACCGCATTGGGCAGCACGGGCGCCGCGGTCAAGCTGGCGAGGGGTGAGCATGCGTTGAGTGCGCAGACATCGGGTGCGGGCATTGACGCGATTCGTCACACCGCACTGAGACTGAACGAGAGCAAGGAAATGCCCGCGCGTTACCGGGCGTGTTTCAACGCATTGCTGGAGCAAATTTCCGATGCCGTGATGACTGTCCCAGCCAAGGTCCCGCTCGATATCCGTTTGCTCGCGCCAGCTGATGTTGATCAGGACGATCCCCTCAAGACATGGGAGTCGTGCTGGAGCGCAAAAAACCTTCGATCTGCAAAGACGAAACAGCTTTCAGTCGATCAGGGCGTGATGGCGCTCGATGAGTGGCTGGACATTCGGGGCGGTCCCGCCCTTGAACGGGCCACATTGTTCGTTTCCGCGCAACTGTACGACCACCCTCCGCAGTCGAGTGCCGAAGCGGCCGTCGGTGTGCTGCTCGCGTGGGCGCCGCTCGCCGAGCGGCATGGTTTGACGACGCGGGCGCTGCTTCATCGACCGGTGGACGCCGGTGGGCCTGGGCTGGATACGGCACTGTCCAGGGTACTGCTGTGGGGTGATGCGACCGCGGCCGAAATCAGCGATCTCTGGCAGGCTGGCATGGCCGGGCAGGACAAGCGCGCATTGCTTCAGGCCGCCTCGGATACGAAGCTGGGTGTTTCGCAAACTGCCGGACTGTCGGGCGTCCACGACGTCGATCTGGCAATCGGCCATCCCGGCGTCTGCGCGGGTTGGCTAAGTATCGCGCTCGGAATCGAGCACGCGGCGCAAACCGGCGCCCCTCAACTCATGGCATGGCACGAAGGGTCGCTGCGATTCGCGGTCGCTCGTACACCACGCGCATAAAAGCAACGGTACCTATTGCATGTTCATTCGCACGATCCTGGGGTATTGGGTTCTAGTACCGGCGGTCACCGCGGTTGTAGCGCTGCTGGCGTACTTCATGGGGGCCGACCTTCATCCGTCGCCGGCGTTTCGCGTCGGGGTCGTCATCATGGCCGGTCTGGCTGTTCTGGCGTTCCACCCTCTATTGGTTGGCGCATGGCGATGGGCTGCACGACATGCTTCCGCTCGATCGGCGAGCCAGTACGATCGCGATCCGTCCGCCCGGATCGGCACGCGTGCCGAAGCGCAGGTGGATCTCGGTTCGTATCGCGCCCGGGGCCTTCGAGAAACGTTGCGCTCCCGACACGGATGGCGGTGGCGCTATCGTAATCACTGGGTGCTCGTGACAGGGGACGAGCCGATCGTCAATCGATTGGCTCCGGGGCTCGCGGATGCCGGGTATGTGGTTTGTGGCGACACGATTCTGATTTATGCCCGGCAAGCCGGCAACGCGCTCGATACCGGATGGCTCGACCAGATCCGGCGCATGCGCAGATCTCGGCCCGTCGACGCCGTCGTTGCATTGACGCGCAACCGTGCGTCGTCCCGCAGACCGTTCGACGCCGACGAGCTTTCTCAACGACTGGCGCGCCAGGCGCGGGCGCTGCGCTGGGCCGCGCCGGTGTATCTGGCCAACGTCACCGATTTCGGTAGCGAGTCGTCTGCACCGGACGGGACCATCGGCTTGACATGGTCAAATGCGCGGATCAACGCGGCTGAAATCGACGGGCGCTTGAGGATGCTGTCGCACAACCTCGCGGACGCGGGCGTCGTGGCGCTCAACGAGAACGTTCGGGACCGGTATCCGGCTGAGCTTTCGCAGCATCTTGCGCATGTGCGCAGTGCACTGTCGGAACTGGTGCTGCAAACGACCCAATCGAGTGTCTGGCGGCATGCGGTTCATGGCCTGCTGTTCGCACCACTCTTCACGGAGCAGGAACTGGTACCGTCGGCTCCGGGCGAGCCGGGCGACGAGCAATTCCTGCCGGAGCCGCGGTATCGATCTGTCTGGCAGACGGTCGCGGCGCACAGCCGCAATATTCGCGGACGTCGTGTGGGCCTGTCGTTTTCGGCGGCGGCTGCATGGCTGACCGGCATTCTGATCGGCTCGTGGATCATCGGCACGATGGTGTCGGGCTTTTCGAATCGTGTCGTGATTCAGACTGCCGCGGATACAGTCGCGAAATTGGCGAGCGTGCAGGACCGCACCCAGGCCATGATTTCGCTGGATGGCTTCGGCAAGCAGATCGATACTCTCGAATTCCGTCAACGCGATGGCGCACCGTTGAGGACACGTTTCGGTCTGAATCGCGACGCCGCGCTGCTTGATGCGCTTTGGCCGAGCTACGCGCAGGCCGCGAGTCGCATCCTCGTTACGCCGATCCGGGAAAGACTTGAACGCCGCCTGCATCAGCTCGCATCGCTGTCGGACGCGGAAATCGCCAGTGGTGGAGATGCACAGGTACAGGCCGCCTACGATACGCTCAGGGCGTACATGATGCTTGCGAGGCCTGAACGCGCGGTGGCGACCTTCCTGGCGCCTCAGCTGGTGGCAACGGCCGTACCCGCGCGCCCGACCGACTCGTCATTTTCAGCGGGCGCCTGGGAAGACCTTCGTCGGCGTACGATTGCATTCTTCGCAAACCACTTGACCCAGGAAAGGCCGCTGGCAATTGCTCCTGATCTCGGGCTCGTTGCGTCGACGCGCCAGACGATCGTCGGTGTACGGGGTATCCAGAGTTCGTCGGACGCGGTTTATCAACAAATCCTCGACGACGCGACGCCGAAATATCCACCGGTGTCCCTCGCTACGCTGTTGGGCGATACGAGCGGTCGAGGCGTGTTCAATACGGCAGCTACGATTCCGGGTGTCTTTACGCGCGCGGCGTGGGATGACCGCATCTCCAAGGCGATCGATGACGCAAGCGGGCAGCACAGCGTGGCGGGCGATTGGGTGCTTTCCGACGCGAAAGCCGGCAAGCAGGCGTCTTCAACGCTGAAAGTCGAACTGCGTCAGCGCTATTTCGACGATTACGCGCGGGCATGGGCGCTATTCCTCAACAGTCTGCGTTGGCAACCCGCACCAACGCTATCAGCCACGGCCGACCAACTCACGCTACTGGGCGATCCTCAACGCTCGCCGCTCGTCGCGTTGATGAATGCGATCGTGTATCAGGCGGGAACGGGCGCCAACGCCCAATCGCTGTCCGACACGCTGATCAGCAAGGCACAGCAACTGGTCGGCGCGGACGAGAAGGATCCGTCCAAGCAGGCCAAGCCGCAACTCGCACCGCTGGCGGCCGCGTTCGGCCCGATCCTGCGCCTGACCGGCAGCGACCTCGCGTCGGGAATGCCGACGAACGGCAAGGTGGCCACCACGCAAATGGCAGCGACCGGCGACCTGAGCCTGGCCCGCTATCTGGAGCGGGTCACGGCGATGCGCCTGAAGACATCGCAGATCGTTTCCAGCCCGGATCCGGACGCGATCGCACGTCTGGCCGCGCAAGCCGTGCTGCAAGGCAAGACTTCCGATATCGCCGACAGCCGCGATTACGCGAGCCGTGTCGCCGCGAGCCTCGGTGAGCAGTGGTCCGGATTCGGCGCATTGTTCCGCGCGCCGTTCGATCAGTCGTGGCAGGTCATCGTGCAGCCGGCAGCATCGAGTCTGAACGAGATGTGGCGCACCGCGATCGTGGCCGACTGGAACAAGACCTTCGGCGGCCGCTATCCGTTCGCGGATTCCGACAACGACGCGTCGCTGCCCGAGATGGCGCGCTTCATGCGTCCGGACAGCGGCGTGATCGCGCAGTTCGTGACATCGCAACTGGCCGGTGTCGTCGAACGGCAGGGCGACCGATGGGTCGCTTCGCAGGGAAGTGATTCCGGCGCGTTGACGATCGATCCGGCGTTTCTCAACGGGTTGAACAAGCTCACGCGCACGTCGACGGTCCTGTTCCCGTCCGGTGACGCACGCGTGCGTTACGAACTGCGGGCCGAGCCGACGCCGGGTGTCACCGACATGAGATTCGTGCTGTCCGGCCGCGAACTGCATTACTTCAACCAGAAGCAGGAATGGACGCCGTTCGAATGGCCGGGGCAGTCGCTCGAGAACCTGTCGCATATCGAATGGCAAACGGAACAGGGCGGCTTGCGTACCGCGCTCGATTCGCAGGGGCGGTTCGGCCTCGTTCGATTGCTGGAGCGCGCGAAGATCACCCAGCAGGACAACGCCCGCTATCTGCTGACCTGGACGCCCGACACGAGCCAGGGCATTCCGCTCAAGGTGCAATTGCGCAGCGAGGCCGGCGGCGGTCCGCTCGATGTTCTCCAGTTGCGGAATTTCACGTTGCCGACACGCGTCTTCGTGACGGGATCGCAGAACACGGGGCCGCGGGTTTCGGCGATCAGCCCGCCGCCATTGCCTGCATCGGCGATCGCGGCCGCGAAGCATGCGGCTGTGCCGTTGCCGCCGGGGCTTCCGGGCGGGCGCACCTTTCCGGACGAGGTCATGCCGGCGACGACAGCGCAGGCATCCGGTCAACGCGCCACGCTCGAACTTGCTCAGGCGAAAACGCGAACCGCTGAACCTGGGTCGGCGAAACAGACGGCCGCGCCGAAGGCTGCGATTTCGCCATTGGCGACCACGTCGGGACTTGCCGATTCCCCCTCCGGTCCGTTCGGGCATGCCCTCAGGCTGCTCGGCGACGCATTCGTTTTTTGAGGTCTGCCATGACGCTTGCCAATTTTGTGAAGACACTCGTCGGCGGTCCCCGTATCGATTCGCTCCAGCGGGCACGGACGGATACCTGGGCCGCATGGGTCGCGCCGATACCGGGCGAGCACGCATGCGGGCGCGACCCCGGCTACGAAGACGCGTTCTTCGAACTGAAGGATGAAGCCGGCAAGCTGTCGGGTATCGATGACGGCATGATCGTCCGCGTGTGCGAACACCTGCTCAAGGAGACCGGCAAGGATTTGCGCGTCGCCGGCTACTACGCGTTCGCACGCCTGCGGCAGGACGGCCCGGCCGGATTCGCCGACGGGCTCGAACTGGCTGCCGCGCTTGTCGACCGGTTTGGCGAAGCTCTTTTGCCTGCCCGTCACGAAGCGAAGAAGGCAGCGCTCGAAATGCTCGCGACTGCGCGCGTGATCGAGACGCTGGATAGTCGTGGCGACTTTGCGCCGGTCGATCTCGAACGCGCGTTGGCCGCGCTCGATGTGCTCGTCACGCATACGGCGGCGTGGCCCGAGGCGGCTCGCCCGAACCTGCAGTCACTCGTTTCCCGCTTCGAGAAAAAGGAAGGGCCGGCACGCGGTGTCGATGCCGGCGTCACGATGCCGCGTGTGACGGCCACGGGAAAGACTTCAGCCGGACTGATCGCGTCAGCTCGCGATCTGCTCGATCAGGCGCGGGCGATTTCGGCGTGGCTCAGGGATCAGGAAAACGGCTATTTGCCGTCGGTGCGGCTCGTGCGAAGCATTCGCTGGGACACCGTGCACGACGTGCCGCCGTCGGATGCCGCGTCGCATACGCGTCTGGTGGCGCCACGCGCCGAGTTGCGACAGCAGATGAAACGCCTCGTTCTGCAAAAGCACTGGCACGAGTTGCTGGAGCGTGTCGAGGGTGCGTTCATGGAAGGCGTGAATCACCTGTGGTTCGACCTGCAGTATTTCCAGCACGTCGGGCTCGACCACGTCGGCACACCGTACAGCGCATGGGGTGAATTGCTGCGCACCGACTTCGCGCTGTTTCTCGAACGACTGCCCGGCATCGAACGGCTGGCATTCAGCGACGGCACACCGTTCGCCGACGACACCACACTCGAATGGATTGCCCGGCATGCGGTCGTACGTGATCTGGAGGCCGGCGAGACGGTTGCGCCGCTGCCAGTTTCCGCGGATAGCGCGAGCGACGCGGCGGGCGACTGGCCGGAGATCGAAACCCAGGCTCGCGAGCTCGCTGCCCGTGACGGCATCGAAACGGCCTTTGCGTGGCTCGAAGCGCTGCCCGGCATGAAAACCGATCGACATCGCTATTTGCAGCGGCTCGTGATGGCCCGCCTGGCCGACCATGCCGGCCGTCACGATGCGGCGCTCGCACTCCTTGCAGAACTCGACGGAATGTCCCGTTCGCTGCCGTTGATGCGCTGGGAGCCGGCGCTGACGTTCGAGGTCAAGCAGCAACTGGTCAAAGCACTGAAAGCGATGAGCAGCCGCAAGGACGCCGACAAGCAGGCGTTCGCACGCCGCATCGGCGAGCTGCAGGCGGAACTCACGGTACTCGATCCCGCCCGCGCGTTGACCCTTTCGTAACGGATTCCCATGGACAACAACGATCCCATCCTGCGCTACTACGAAGCGGAAATGCGCTATTTGCGCGAATCCGGCAAGGAATTCGCGAAGGCGCATCCCGACCGTGCGCGCCTGCTCAATCTCGACCGCGTCGGCGATCGCGATCCGTATGTCGAACGCCTGTTCGAAGGTTTTGCGTTTCTGACGGGCCGGCTCCAGCAAAAACTCGACGACGAACTGCCCGAACTGACCGAAGGGCTCGTCAGTTTGTTGTGGCCGCACTATCTGCGGATGATTCCTTCGCTGTCGATCGTCGAGCTGACGCCGTTCGCGGAGAAACTGCAGAAAACGGTAGTCGTGCCGGCCGGCGTGCCGGTGCGTTCCGCGCCGATCAACGTGCCGGCCGCGGGCCGCGCGGAGGGCGCGGCGCCGCCGACCGTGCGATGTCTGTACCGGACCACGCAGGATGTCGCGCTGCAGCCGGTGTCGCTCACGCATGCCGGCCCGGCCGTGCGACACGACGGGCGATCGGTGATCCGCTTCGGCTTCGCGTTGCAAGCGTCGGCGCTGCGCAAGGAGACGGATCTGTCGCGGCTGCGGTTGCATTTGAACGCCGATTTGCCGACTGCATTCGCAATGCATCTTGCGCTGACGCGTCAGGTCGACGCGATTCACTGGCGCGTTCCGGAAATACGCGATGGCGAATCCGTGCCGCTGCCGGGCGTCACGATCGAGCCGGCGGGATTTTCGACGGAGGAACGGCTGTGGCCCAAGGCCGACGCGGCGTTCTCCGGATATCAGTTGCTGCTTGAATACTTCACGTTTCGCGAGAAATTCCTGTTCGTCGATCTGTGCGGACTCGACATCACGAAGCTGCCTGAAAAATCGACCCGCTGTGAACTGGAGATCGTTCTGAAGGAAGCCTATCCGTCGGATCAGCGATTCAGCGCGGACAACGTGCGATTGTTCTGTTCACCGGTGATCAACCTGTTCGAACTGGATGCCGAGCCGATCGAGATCGACCATCACGAAACCGAGTATCGCGTCGTGCCGGCCGGTCATCAGGGCGAGCATGTCGAAACGTATTCGGTCGATGCGATCGCGACGTTCGATCACGATACGGCCGAGCGATACGAATACGTGCCGTTCACGACGTTCCGGCATCGCGGCGGCATGCTGCGGCATGAGGCGCCGGAGCGCTATTTCCATACACGCGTGCGTTCCGGCGTATCGGGGCTGCACGAAATGTGGGTGATTCTCGGCGGGCATGCGTGGGAAACGATGGATACGCTGCCGGAGGAAAGTCTGTCGCTGCGCGTAACGGGCACGAACGGGCTGCTGCCGCGCAAGGGGCTGCGGGAAGCCAGTCTCGACGAGCTCGCGGCCAGCACGCCGAACGTCGCGAGCGTGCGCAATCTCGTGTCGCCGACGTTGCCACTCCATCCGCCGACCGGAGATCGTTTCCAGTGGCGTGTGCTGTCGCATCTCGCGCCCAACTTCCTGTCGATGATGAACGCGGAGGTGTTGCGCGGCGCTTTGGCGCTGTACGACTGGACGAACGACGAACTGAACCGGCGGCGGCTCGCCGGCATCCTGCATGTGTCGCAGGAAATGATCGAGGAGGTGTCGGGCGGGGCGGTCGAGCGCGGCGTGCTGATCGAGGTCACGCTCGATGCGCATGCGTTCTCGGGCGAAGGCGACGTGATGCTGTTCGGCGAGTTGCTGCACCGGTTCTTCGGAGCCTACGCGGAGATCAATCTGTTCACGAGGCTGGCGATCGTCAGCCTGCCATTGCGGTCGCGGACGGAATGGCCGCGCAGCAAGGCGGGGCGGGCACCGCTATGAGTGCATCGATCGACCGGATGAGTGCCGAAGCCGCTGAATCGAAGGGCCTGTCGGCCGTGGCGGCCAGGCTGTTCGAACGGGCGCCGAAGATGACTTTCATGCAGTTCTGTCGTCTTTTGGAGGCATGTGCGCCCGAACGTCCCGGATTCGGCACACGCGACACGCCGGAGCACGAGCCGGTGAGGTTCCGGCCGCGCCCTCGGTTGGGCTTTCCCGCAGGCGAGATGGCCGCGGTCGAATTCGACGATGAGCATCCCGCTGCGCCGCCGACTGTACGTACTACCTTCATGGGGCTTTACGGCGTCGATGCCGCGATGCCGTCGCATACGATCGACGAGATCGCGTTGCGCGAAGAGGGGCATGAGGCGGTCGAGGCCTTTCTCGATCCGTTCAATCACCGCATCGCGACGTTGCTGTATCGCGCATGGAAGAAGTATCGGTATCCTGAGCGTTTTCGGGCCGGTGGTGTCGACGATTATTCGCAGAGCCTGTTGTGTCTGCTGGGGTTCGGATGGGGCGACAAGCCTTTGCGGGCGGGCCTGCCGGATTCGCGGCTGCTCGCGTTGTCGGGGCTGCTGATTCAGCGCACGCGGACGTCGGAAGGGCTGGCCGGCGTGGTGGCGCTGGCCGCGGCGGGGGCGGAGGTTCGCGTCGACGAGTTCTGGGCGGTGACGACGAGTACCGGTCGGCCGAAGCCGTTGACGTCGACGAAGCCGGCTGCGGGCGGGCTGTCGGACGGCAAGCGCAACGGGCTCGGTGGCGGTTACGTGCTCGGCAGGCGTCTCGCGTATCGCAGCCGGGCAGTGCGCGTGACGTTGCGGCCAGCCGATGCGCGGCAGGCTCAGGATCTGCTGCCGGGCGCATGGCTGCATCGAGAGGTGATGGCATTCATCCAGCTATATGTGGGCATCAAGGCCGATGTGTACTTGCGGATGGAGGTGTCGTCACGGTTCGTTCCGCATCCGTCCGTCGGGATCGAGCGTACCGGCCCGGCGCCGCGTCTCGGCTGGACGACGGTGTTGCCATCTGCCGACGAACGGCTGATCGATATTGCGCTGGGCGCCTACGAGGCATTGCCCGCGCCGCAACCCAACCCGCATCTCGTGCCGTGCACGATCTGATTCCGGAGTCTTCATGTTCTATCGAATGAGTGCGGCTACGGCTGCCGCCGTATTGCTTCTGTCGGGCTGTGGTGCGTGGCAGTCGGTATCGGACGCGTCGTCGAATGCCTACCGCGCAGTGTTTTTCAAGCAGGTGAAGGTGCTTGATGTCGATCTGACTGCGCGTGCCGCATTGAATCCGGACGACGTAGGACGGCCCACGTCGGTTGCCGTGCGCGTCTATCAACTGAAGGATCGCAAGGCGTTCGATGGGGCGTCGTATGACGATCTGCTGAAGAACGATCGGACTGTGCTGGCTCAGGATCTGCAAGCGGATATGTCGGCTGTTGTGAACCCCGGCGCCTCGTCGAGCTTGTCTCAACCGATGCAACGCGAGACGGAGTATGTGGCGTTCGTCGCGTTGTACCGCGTCCCCGGAGCTGCGGCAGACTGGAAGCGGGTCATCGAGAAAAAGAAGCTTGATCCGGATAAGCCTCTACGTCTCGGCTTGACGTCGAATGGATTGCAAATGACGGGGGATAGGTCGAAATGAAAGTCGTGCAACCCATTCGGAGCGGGAACAACCCATTCACGCTGTCTAAACGACTCAGGCTGGCAGTTTTGCTTGGCGTGATCGTGTCCGCTCACGCGGTGGCTCGTGATGTGCCGTCTCCATCCATTGCGCCGCTCGCTGGAAAGCCGGACGGCTTCGTTCCCAAAGGCTGGAAGCTGGAATTTCAGACGAAGGGCGACCTGAACGGCGATGGCCGCGACGATCTTGTGCTGGTCTTACGTGACAATGATCCTGCGAACGTGATATCGCATGACGGCATGTGCGAGAACCCGTTCGACGCGAATCCGCGCATTCTTGTCGTTGCCTTTGCGCAGCCGGATGGCCGGTACGCTGTCGCGTTGCGAAACGATACGCTCATACCGGTCCGGGAATCTCCCTGTCTCGCGGATGCTCTGGAAGAGGGGAACGTGATTGTCGACCGGGGCGCGTTGCGGGTCACGCTGAGTCGCTTTGCCAGTGCTGGGAGTTGGGAAATGGGATCCACCACCCATACGTTCCGGTGGCAGGACCGAAATTTCATGCTGATCGGCTATGACAACTTCTCGACGATGCGCAATACGGGCGTCGTACGAAACCTCAGTGTGAACTACTCGACAGGCAAGGCCAAGATATCGATCGGAAATGTGTCCGACGACCGCGAACGTACACGCTGGGTAAAGCTGCATACGCAGCGTCGCTGGACACTGGAGCAGATTGGCGACGGCTTCGAGTTTTCCCGGTCGCTGCCGAGCATCGAATAGTCGTCGATGCTGGCGTGCATGGCGTCATCACGACGCCATGTTCTCCGACCCATGCGCCGGACAACCGGCGGCATGGGCTGCACTGGGATCACCGGTCATCTTCCCGCACCGAAGAAGGATGCCGGCACAGCGCCCGCACTTCCATCTCCATATACGGGAACAGCGGCAGCTGGCTCAGCAGGTCATGCAGTTGCTGCACGCTCTCGACGTCGAAAATACTGACGTTCGCATACTGCCCGGCGATTCGCCACAGATGACGCCACGTCCCTTCGTTCATCAGCCGCTGGCACATCGCCTTCTCTTCCGCCTTCAGCGTGGCCGCCTTGACCGGATCCATGTCCGCCGGCAGGCGAACGGTCATTTCCACATGAAACAGCATCCTGCACTCCTTGCGTTGTCGATTCGTCGAACGGGAAGGGCGCTCACGCCTGCGCGCGGGCCCGCTCGACTTCGCTGCCCGGCACGTCCTGCTTGTCCTTGAGCAGCGAGAAGTCGAAGTCGATCAGCGCGAACTGCCCGTCGACGCCGTACGGCTTGCCTTCCGCGCCCTCAGCCTGCTTGACCGGCGGGATCAGCCCGTCGCGCGTCGCGAACGCGAAGTCGTCCCACAGATGCGGATCGCCATCGATGTTGATCTGCGTCGTCAGCTTACGATAACCGTCCGCGGAAACGAAGAAGTGGACGTGCGCCGGACGATGGCCGTGGCGGCCGAGCTGGTCGAGCAACTGCTCGGTCTTGCTGCCCGGCGGCACGCTGTAGCCGACCGGCAGCACGCTGCGGAAGCTGTAGCGGCCTTCGGCATCGGTGCGGATCGAGCGGCGCAGGTTGAACGCGGGCTGCGACGCGTCGAAGTACGAGTAATTGCCCAGATGGTTTGCATGCCACACCTCGACCAGCGCGTTCGCGAGCGGCGCGCCGTCCTGGCCGAGCACCCGGCCGCGCATGATCAGCGTCTGGCCCGGATCGGTGCCGTCGTCGAGACGCGCGTGGCCGACCGATTCCGGCGCACCGGCGACATACAGCGGCCCTTCGATCGTACGCGGCGTGCCGCCCTGGATGCCGGCCTTCGCCTCGGCTTCGTCCATCCGCACGTCGAGGAAGCGCTCGAGGCCGAGGCCCGCGGCGATCAACCCGAATTCGCGGCCGGCTTCGTTCAGGAAGTTGAGCGCGGTCCAGAACTCGCTCGGCTGCACGTCGAAGTCCTCGATCGTGTAGCAGAGGTCCTTCACGATCCGGTTGACGATCGCGCGCACGCGCGGGTTGCCGGGCTTCTCGGCGGCGTCGTCGAAGGTCTTCAGCAGGGCGTCGATGGCTTGCTTGTTCATCTGTGTCTCCGGTTTCGGTTGTCGTGTGGGGATCAGTGGGCGTCGCGTCGCATCCGTTCGATGCGGGCCCAGTCGAAGGTGATGCCGAGGCCGGGCGTCGCCGGCAGATGCAGCTTGAAATCCTGGTAGCGCAGCGGCTCGACGAGGATCTCCTCGGTGAGCAGCAGCGGGCCGAACAGTTCGGTGCCCCATTTCAGCGAGTCGAACGTGCTGAACAGTTGCGCGGACGCCATCGTGCCGGCCGCGCCTTCGAGCATCGTGCCGCCGTACAGGTCGATGCCGGCCGCCGCCGCGATCGACGCGACGCTCGCCGCGCCCTGCAGGCCGCCCGATTGCGCGATCTTCACCGCGAACACGTCGGCCGCGCGATCCTGCGCGAGCGCGAATGCATCGACGGGGCCGTGCAGCGCCTCGTCGGCCATGATCGGCACCTGTGCGAGTCGCGTGAGGCGTTTGAGCCCCGCGCGGTTGGTCGCGGCGATCGGCTGCTCGACCAGGCTCACGCCGGCTTCCGCCAACCGCGCGCAGGCCCAGATCGCATCGGTCTCGCTCCAGGCCTGATTCACGTCGACCCGCACGTCGCCGCGCTCGCCGAGCGCGCGCTTGATCGCGACCACATGCGCGACGTCGTCGGCGACCGCGTTCGAGCCGATCTTCAGCTTGAACGCGCGATGGCGGCGGGCATCGAGCATCGCTTCGGCTTCCGCGATGTCGCGCTGCGTGTCGCCGCTCGCGAGCGTCCATGCGACATCGACCGCGTCGGTCCGGCGTCCGCCGAACAGTTCGGACAGCGGCACGCCGAGACGCTGCGCGTGCGCGTCGAACAGCGCGGTCTCGATCGCGCACTTCGCGAAGCGGTTGCCCTGGAACAGCTTGCGTGCCCGTGCCATCGCGGCGCCCGGACGCGTCGCGTCCATGCCTTGCAGCAGCGGCGCGAAGTAGGTATCGATATTGACCTTGATGCTTTCGGGGCTCTCCTCGCCGTACGCGAGGCCGCCGATGGTCGTCGCCTCGCCGACGCCTTCGATACCGTCCGTGCATCGAATTCGGATCAGTACGAGCGTCTGGCAATTCATCGTCGCGACCGACAATTTGTGGGGCCGGATCGTCGGCACGTCGACGAGCAACGTCTCGATGCGTTCGATGGTGGCGGCAGTTGCTATCATGCGATTCCTCCTGTTGGTGCACATGGTAGGAATTCCCGCCCCGCGTCGTCCAACACTCTTTCCGACTACTTCCATACCTTCGAGGCATGAAATGGAATTGCGCCAGCTCCGTTACTTCATCGCCGTCGCCGAGGAAATGAACATCACGCGGGCCGCGGAGCGCCTGCACATGACGCAGCCGCCGCTGAGCCGCCAGCTCCAGGCGATCGAGGAAGAGATCGGATTGCCGCTGTTCGAGCGCGGCGCGCGGCCGCTGAAACTGACCGATGCCGGGCGTGTGTTCTATGCGCAGGCGAAACGTCTGGTCGACCAGGCCGACGAACTGGGGCCGCTGACACGGCGGCTCGCGCAGTCGTCGGAGCGGATCGTGATCGGCTTCGTGCCGTCGGCGCTGTACGGCGCGCTGCCGGACGTGATCCGTGCGTTTCGCGAGGCGCAGCCGGACGTCGAGCTGTCGCTGATCGAGATGTTCACGCTCGAACAGCTCGGCGCGCTGAAGGGCGGGCGGATCGACGTGGGGTTCGGCCGCCTGCGCTTCGACGACGACCAACTGGTGCGCGAGGCGCTGATCGAGGAAAAGCTGATCGCGGCGCTGCCGGTCGGGCACCGGCTCGCCGATCCGGCCCGGCCGCTGACGCTCGCGGATCTCGCGAACGAGACGATGATCGTCTACCCGAGCACGCCGCGGCCGAGCTTCGCCGATCAGCAGTTGTCGGCGTTGCGCGACGGCGCGGTCGTGCCGGCGGCCGTGCACGAGGTGCGCGAGCTGCAGACGGCGCTCGGGCTCGTCGCCGCGCAGGTGGGCGTGTCGCTGGTACCGGAGAGCGTGGAGGGCGTGCGCGTGAAGGGCGTCGTCTATCGGCGCTTGCCGGAGCCGGGCGCGACGTCGCCGATCATCATGAGCCGCCGGCTGCATGGCGAAAGCGCGGCGACGGCCGCGTTCTGCGCGATCGCGCGGGAGATGATCGTGCCGGCGGCGTGACGTCATGAACTGCAACTAACGGTCGATCCCGGACGCGCAGCCGAATTCCGACAGGGCGGTGCGACGAGAGCCGTTCCGGCACGGTCAAAGCCGGCGAGTAAGCCGCCGCGTGGTGAGGGTGGTGCGCAAGCGCAGCGGGACGACCGTCACGCCTGACGCTGCGCGTCGAGCGTTTCCGACGGCGATTCGCCGAACCTTTCCCGATATGCGATCGCGAACCGCCCGAGATGGGTAAACCCGCAATCGAGCGCGATATCGGCGATCCGCCGGTCGGCTGCCGCGCCGCGCAGCAGTTCGCGCGCGTGCGCGAGCCGCGTCGCACGCAGGTATTGCATCGGGCTCATCCCGCGGAATTGCAGGAACGCGTCGCGCAGCGTCCGTTCGGGCACGTTGGCGGCCTGGACGATATCGGCAAGCTGCAGCGGCTGCGCATAGTGCGCATCGACGAATTCCTGCGCGCGCCGCACGAAGCCCGGCGCCGGGTCGCGGTGCGACGCCTGCAGCACGGACGGCGGATGGCCTTCGATCAGCAGGTCGATCAGCAGATGCTCGAGCTGCGTCGCGACACGCGGGTTCGCGTTCGCGCGTTCGAGCAGCTCGGGCGACCGCGCGACGAGCATCAACTGCTGGCGCCACGCGGCGAGCGCGGCGTCGCTGACGTGCAGCACCGGGTCGAGCGTCGTGCGCGGGTCGCCGGTCAGCGCGCCGACGGTCGCCGCGTCGATGCGCAGCACGAACTGCTCGCAATCGGCCGACAGCACCGCGTCGAAGCGTTCGCCGGGCGCGCACAGCACGCCGGTCTGCCCGTCGACGCCGAGCTGCCGCCCCATCGCGCGCACTTCGGCCTGGCCGGACAGGCAGAACATCAGCAGGTAATAGCCGTCGACGGCGTCGACCTGCACGCGCATCGCGTCGCCGAACGCGATCGTGCCGATCCCGAGCCCGCCCAGCCGGACGAAATCCATGTGCGACGCGCCCCGTACGCGGCCGCTCGGCAGCAGCGCGTGCGGCTGCATCACGCGCGAGATCCGCTCGCGCGTCTCGTCGAGATCGCGGGATTCGAACAGCCGGTGCGCGCGCAGCGCGAGCGGCTCGAACGACGTTGGGGACATGGGCCTCAGCCTTGGTATGGACGACGCGCGCTTCGATCCGACGAATGGGTCGCGATCGTGCGCCGGGTCGCGTGTGCCGTCATGCTAGCGCAGAAATCCGCCGAAAGTGGATATTGCGCCGCCGCAATCGCACTTTCCGGATAGACGCCGAATATTAGCTTTTCAAAAATCGGCTCCATGCATTCAACGCAACGGATCGACAAGGAGTCCGACATGGAGCAGACAGAATCGCCCGTCGTTTTCGCCTCACGCGGCGACGCATCCGACGTGAGCTTCCCGCACGACGACGGCTCGCGCGTGCCGTACAAGGTGTTCAGCTCGCGGGCCGTCTACGATCGCGAGCAGGAACGCATCTTCCGCGGGCCGACGTGGAATTTCGTCGCGCTCGAAGCCGAAATCCCGAACGCCGGCGACTTCAAGAGCACGTTCGTCGGCGACACGCCGGTGGTCGTCACGCGCACCGAGGACGGCGCGCTGTCCGCGTGGGTGAACCGCTGCGCGCACCGCGGCGCGCAGGTGTGCCGCAAGTCGCGCGGCAACGCGAGCTCGCACACGTGCGTGTATCACCAGTGGAGCTTCGACAACCAGGGCAACCTGCTCGGCGTGCCGTTCCGGCGCGGCCAGAAGGGAATGACCGGGATGCCGGCCGATTTCGATCCGAAGCAGCACGGGCTGCGCAAGCTGCGCGTCGACAGCTATCGCGGGCTCGTGTTCGCGACTTTCAGCGATGAAGTCGCGCCGCTGCCCGAGTATCTCGGCGAGCAGATGCGCCCGTGGATCGACCGGATCTTCCACAAGCCGATCGAGTATCTCGGCTGCACGCGCCAGTATTCGAAATCGAACTGGAAGCTGTACATGGAGAACGTGAAGGACCCGTATCACGCGAGCATGCTGCATCTGTTCCATACGACCTTCAACATCTTCCGCGTCGGGATGAAGGCGCGCTCGATTCCGGATGCGACCCACGGGCTGCACAGCATCATCACGGTGACGAAGACGGGCGACGATACGTCGGCCGCGTACAAGCAGCAGAACATCCGTTCGTTCGACGAGGGCTTTCATCTGGAGGACGAATCGATCCTCGATCTCGTGTCGGAATACGACGAGGACTGCACGAACCATATCCAGCCGATCTTCCCGCAGCTCGTGATCCAGCAGATCCACAACACGCTGGTCGCGCGGCAGATTTTGCCGAAGGGGCCGGACAACTTCGAGCTGATCTTCCATTTCTTCGGTTATGCGGACGACACGCCCGAGCTGCGCGCGCTGCGCATCAAGCAGGCGAATCTCGTCGGGCCGGCCGGCTACATCTCGATGGAGGACACCGAAGCGACCGAGCTCGTGCAGCGCGGCACGGTGCGCGACGCCGATGCGACGTCGGTGATCGAGATGTCGCGCGGCAATCCGGACCAGCAGGACACGGTGATCACCGAGAGCCTGATCCGCAAGTTCTGGGTCGGCTACCAGAAGCTGATGGGCTATTGACGCGGGAGCAAAAAATGACGGAAGACATGAAGACGTGGTTCGAGATTTATATGCTCCAGAACCGCTATATCGGGCACCTCGACAACGATCGGCTCGAACACTGGCCGGAGATGTTCACCGAGGACTGTACGTACGAAATCGTGCCGAAGGAGAACGCCGATCTCGGGCTGCCGGTCGGGATCGTCCATTGCACGAACCAGCGGATGCTGCGCGACCGCGTGGTGTCGCTGCGGCACGCGAACATCTATGAAGAGCACACGTACCGGCACATGACGTCGGGCCTGACGATCGTCGCCGAACGCGACGGCGAGTTCGATACCGAGAGCAACTACGTGGTCGTGCAGACGCGCAGCAACGGCGAATCGAACGTGTACCAGGCCGGCAAGTACTACGACACGGTCGTGCGTACGCCGGACGGGCTGCGCTACAAGACCAAGCGCGTGATCTACGACACGTCGCGCGTGCAGACGCTGCTCGCGACGCCGATCTGACGAAGCAAGGAATCGACATGATTGAAGCAACGCTGGCCGAGTGGCATCCGCTCGGCGCTTTCGACGAATTCTCCGAAGACGAACCGGCGGCGCGCGTCGCCGGCCAGAAGCCGATCGCCGTGTTCCGGATCGGCGACGAACTGTTCGCGATGCACGACCTGTGTTCGCATGGTCACGCGCGCTTGTCCGAGGGCTACGTGGAGGACGGCTGCGTCGAATGCCCGCTGCACCAGGGGCTGATCGACATTCGCACCGGCGCGCCGAAATGCGCGCCGATCACCGAACCGGTGCGGACCTATCCGATCCGGATCGTCGACGGGCAGGTGGAAGTCAATGTCGGCTGACCCGTTCGTGATCGTCGGCGCCGGCCACGCGGCGCGGCGTACGGCCGAAGCGCTGCGCGAACGCGATGCGGCGGCGCGTATCGTGATGATCGGCGCGGAGCGCGAGCTGCCGTACGACCGGCCGGCGTTGTCGAAGGATGCGCTGCTGACGGACGGCGGCGAACAGCGCGCGTTCATCCGCGATGCCGCGTGGTACGACGCGCAGCGCATCGAGTTGCGGCTCGGCACGCGCGTCGATGCGATCGAGCGCGATGCACGGCGCGTGCGGCTCGACGACGGTGCGTCGTTACCGTACGGCAAGCTCGTGCTCGCGACGGGTTCGCGCGTGCGCACGTTCGGCGGGGCGATCGACGAAGGTGTCGCCGTGCACTACGTCCGCACGGTCGACGATGCGCGTGCGTTGCGTGCGCAACTGGCGCCCGGGCGTCGCATGGCGGTGCTCGGCGGCGGCTTCATCGGCCTCGAAGTCGCGGCGGCGGCGCGTCAGCTCGGCTGCGACGTGACGGTGATCGACCCGGCCGCGCGCTTGCTGCAGCGCGCGTTGCCGGAAGTGGTCGGTGCTTATGCGCGTCGGTTGCATGACGCGCGTGGCGTGAACTTTCAGATGGCGACGCTGCCGCGTGCAATTCGTCGCGCGCCGGGCGGTGGCGCGATCGTCGAGACCGATCGCGGCGACGTGCCGGCCGACATCGTCGTGGTCGGCATCGGCGTGGTGCCCAACGTCGAGCTCGCGCAGGCGGCCGGGCTCGACGTCGATAACGGGATTCGCGTCGACGCGGGCTGCCGCACGGCCGATCCCGCGATCTTTGCGGCGGGCGAGGTGACGATGCACTTCAATCCGCTGCTCGGGCGGCATGTGCGGATCGAATCGTGGCAGGTGGCCGAAAACCAGCCGGCCGTCGCGGCCGCGAACCTGCTCGGCGCCGACGAGCGCTATGCCGAGCTGCCGTGGCTGTGGTCCGATCAGTACGACTGCAACCTGCAGATGCTCGGGCTGTTCGGCAACGAACGCACGATCGTCGTGCGCGGCGATCCGGCGAGCGGGCCGTTCACGGTGTTCGGGCTCGGCGACGACGGGAAGATCGTCGCGGCGGCCGCGGCGAACCTCGGGCGCGACATCGGCGCGTCGCGACGGCTGATCGCCGCAGGCGCGGTGCCCGATCCGGTGAAGCTGGCCGACCCGGCGGTCAATCTGAAGACGTTCATGTAGCCGCGCGGCGCGGGCGGCACGCATGCATCGTGCACGCCCGCGCCGGCTACGGGTTTGTCGGTGGCGTCGAAATCGGGGATATTAACGGCATCGCCGATCCGCCCGTCCTCCATGACGCCAGACAAAGCCCTCGAACTGAAACGCAGCAAGCGCCGCGCGCTATGGCTGCTGCTGGCCGCCGTCGCGGTGTTCGTCACGACCATCCTGCTGCCGCGCGGCCCGTGGGTCGACGGCTTCAAGGCGGTCGCCGAAGCCGCGATGGTCGGCGCGCTCGCCGACTGGTTCGCGGTCGTCGCGCTGTTCCGCCGCGTGCCGATCCCGTTCGTGTCGCGCCATACCGAGATCATCCCGAAGAACAAGGACAAGATCGCCGACAACCTCGCGGTGTTCGTGCGCGAGAAATTCCTCGGCCCCGACGCGCTCGCCGCGCAGATCCGCCAGCACGATCCCGCGCAGAAGCTCGGTGCATGGCTCGGCGAGCCGGCGAACACCGACGCGCTCGGCGGCTACGTGACGAAGCTGATGAGCTTCGCGCTCGACATGACCGACGACGCGCGGATCCAGTCGTTCGTCCACGATGCGTTCCGCGCGGTGATCGACCGGGTCGACCTGTCGCAATCGGCCGGCGCGATCCTCGACACGCTGACGAAGGACGGCCGCCACCAGGCGCTGCTCGACGACGCGATCGAACAGGTGGTCGACGTGCTCGACAAGGAAGAAAACCGCGAGGTGATCGCGGGTTTCATCGTCGAATGGCTGAAGACGCAATATCCGAAGGTCGAGAAGATCATGCCGACGCAGTGGTTCGGCGAAAACGGCGCGCGGATGCTCGCGAGCGCGGTGAGCCGCGTGCTCGAGGGCGTCGCGGCCGACCCCGAGCACGAGCTGCGGCAACGCTTCGACCGGACGGTCGTGCGGCTGACCGAGCGGCTGAAGCACGACCCCGCGTTCATCGAGAAGGGTGAGGAGATCAAGCGCTATATTCGCGACGGCGATGCGTTCAACGACTACGTGCGCGATTTGTGGGACCAGTTGCGCGCGTGGCTGAAGGCCGATCTCGCGCGCCCCGATTCGGCGCTGCACCGGCAGGCCGCGACGCTCGGCGGCTGGCTCGGCGCACGGCTCGCCGAGAGCCCGGCGCTGCGCGCGTCGCTGAACGAGCACGTCGAGAAGGCCGTGCACGAGATGGCGCCCGATTTCGCCGATTTCCTGATGCGTCACATTCGCGACACGGTGCGCAACTGGGATGCGCGCGAGATGTCACGACAGATCGAGCTGAACATCGGCAAGGATCTGCAATACATCCGCATCAACGGCACGCTGGTCGGCGGGCTGATCGGGCTCGGGTTGTACCTGGTGTCGCTCGCGCCGCGCTGGGCGGCCGGGTGGCTGCACTGACGCGGGCACGCGCGTTGCGCCCGCGCCGCGATGCGCTGCGGTGCGTGGCCGGGTTACGCGGCCGCCTTCGCGCCGTGCAATTGCAGGCCGAGCGCCTTGATGACTTTCAGGATCGTGCCGAAGCTCGGATTGCCGTCGTGCGACAGCGCCTTGTACAGCCCTTCGCGCGACAGGCCCGCATCGCGCGCGACTTGCGACATGCCGCGTGCGCGGGCGATCACGCCGAGCGCATGCGCGATGAAGGCCGGATCGTCGCCGCCCTCCTGCAGGCATGCGTCGAAGTACTCGGCCATGTCGTCTTCGGTTTTCAGGTGTTCGGCCGAATCCCACGGCCGCGTGTTGATCTTGTCCATCGTTCACTCCATGTCGAGGTGCGCGAGCATTGCGTGCGCGGCGCGTATGTCGGCCCGTTGCGTCGATTTATCGCCGCCGCAGAGCAGGATCACCCATATCGTTCCGCGCCTCGCGTAATAGATGCGATAGCCGGGGCCGTGGTCGATACGCATTTCGACGACGGGGGAGCCCGCGGATTTCCAGTCGCCCGGATTGCCCATCGACAGGCGGTCGATGCGCGCCTGGATGCGGCGCCGGGCAAGGCGATCGGGCAGTCCGGCAAACCAGGCGTCGAAGACGTCGGTGGTCCGGATGCTGTACGTAGGCGCACTGTAGGGCACGGATTGCAGGATGTCAACCATGGTTCACATGTTCGATGAATGGAATCGGTTGCGCCTACCGTAGCGCCGCGCGCGTCGTTTGAGGTCGAATTGGCCGTCAGGCCGATCCCGTCGCGAGGCCGCAGCCGGCCATCCGGCCGAAGCCGGAATTCCGCGAATCCGTCTACAATCAAAAGCGTCTTTGCCGCCCGTGCGCGCCCGCCGCGTGCGGGCGAGTCCGTTCGTCCTCCGGCATCCGGAGGCGCCGCCGCGCGTCACGCATCGACCATCGAGCATCGTGTGTTGCGCGGCGAGCAGTGCCGTGGTCTGTGTCCAGTAGGTAAGGCGTCCGCGTGCCGTAGGCCGGCGCGCGTCCTGAACGCCGCGTGTCCGTAGGCCGGGCAGGCGGCATAACCGAGAGTCCCATGAAAGCATCGGATCTGTTCGTGAAGGCGCTGGAAGCCGAAGGCGTCGAGTACGTGTTCGGCATTCCCGGCGAGGAAAACCTCGATCTGCTCGAATCGCTGCGGCGATCGAAGATCAAGCTCGTGCTGACCCGGCACGAGCAGGCGGCCGGGTTCATGGCCGCCACCTACGGCCGCCTCACGGGCCGCACCGGCGTGTGTCTTGCCACACTCGGCCCGGGCGCGACGAACTTCGTGACGGCCGCCGCGTATGCGCAGCTCGGCGGGATGCCGATGCTGATGATCACCGGGCAGAAGCCGATCAAGTCCAGCAAGCAGGGCCACTTCCAGATCGTCGACGTGGTCGACATGATGCAGCCGCTCACGAAGTTCACGCGGCAGATCGTGTCGATCGGCAACATCCCGTCGGCCGTGCGCGAGGCGTTCCGCCGCGCAGAGGAAGAGCGCCCGGGCGCCGCGCACCTCGAACTGCCGGAAGACATCGCGCACGAGGAGGGCGACGGCAAGCCGATCCCGCGCAGCTACAGCCGGCGGCCGGTGGCTGAGGAGAAGGCGGTCGCGCATGCGGTCGACGCGATCCAGGCCGCGCGTCATCCGCTGTTGATGATCGGCGCGGGCGGCAACCGCAAGACCACCTGCAAGATGCTGCTCGAATTCGTCGACAGGACGGGCATCCCGTTCTTCACGACGCAGATGGGCAAGGGCGTGATCGACGAGACGCACCCGCTGTGGCTCGGCAACGCGACGCTGTCCGACGGCGACTTCGTGCACCGCGCGATCGAGCACGCGGATTGCATCATCAACGTCGGCCACGACGTGATCGAGAAGCCGCCGTTCTTCATGCGCACCGACGACAAGACCGTGATCCACGTGAACTTCCTCGGCGCGCAGGTCGATCCCGTCTATTTTCCGCAGATCGAGGTGGTCGGCGACATCGCGAACGCGGTGTGGCAGATGAAGGAAGCGGTGACGCCGCAATCGCACTGGGATTTCGAGCGCTTCAGGATGATCAAGGCGCATTTCGACGCGCATCTGCAGAAAGGGCAGCACGACCCGCGCTTTCCGATGTATCCGGTGCGGATCGTCAACGACCTGTACAACGCGTTGCCGGTGGACGGCATCGTCTGCCTCGACAACGGGATGTACAAGATCTGGTTCGCGCGCTACTGGCGTGCGCACGAGCCTAACTCGCTGCTGCTCGACAACGCGCTCGCGTCGATGGGCGCCGGCCTGCCGTCGGCGATCGCGACGAAGATCGTGCATCCGCAGCGCAAGGTGATCGCCGTGTGCGGCGACGGCGGCTTCATGATGAATTCGCAGGAGCTCGAAACGGCCGTGCGGCTGAAGCTCGACATCGTCGTGATGATCCTGCGCGACGACGCGTTCGGGATGATCCGCTGGAAGCAGGAGAACATGAATTTCCCCGATTTCGCGATGACGCTGCAAAACCCCGATTTCGTGTCGTACGCGCAAAGCTACGGCGCGCACGGGCACCGCGTCGAGTCGGCCGACGATCTCGAGCCGCTGCTGCGCGAGTGCTTCTCGTCGCCGGGCGTGCACGTGATCGACGTGCCGATCGACTATTCGGACAACGAGCGCGTGTTGAACCGCGAGATCAAGCGTCTGTCGGCGCAACTTTGAATTCCCGTTCACAGGAAGGAGTCGTTCCATGTTGAAGGAAACCTATCCGTACTACCTCGCCAACGAAGCCGTCTACGCGAACACCGATCTGGAGGTGACCGACAAGTTCAGCGGCAAGGTCGCCACGCGCGTCGCGCTGGCCGACGCGAAGGCGATCGATGCTGCGATCGCCGCGGCCGTCGACGCGACGAAGCCGATGCGCGAGATGCCGGCCTACAAGCGGCAGGCCGTGCTCGATCATTGCGTCGCGCGCTTTCGCGAACGTTTCGACGAGCTGGCCGAGGCGCTGTGCATCGAGGCCGGCAAGCCGATCAACGATTCGAAGGGCGAAGTCACGCGGCTGATCGATACGTTTCGCGTCGCGTCCGAGGAATCGGTGCGCATCGACGGCGAGATCGTCAACCTCGAGATCTCCGCGCGTGCGCAGGGCTATACGGGCTACACGAAGCGCGTGCCGGTCGGCCCGTGCTCGTTCATCTCGCCGTTCAACTTCCCGCTGAACCTCGCCGCGCACAAGGTCGCGCCCGCGCTCGCGGCCGGCTGCCCGTTCGTGCTGAAGCCCGCGAGCCGCACGCCGATCGGCGCGCTGATCATCGGCGAGGTGCTCGCGGAAACCGACCTGCCGAAGGGCGCGTTCTCGGTGCTGCCCGCGCATCGCGACGGCGCCGACCTGTTTACGACCGACGAGCGCTTCAAGCTGCTGTCGTTCACCGGTTCGCCGGCCGTCGGCTGGGCGCTGAAGGAGAAGGCCGGCAAGAAGAAAGTCGTGCTGGAACTGGGCGGCAACGCGGCGGCGATCGTCGATGCGGACCAGCGCGACCGGCTCGACTACGTGGTCGAGCGGCTCGCGTTCGGCGCGTACTACCAGTCGGGCCAGAGCTGCATCGGCGTGCAGCGGATTCTCGTGCATGCCGACCTGTACGACGCGCTGCGCGAGAAGCTGATCGCGAAGACGCGTTCGCTGAAGATGGGCGATCCGAAGGATCCGTCGACGTTCGTCGGCCCGATGATCTCCGAATCCGAATCGCACCGGCTGTCGGGCTGGATGGACGCGGCCGTCGCGGCGGGCGCGAAGATCGTCGCGGGCGGCAAGGTCGACGGCGCGATGTTCGAGGCGACGCTGCTGGAAAACGTCGGGCGCGAGCAGGACCTGTACCGGAAGGAGGCGTTCGGCCCGGTCGCGATCCTCGAGAAGTTCGACCGCTTCGACGACGCGCTCGCGCGCGTGAACGACAGCGACTTCGGGCTGCAGGCCGGCGTGTTCACCGATTCGCTCACGCATGCGCACCGCGCATGGGACGAGCTGGAGGTCGGCGGTGTCGTGATCAACGACGTGCCGTCGTTCCGCGTCGACAACATGCCGTACGGCGGCGTGAAGGATTCCGGTCTCGGCCGCGAAGGCATTCGCTATGCGATCGAGGACATGACCGAGCCGCGGCTGATGGTCGTGCGGCGCCGGTAACGCGCGGCAGGCAGCGCGGCGCCGCGGCGGCACGCGGGCGGGCGGGCGATCGGGCCGCCCGCGTGCCGTTTTCATGGCGGCGCGCGCAGCGGCACGGCGCCGCGCGTGTCCCGCGCGGCGGCCGCTCGCAACAGGCTCGACTACGGGCCTTCCCTCGTGATGTAATCGCGCGAAACTGCCGACCGGGGTACGACGCCGGAACGCGCAAATTCATTCTTCACGAGGTCGATTCATGTCCCCCGTCTCGGCATTCAAGCTGGTTCTATTGTCATTCCTCGCGATCGTCGCGCTCGAATGCATCGCCAAGCGGTTGAGGCTGCCGCCCGCCGCCGCGCTGCTGATCGGCGGCATCGGCATCGCGTTCATCCCCGGCCTGCCGCCGATCAACCTCGATCCCGAGCTGGTGTTGCTGGTGTTCCTGCCGCCGCTGCTGATGGACGGCGCGTACTTCTCCGTGTGGGAAGAGTTCAAGCGCAACGTCGGCGGCATCCTGATGCTGGCGATCGGCGCGGTCGTGTTCACGACGTTCGCGGTCGGCTTCGCCGTGCACTGGGTGGTGCCGGCGCTGCCGTGGGCCGCGTGCTTCGCGCTCGGCGCGATCGTGTCGCCGCCCGATGCGGTCGCCGCGAAGGCCGTGCTCGAACGGGTCGCGCTGCCGCGCCGGCTGATGGTCCTGCTCGAAGGCGAGAGCCTGCTGAACGACGCGGCCGGCCTCGTGCTGTTCCGCTTCGCGGTCGCGGCCGCGCTCACCGGCGCGTTCAGCCTCGAGCATGCGGTCGTGCGTTTCGCGGAACTCGGGCTCGGCGGCGTGGTGGTCGGCTTCGTGGTCGGCAAGCTTGTGGTTTGGTTCCTGAAGCTGCTCGACGACGACTATCTCGTGATCACTGTCGCGGTGATCGCCGGCTGGATCGCGTACATCGCGGGCGAAATGGTCGAGGTGTCGGGCGTGATCTCGACCGTCACGGCCGGCATGATCGTCGGCTGGCATCAGCACGAGGTGTTCTCGGCGGCCGTGCGTACGCGCGGCACCGCGTTCTGGCAGGTCATCGTGTTCCTGCTCGAGGCGATGGTGTTCGTGCTGATCGGGCTGTCGCTGCGCGGCGCGATCCACCGGCTCGGCGGCTTCGAGCAGGTGCTCGCGACGATGGTGCCGCCCGTGCTCGCGGTGCTGGCGGCGGTGATCCTGTCGCGCTTCGTGTGGATCTACGCGGTCGAGGCGCTGAAGTGGCCGGTGCGTGGCCTCGTGCGGCGCGGCGACGCGCCCGACTGGAAGGCCGCGACGATCATGAGCTGGGCCGGGATGCGCGGCGTGGTGACGCTGGCGATCGCGCTGTCGCTGCCCGAGGCGCTACCCGGCCGCGACGTGATCCTGGTCGCATCGTTCGCGGTGATCCTCGTGACCGTGCTGCTGCAGGGCACGACGATCGGGCCGCTGATCCGGCTGCTGCGCCTGCCGCCGCGCGACGAGCGCGCCGCGCACCACCTGACCGAGCCGCAGACGTGGGCGTACGTCGAGGCCGCGCAGCTCGCGGCGATCCAGCCGCTCGTGCGCGACGCGCACGGCGTCGTGATCCATCCGCGTCTGCTCGAGCAGTACACGTATCGCGCCGAGCTGACCGAACGGTCGAAGAACGAGCCCGCGTATCCGGCGGAAGTGCGCACCGCGCACTACGACGTGGTGCTGGCCGCGATCCGGGCCGGGCGCGCCGAACTGTTGCGCCTGCATCGGTCGGGGCGCATCCACGACGAGATGCTGCACACGCTCGAACGCGACCTCGACCTGCAGGAAGTGTCCGCGCAGCACGCGCGCGGGTAGGCGGGCGCACGGGCCGGCGTCCTGTCGGCCCTCAAACGGCGGGGTCGAGCGCGCGCGTCGCGCGATTTTTTCTTCTTCCGCCTGCCGTTTGCGACTCTTTTAATCCGGCCCCAATACACACCCTGATACGGCCCGCCACCAGCCTTGCAGCGCATGCAAACCTCATGGCGCCGGTCTCGCAAACGTTATCGTCTTTCGAATCCGGAAATGATCTGATTTATCTGATTCCGTCTCTTTCTGCATATTTGGCAAAACTAAACCGGAAGGAGATAGATGCTGTGTTCTAATTTCATTTAGAATCAGCCGGTTATGTTTATTGAGAGAAAGAATGCGGAGGTAATGCGGGCCGTCGACGGGGAAACAGGCGGCGTCCAAGGCCCCGCAAGGAAGTGCCGACAGGCCAAATCGGCGGAATCAGGCGGGTTTTTCCAACTGCCAATATAAGATAGCGTCCAAGTCGGATAAACAACTCCTGTGAAAGAATCGATTGGAGATTCGGCGTTTGAAACTGTATTTATGAAAGAATCGAGCAGTGATAATGCCTCGGATTGCCTCGAATCGGGCTTATCGGTCCTCCTGGTCGACGACCAGCCGTTCGTCGGCGAGGTGATCCGCCGCGCGCTGCGCAGCGAGCACGACATCGATCTGCACGTGTGCACCGACGCGCACCGGGCGATGGCGGTCGCGCGCGACGTGAAACCGACGGTCATCCTGCAGGATCTCGTGATGCCGGAGATCGACGGCCTCGATCTCGTGCGCGCGTGGCGCGCGGACCCCCGCACCGCGCGCGTGCCGATCATCGTGCTGTCCGCGAAGGAGGAGCCGATCGTCAAGCGCGAGGCGTTCATCGCCGGCGCGAACGACTATCTGGTGAAGCTCCCCGACGCGATGGAGCTGACCGCGCGCATCCGCTATCACTCGAATTCGTACCTGATGTCGCGGCAGCGCGACGAGGCGCTCGATTTCCTGTCGCACGACATGCGTTCGCCGCAGACGTCGATCCTTGCGCTGCTCGACGTCTACCGGGCCGAGCACGGCGACATGCCGGCGATCATGGAGCGCATCGCCGGCCATGCACGGCGCGCGCTCGCGCTCGCCGACGGCTTCATCCACCTGACCCGCGCGCAGTCCGAGCGCCGCGCGCACGAGGTCGTGAGTCTCAACGAGATCGTGCTCGACGCCGTCGACCAGCTGTGGGAGAAGGCGGCCGGGCTCGGCTGCCGGGTGAGCGCGTGCGTGCCCGATACCGAATGCGTGACGATGGGCGACCGCATGATGCTGACGCGCGCGGTCGCGAACCTGATCGACAACGGGCTGAAGTATGGGCCGGCCGGGATGGACGTACATTGCACGCTGAGCGGCGAGGACGGCGTCTGGCTGATCGGCGTCGAGGATGCCGGCGCCGGCATCGCGCCGGAGCAGCGCACGGCCGCGACCGAGTCGTTCGTGCAGCTCGAATCCGCGCACGGCGCGGCGCGCAGCGGTTTCGGCCTCGGTCTCGCATTCGTCCGCGCGACGGCGGCGCGGCATCGCGGCCAGATCCTGATGCGCAATACGGCGCGCGGCTTCATGGTCGCGCTTCGGCTGCCGGCGCAAGCGGAGCGATGATGTCGCGGCGCGGCCTGCCGGCGCCGCGCCGCCCGCGGGACCCCGATGCGCTCGTGGCGCGCCGACCGGCGCGCCAGGCGGGCGCGGATTTTTCAACGCTGAATTTAGAAAGCCCATAACGAACATGGCCACCTTGACGCCCCGCGCGACCAATGAAAGCCTGCATCCGACGATCGGCGCCGCCCGGCTGACGCTCGGCAATCGCATCCTGCTCAGCTTCGGCGTGCTGTTCGTGCTGATGCTGGTGACCGCCGGCGTGTCGTACGAGCGACTGCGCGCGATCAACGCCGAAGCCGTCAGCATCGAGCGCGACTCGCTGCCCGGCGTCTACCTTGCATCGTCGCTGCGCGGCGCGGTCAACGAGTCGTTCACGCTGCTGCAGCGCGGCATCTTCGTCGACACCGAGCCCGACGCCGCGCAGCGCGATCTCGCGAAGATCGCCGACGCGCTGAAGGAAATCGAGTCGATGTCGGTGGACTACCAGAACACGACGTTCCGCGACGACGACCGGCAGCGCTTCATGGCGTTCCGCGGCGCCTACGATCACTACGTGCCGTTGCTGAACGAAGCAGTGCAGAACAGCCGCGCATCGCACGCCGAGGCGGTCGCCGCGTACGCGAAAGCGTTGCCTGCATGGACCGAGGTCGTGCGCAACGCGAACGTGCTGGTGCAGGAGAACCGCAAGTTCGCGGAGCAGTCCGCGAAGCTGATCCGCGAATCCGTGCAGGACACCGAGATCGTGCTCGCGACCGCGCTGGCGTTCATGCTGCTGTCCGCGCTCGGGCTCGGCTACATGCTGTACCGCTCGGTGACGGTGCCGATGGCGCGGCTCGTCGAGGTGCACGACGTGATGCGCACCGGCAACCTGACCCATCGCCTCGATCTGCGCCGCCGCGACGAATTCGGCACGCTCGAGACCGGCTTCAACCGGATGGCCGACGAGCTGACCGAGCTGGTGTCGCGCGCGCAGCAGTCGTCGCTGCAGGTGACGACGTCGGTGGCCGAGATTGCCGCGACGTCGCGCGAGCAGCAGGCGACCGCGAACGAGACCGCGGCGACGACGACCGAGATCGGCGCGACCTCGCGCGAGATCTTCGCGACGTCGCGCGACCTGCTGCGCACGATGAACGAGGTGGCCGGCGTGGCCGAGCAGTCGGCGACGCTCGCGGGCGTGAGCCAGAGCGGGCTCACGCGGATGGGCGAGACGATGCGCAGCGTGATGGACGCGGCCGGCTCGGTGAACGCGAAGCTCGCGATCCTCAACGAGAAGGCGCTGAACATCAACCAGGTGGTCGCGACCATCACCAAGGTGGCCGACCAGACCAACCTGCTGTCGCTGAACGCGGCGATCGAGGCCGAGAAGGCCGGCGAGTACGGCCGCGGCTTCGCGGTCGTCGCGACCGAGATCCGCCGCCTGGCGGACCAGACGGCGGTGGCGACCTACGACATCGAGCAGACGGTGAAGGAAATCCAGTCGGCCGTGTCGGCGGGTGTGATGGGGATGGACAAGTTCTCCGAGGAAGTGCGCCGCGGGATGCTCGACGTGCAGCAGGTGGGCGGCCAGCTGTCGCAGATCATCGCCGAGGTGCAGACGCTCGCGCCGCGCTTCCAGATGGTCAACGAAGGGATGCAGACGCAGGCGAACGGCGCCGAGCAGATCACGCAGGCGCTGTCGCAACTGTCGGAAGCCGCGCAGCAGACGGCCGAGTCGCTGCGCCAGTCGTCGCAGGCGATCGACGACCTGACGCTCGTCGCGAACCAGTTGCGCACCAGCGTGTCGCGCTTCAAGGTCGACGCGTGACGCGCGCCGATCCGCAGAACGGCGCGCACGCGCTGTTCCTGATGTTCGAGCTCGACGGCGAGCGTTATGCGCTCGACGCGGCCGGCATCGACGAGGTGCTGCCGCTCGCCATCATGAAGGCGGTGCCCGGTGCGCCCGACTGGATCGCCGGGCTGCTGATGCGCGGCGGCCAGCCGGTGCCGGTGATCGACGTGCCGATGCTGGCGCTCGGGCGGCGCGCGCAGGCGCTGCGCTCGACGCGGCTCGTGATGGTCCGTCATCGCTCCGGTCACGCCGATGGCGAGCGCACGATCGGCCTGATCGTCGAGCGTGCGACGCAGACGATGCGGATCGACCGCGCGGCATTCCGCGCCAGCGGCGTCTCGACCGCGCGCACGCGCTGGCTCGGGCGGGTCGCGAACACGCCCGACGGCGTCGTGCAGCAGCTGTCGGTGTCCGACCTGATCGACGACGTGGCGCGCCTGTATCTGTTCGACGGCCCGTCGGGCCACGGAGAGGAATTCGCATGAACGCGTCCGAATCGCGCTTTCGCGGCTGGTTGCTGCGCGAGACCGGCATCGACGCCGATTCGCTCGGCAACGATTTCCTGATGCGGGCGCTGACGGATCGCGTGCATGCGTTGCAGGCGGACGGCGAGCGCGTGCCGTCGGCCGCGCGCCCGCCCGTCACGCCGGAAGCGCTCGACGCGTACTGGCAGCAGCTCAACGCGTCGGCCGACGAACGGCGCGCGCTGATCGAGCTGTTCGTCGTCCCGGAAACGTGGTTCTTCCGCGACCGCGAAGCGTTCGCGACGCTCGCGCGGCAGGCCGCCGAACGGGTCGCCGCGATGCCCGGCCGCGTGATCCGCGTGCTGAGCGCGCCGTGCTCGACGGGCGAGGAGCCGTATTCGGCGGCGATGGCGTTGCTGGATGCGGGGCTCGAGCCGGCGAACTTCGCGATCGACGCGATCGACCTCAGCGCACGCGCGATCGAACAGGCGCGGCTCGGCTGTTACGGGCGCAATGCGTTCCGCGGGACGGCGACGGAGTTCCGTACGCGGTATTTCACGCCGACCCGCGACGGCTGGCTGCTCGACGAGCGCGTGCGCGCGTGCGTGCAGTTCAGTCACGCGAACCTCGTCGAACCGGTGGCCGACAACGGCATTCGCTACGACTTCGTGTTCTGCCGCAACGTGCTGATCTATTTCGACCGCGATGCGCAGGATCGCGCGATCCGCTCGCTCGACGCGCGTCTTGCCGACGACGGCATGCTGTTCGTCGGGCCGGCGGAGACGGGCGTCGCGATGCGGCACGGGATGCGCTCGGCGCGCGTGCCGCTCGCGTTCGCGTTTCATCGCGAGCCGGCCGGTGCGGCGGCCGATGCAGGCGCGGCCCGGCCGGTTGCGCCGCTGTCCGCGGCGGCGCCGGACCGGCGCGCGGAGCGCTTCACGGTCGCACCGCTCGCCGCGCCGCGCCCGGTGGTGGCCGTCGCGCCGCCGGGCTGGCTCGGCGACGTGCGCCAGCCGTTCGCGGCGGCGCCGGCCTTACAGGCCGCCGCAGTCGACGCGCGGGCCTCTCTGGCGGCGGCGACCGCCATGGCGGCCGCCCCGGCCTACGACGGGATCGCGCCGACGATCGACGATGCGCCGACGCTGGAGGATGCGCAGGCCCTGGCGAACGCGGGCGCGTTCGACGAGGCCGAGCGCGTGCTCGCGCAGTTCTCGGCGCGCGTCGGCCCGCATGCCGATGCGTTCTACCTGAACGGACTGATCGCGGATGCGCGCGGCCGCGCCGCGGAAGCGAGCGACTTCTACCGGAAGGCGCTGTACCTGCGCCCCACGCATCACGAGGCGCTGACGCATCTCGCGACGCTGCTCGACGTCGGCGGCGATCGCGCGGGCGCGCAATGGCTGCTCGAACGCGCCCGGCGTTCGGCCGGCTGACACGACGACGGGAAATGGGACCGACACCGCGATGACCAGAGGAACGCATGAACCGCGCCGCTGCCACTGACGACGCGACGCTCGACGTCGACGATTGCTGGAACCGGATCGGCACGCGCGGCGACCGCTCGTGCGAGCGGCTGAACGACTGCCTGCGCTGCCTGAACTGCCCGGTCTACGCGTCGCACGCGGCGAAGCTGCTCGAGCGTCCGCTCGACGTGGCCGAGATGGCGGACGTCACGCGCCGGATGAGTGCGCTCGGCACGGCGCGCGCGGGCGACGACGACGGCGATACGCGCCATGCGGCGCTCGCGTTCCGGGTGGCCGACGAATGGCTCGCGCTGCCGATCGGCGTGCTGCGCGAGATCGCCGGCACGCGCCCGATCCACTCGCTGCCGTATCGCCGCCATTCGGCCGTGCGCGGCGTGGTCAACATCCGCGGCACGCTGCGCATTGCGATCTCGATCGGCGCGCTGCTCGGCCTCGATGCCGGCAAGGCCGGCAACGGCGGGGGCGGAGGCGACGGCCGTTTCACGCGGCTGCTGGTGGCCGCGCATCAGGGCGAACCGGTCGTGTTTCCGGTCGACGAAGTCGAGGGCGTGCTGCGCTTCGGCGCGTCCGACTGGGTGCCGGTGCCTGCGACGGTCGGGCGCGCGAGCGCCGGCCTGTCGCGCGGCGTGCTGTCGTGGCGCGGCAAGTCGGTGGGGCTGCTCGACGACGATCGTCTGTTCGATGCCGTGACACGGAGCATGCGATGAGCGGCGATGACGACCTGAGCCACCTGTCGCTGCTCGAGCTGTATCGCGAGGAGACGCGCACGCAGACCCAGGCGTTGTCGGAGCGGCTGCTCGCGCTCGAATCGGGCGAGCCCGATTCCGTCGCGCTCGAGGCGTGCATGCGCGCCGCGCATTCGCTGAAGGGCGCCGCGCGCATCGTCGGCGTGCCGCTCGGCGTCGAGATCGCCGGGCGGATGGAGGAATGCTTCGTCGCCGCGCAGGCCGGCACGATCGCGCTGACGGCCACGCACGTCGACGTACTGCTGGCCGGCGTCGATTTGCTGGTGCGCGTCGGCGATCCGCAGGGGCAACCCGTGTCGCAGGCCGAGATCGACGTGTTCGCGGCGGCGCTGACGGGCGCCGACGGCGCGCAGACGATGCAGGCGCCGGCCGCCGTGCCGCCGCCGGTGCCGATGCCGCCGTCGTTCGTGCCGTATCGCGATCACGACGGCGCCGCGAACGAGCCGGTCGGCGCGAGCGCCGCGGTGCCGCCGCTCGCCGTGTCCAGCCCGGTGCCCGATCCGGTCCAGGCGGGCCGCGTGGCGGGCGCCGGCGCGATGCGCCGCGTGCGCGCCGATACGCTGAACCGGCTGCTGAGCCTGTCCGGCGAATCGCTGGTCGAATCGCGCTGGCTCAAGCCGTTCGCCGAATCGATGCTGCGCGTGAAGCGCGCGCAGCGCGACGCGGCCCGTTCGCTCGACCTGATGGTCGAGCAGTTCGCCGACGAGCTCGACGCCGGCATGCTCGCGTCGATGAACGAAGTGCGGCACATGCTCAACGACCTGCAGCGCTCGCTCGCCGAGCGCATGGACGAATTCGACCGCTTCGAGCGGCGCAGCACGCATATCGCCGAGCAGCTGTACGACGAGGCGCTGCAGTGCCGGATGCGGCCGTTCGGCGACGCGACGCGCGCGTATCCGCGTATCGTCCGCGATCTCGCGCGCTCGCTCGGCAAGCAGGTGCGTTTCTCGATCGTCGGCGAAGGCACGCAGGTCGATCGCGACATCCTCGACCTGCTCGACGCGCCGCTCGGCCACCTGCTGCGCAACGCGATCGACCATGGCGTCGATTCGCCCGACGCGCGGCGCGCGCGCGGCAAGCCGGCCGAGGCGAGCGTCACGCTCGAGGCGCGCCACAGCGCCGGCTCGCTGCTCGTCAGCGTGATCGACGACGGGCCGGGCGTCGACATGGACGCGCTGCGCGCGGCCGTCGTGCGCCAGCGCCTGACCGACGACGAGACGGCCGCGCGGCTGTCCGACCCCGAACTGCTCGAATTCCTGCTGCTGCCGGGCTTCTCGATGCGCGATGCGGTGACCGACGTATCGGGGCGCGGCGTCGGCCTCGACGCGGTGCAGGAGATGGTGCGCGGCGTGCGCGGCGCGGTGCGGATCTTCAACGAGCCGGGCGCCGGCATGCGCTTCGTGCTGCAGTTGCCGCTCACGCTGTCGGTGATCCGCAGCCTGCTCGTCGAGGTCGGCGGCGAGCCGTATGCGTTCCCGCTCGCCCACGTGCGCCGCACGCTCGAGCTTTCGCACGACGACATCGACGTGCTCGAAGGGCAGCCGCATTTTCCGTTCGACGGCCGGCGCGCGGGCCTCGTCGCCGCGCACCAGCTGCTCGACGCGGGCGAACCCGACGTGACCCGTGCCAGCACGGCGGTCGTGGTCGTCGGCGCCGAACCCGAGCTGTACGGCGTCGCGGTCGACCGCTTCCTCGGCGAACGGATGCTCGTCGTGCAGCCGCTCGACAGCCGCCTGCACAAGATCCAGAACATCGCGGCCGGCGCGTTGCTCGAGAACGGCGACCCGGTGCTGATCGTCGACGTCGAGGACCTGATCCGCTCGGTCGACAAGCTCGTGCGCGGCGGCCAGCTCGCGCGGGTCACGCGCGATCCGCAGCTCGCGCTGGCCGACCGGCGCCGCCGCGTGCTCGTCGTCGACGATTCGCTGACGGTGCGCGAGCTCGAACGCAAGCTGCTGGAAAAGCGCGGCTACGACGTGACGGTCGCGGTCGACGGGATGGAAGGATGGAACGCGGTGCGCAGCGATGCGTTCGATCTCGTCGTGACCGACGTCGACATGCCGCGCATGGACGGGATCGAACTCGTCACGCTGATCAAGGGCGACCCGATGCTCAAGCGCGTGCCGGTGATGATCGTGTCGTACAAGGATCGCGACGAGGATCGCCGCCGCGGGCTCGATGCCGGCGCCGACTACTACCTCGCGAAGAGCAGCTTCCACGACGAAGCGCTGCTCGATGCCGTGCACGACCTGATCGGGGACGCACGCGCATGAACATCGGCATCGTCAACGACCTGCCGCTGGCCGTCGAGGCGCTGCGCCGCGTGATCGCGCTGCGCGCGGACCATCGCGTGCTGTGGGTCGCGACCGACGGCGACGAGGCGGTGGATTTCTGCGTCGCGCATCCGCCCGACGTCGTGCTGATGGATCTCGTGATGCCGAAGGTCGACGGCGTCGCCGCGACGCGCCGGATCATGGCGCGCGCGCCGTGCGCGATCCTGATCGTGACGGCGAGCGTCAGCGCGAACACGTCGTCGGTGTACGAGGCGATGGGCGCCGGCGCGCTCGACGCGGTCGATACGCCGACGCTCGCGCTCGGGCTGTCGACCGACGCGTCGCCGCAGGCGCTGCTCGCGAAGATCGACCAGATCGGCCGGCTGCTCGAAAGCCGCAGCGCGGCACTCGTGCCGCCGGGGCCGACGCCCGCGCGCGGACAGCCGACGCTCGTCGCGATCGGCGCGTCGGCGGGCGGGCCGACCGCGCTCACTGCGCTGCTGCGCGCGCTGCCGGCGGATTTTCCGGCCGCGATCGTGATCGTCCAGCACGTCGACCAGGCCTTCGCGTACGGGATGGCCGAATGGCTCGACGGCTATACGCGGCTGCCGGTGCGCGTCGCGCGGCAGGGCAGCATGCCGGAAGCCGGCACGGTGCTGCTCGCGGCGACCAACGACCATCTGATGCTGTCGCCGCGCGGCGTGCTCGGCTATACGCGGCATCCGGTCGAAACGCCGTACCGGCCGTCGATCGACGTGTTCTTCAACAGCGTCGCGGACGGCTGGCAGGGTGACGCGCTCGGCGTGCTGCTGACGGGCATGGGACGCGACGGCGCGCTCGGCCTGAAGGCGATGCGGGCGAAGGGCTGCTACACGATCGCGCAGGACGAGGCGACCAGCGCCGTGTACGGGATGCCGAAGGCGGCCGCGGCGGTCGGCGCGGCGTCGGCGATCCTGCCGCTCGAACAGATCGCGCCGCAGTTGATCGCGCGGATCGCGCTCGCGCCGCGCGACTGACCGCGCATCGGGCAGGCGCCGTCGTTGCGTGGCGCGCCGGCGCTGCATTGCATGCGTGGCGCGGCGTCGCGTACAATTGCGGCCTGCGGAGATGGCATGCCTCCCTGCGGTCGTTCCCGGCGCGTGGCGCGCGGTGCGGCCCTCAACCGCCGGTTTGCCCGGCTGATGATGCCTGCGTGTTCCTGGGTCGTCAGGAGGTCGCAGGCCGTCCATCCGGTATTCTGCCGCCCAGGTTTTGATGTTCCGTCGAATCTGGAAATCATGTTCTTCACCACTTCTGCCGATCTTTTCGCGACCGTGCGCTACGTGTGGCGCTGGCTCGCGCTTTCCGCGCTGCTCGGCGCGCTCGCCGGCACGGCTTCCGCGCTGTTCCTGATCGCGCTCGACTGGGCGACCGGTACGCGCGTTGCGCATCCGTGGCTGCTGTGGGGGCTGCCGGCCGCCGGTTTCGCGACCGGCTGGGTCTACCATCGCTTCGGCCAGTCGGTCGCGCGCGGCAACAACCTGCTGATCGACGAGATTCACGACCCGAAGGCGCTCGTGCCGAAGCGGATGGCGCCGCTCGTGCTCGTCGCGACCGTCGTCACGCACCTGTTCGGCGGGTCGGCCGGCCGCGAGGGCACGGCCGTGCAGATGGGCGGCGCGCTCGCCGATCGCGTCACGCACCTGTTTCGGCTTGATCGCGAGCACCGCCGCGTGCTGCTGATGGGCGGCATCGCGGCCGGCTTCGCGTCGGTGTTCGGCACGCCGCTCGCGGGCGCCGTGTTCGGGCTCGAGGTGCTCGCGATCGGGCGCGTGCGGTACGACGCGCTGCTGACCTGCGTCGCGTCGGCGATCGTCGCGGACGTCGTGTGCCGCGCGTGGGGCGTCCATCACACGGCCTATGCGATTCCGTTCGTGCCGGCCGTATCGGCGACCGGGCTGGCCGTGACGGTCGTCGCGGGCATCGCGTTCGGCGTGGTCGGGCGGCTGTTCGCGTTCGCGACGCATGCGCTGACCGCGTGGTTTCGCCGCGTGATCCGCTATGCGCCGCTGCAGCCGGTGCTCGGCGGCCTGCTGGTTGCGGTGGCCGCGACCGTGCTGAACGTGCCGCAGTATCTCGGCCTCGGCATCCCGACGATCGAGGCCGCGTTTCACGGCCCGCTGCCGCTTTACGATTTCGCGGGCAAGTTCGCGTTCACCGTCGTCACGCTCGCGTCGGGGTTCAAGGGCGGCGAAGTGACGCCGCTGTTCTACATCGGCGCGACGCTCGGCAATGCGCTCGGCCAGGTCCTGGCGCTGCCGGTGCCCGTGCTCGCGGGGCTCGGCTTCGTCGCGGTGTTCGCGGGCGCGGCGAACACGCCGATCGCGTCGACGATCATGGCGATCGAACTGTTCGGCGCGGATATCGGCGTGTATGCGATCGTCGCCTGTGTCGTCGCGTATCTGTTTTCCGGGCACGCGGGGATTTATCGCGCGCAGCGCGTGGCGGTGGGGAAGGGGGCGCGGGTGGAGGCGGAGTGAGGTGGGGGGGCGCGGTCGATGTCGTTCGATCGCGGCGGCGCGATGCGATACCCGGGACGCTAAAAAGAGAGGCATCCAATGACGTCGGACGATTTCCTGACCGAAGCCAGGCGGCTTGCGAGGCCGTGCCGTCAGTACCGCTTCGCGGCTGACGGCGAACCCGTCACCGGCTACTGGCATGGGGTCGATGCCGGCGAGTTGTGCATTTCCACCGAACGCGACGGCGTCTGGCTGAACGTCCATCTCGACGATAGCGGCACGTCAGGCCGCGTGGAGACTTCCACGCAACCTGTCCGTTCCGCCCGCCCGCTGTGCCGATCCGACGCGCTGTCGCTTCCGCCGGTCGACGCGGTGTTCCGCTTCGGTTCCGCCGCGATCGGCGCGTACCTCGACGCACACGGATGGCAGCGCGACTGGGGATTCAACGGCAACTTCAAGGGCGCGGCCGCGCACGACTACGAGCGCGAGTGGATGGCGCGATGCCCGCTCTACACGGGCGGCGTGGTGGCCGTCGCGGGCGGATGGCACATGCCATGGCCCGACGACGACTGGAATGAACTGATCGACCTCGAACTCGTCCTCTGGACGTTCGAGGAATCGGAACCGTGGGTCGAGGTGTTTTCGGACGGCAGCCGTTACTCGGTGATCCAGCGGATCACCTAGCACGCGCTTAATCAGCCTTTACTGCTTCGGCAGCCGCGCGACGTTCCGCGCCAGCAGTTCCTCGATATCGATGCCTTTTTCCGCCAGCAACGCGGTGACGACGCCGTTCAGTTCGCCGAGCGTTTCCTTGACCGCTTCCCGGATCGTATCGACGACCACCTGCGTGCTGCGCTCGATCTCGATGTTGACCTTGTCGTTGACGCCCTTCGCGTCGAACGTGGTCGCGCGGCGCGTTTCGGGAATCAGCCAGACGTCGAACCAGCCTTCGTCGCGATTGACGTCCGACACGGTGAGGCTGCAGCCGTTGATCGCGATGTAGCCCTTCGCGAACACATAGCGCTTGAACGCGGCCGGCACGCCGATGCGGATCATCCGGTTGTGCTCGGACGACGCGATGTGCGCGATGGTCCCCGTGAAATCGACATGACCGGACAGCGGATGACCGCCGATCTCCGCGCCGTCCTTCGCGGCCCGCTCGACGTTGACGCGCGCGCCGGTCGCGAGGTCGGCGAGCGTCGTGATCCGCAGGCTCGGCAGCATCACGTCGAAGTCGATCAGCGCCGGCGAATGGATGGTCGTCACCGTCAGGCACACGCCGTCGACCGACACGCTCGCACCGATCTCGATCTCGTCGGTGAACCGTTCGGGGAACTCGATGCTGAACGTCCTCAGTTCGCCGTGATCCTTGATGGCGTTGATGACGGCAACACCCTGAACAATGCCTGTAAACATGATCGATCCCTCGTCGCAAATTTCCTGGCCGACATGATAAGTGATCCCGCTGCCGGACATGCCGCGGCGCGCGGGCCGGCGCCGGCGAGCCCGTGCCGCAGATACAAAAAAGGCCGTGCACGTGGCACGGCCTCGATCCGGATCCGCTGGCTCGCCGACACGGCCCGGCGGCGATGACCGCGCCGCCAGGCTGCATCGCGCCGTGCTTGCATCAAACCTCAGCCGGCTCCCCCAGCGCCCCGGCATCGCGATCCGCCACGCGCCGAGGCGAATCGGCGAGCCCCTTCGCGAGCTCCAGCGCTTGCCGTTCGAACAGCCGGCGATAGATGCCGCCGTCGATGCGGATCAGCGCGTCGTGGTTGCCTTCCTCGATCACCTTGCCGCGATCGAGCACCAGCAGCCGGTCGAGCGCGCGCACGGTCGACAGCCGGTGCGCGACGACGAGCGTCGTGCGGCCGACCATCAGCCGCTCCATCGCCTGCTGGATCAGCAGCTCGCTTTCGCTGTCGAGGCTCGACGTCGCTTCGTCGAGGATCAGGATCGGCGCATCGGCGAGGAACGCGCGCGCGATCGCGACGCGCTGGCGCTCGCCGCCCGACAGCTTGATCCCGCGTTCGCCGACGAGCGTGTCATAGCCGTCCGGCAGCGCGGCGATGAAGTCGTGCGCACTCGCCAGACGCGCGGCGCGCTCGATGTCGGCGCGGCTCGCATCGGGGCGCGCATACGCGATGTTCTCCGCGAGCGTGCGGTGGAACAGCACGGGCTCCTGCTGGACGATCGCGATCTGGCTGCGCAGCGAATCCTGCCGCACCTGCGCGATGTCCTGGCCGTCGATCGTGATGCGGCCGCCCGACACGTCGTACAGGCGCTGGATCAGCTTGATGAACGTCGTCTTGCCCGACCCCGAATGACCGACGAGGCCCACGCGTTCGCCGGGCGCGATCCGCATCGAGAAATCGTCGTACAGCGGCACCGGATGGTTGCCGTAGCGGAACGTCACGTGCTCGAAGCGGATCTCGCCTTGCCCGATCCGGATCGCCGGCGCGCCGGGGCGATCGTCGATGCCAAGCGGCTGCCGTTCGAGCGCGACGAGCTCTTCCATGTCGTTCACCGAGCGCTGCAGGTTGCGGATGTGCATGCCGACGTCGCGCAGGTAACCCTGCAGCATGAAGAACATCGTCAGCGCGAACGCGATGTCGCCGACGCTCGCCTCGTCGTTCATCCACAGCCGCAACGCGACGCCGATCATCGCGGCCTGCATCGCGACGAGCATCGCGCCTTGCAGCCCGCCGTTGAACGTGCCGCGCACCCACGTGCGGCGCGTGCGCTGCCGCCATTTGCCGATCACGCGCGCGAGCCGCGCTTCCTCGCGCGTTTCCGCGCCGAACGCCTTGACGACCGCGTTGCAACTCACGGCGTCGGCCAGCGCGCCGCCCATGCGCGTGTCCCACAGGTTGCCGAGCCGGGCGGCCGGCGCGACGATGCCGAGCGACACCGCGACCGTCACCGCGATGTACAGCAGCGAACCCGCGCCGACGACGAGCCCCATCACCGGCCAGTGCGTGCCGAGCAGCACGGTCGCGCCGACCAGCATCGCGACCGACGGCAGCAGCGCGATCAGCACGGTGTCGTTGAGCAGGTCGAGCGCCCAGATCCCGCGCGTGATCTTGCGCACGGTCGAGCCCGCGAAGCTGTTCGCGTGCCAGTCGGTCGAGAAGCGCTGCACGCGGTGGAACGACGCGGCGGCGATCTCGCTCATCATCTTCAGCGTGAGCGTGATGATGTTCAGGTAGACGCCCTGGCGCAGCACCGTCGCGCCGATGCCGAGCGCGGCGAGCGTGCCGAACGCGACGAGGGCCGAATGCCACGCCGCGGCGCGGTCGGTGAGGCCGGTCGACAGCGCGTCGACGAGGCGGCCGGCGAACAGCGGCGTGAGGACGTCGGCGAGCGCGGCGAGCAGCGCGAGGCTCGCGACCGTGGCGATGCGCGCCGGCTGCTTGCGCCAGTAACGGATGGTGAAGCCGAAGACGGCCTGGAATGCGTGGCCGCCCAGATGGGAGCTTTTTCTGGTCATGTATTGTTGCCCGGCGCATCGCGCGACGGGACTTTCCGGTTCGGAGAACGTCGAAAACGCAACAGCCGGGCCGCGCGACACACGCGGGGCGGAACGAAACGGGCTGTCGGGAAAAGCGCGGCTGACGGGTTAGCGGAAAACTCGGGAGCCGGCGCGGACGGCGGGCTGGATCAGCTGCGCCGCGAGACCACGTTCGGGAAGGTTGCTGGCATTCGGAACATCTGCACCTCCCTGAAGTGAACGGTTGAATGAAAGGACGCCGAAAAGACGTGCACGGATTTTATCAGGACAGTCGCGCGCGCCGCAACGTCTGACGAATGCGGCGTTGCTGCGTCGATACGGTGAGTATTCCGGGTTTTGGCCCCTTTTCGCGTACGTTGCGCGATGGCGGGTGCGGAGCCGGCGCGCGCATCGATTACACTTCCGCGTCCGCGGCGCGCGACGACGCGCGGCCGCCCGGATTCACTCCGAACCATTCCCGAGGATACGATGAGCGACGTTCAGCAAGGCATCCTGGCTCCGATCGATACGGTAGCCCGATACCTCACTTTCACGATGTCGAACGACGGCAATATCGCCGCGGCGCTGGCCGCGCTGCGCGAGATCGTCGACGGACGCGACACGGTGGTCGGTTTCGGCCACGCGCTGGCCGCCTGGCTCGGGCACCCGGTGCCGGGCCTGACCGACTATCCGGCGTTCTCGGTGAACGACCGTACGCTGCCGATGACGCCGGCCGACGTGTGGGTCTGGCTGCGCTCGGACGACCGCGGCGAAATCGTGCTGCGCGCGCGGGCGATCGAACGCGCGCTCGCGCCGGCGTTCGCGCTGCAGGAGGCCGTCGACGGCTTCCGTTATTCGAACGATCGCGACCTGTCCGGCTACGAGGACGGCACCGAGAACCCGGAAGGCGACGACGCGGTGGCCGCGGCGATCGTCACGGGGCAGGGCGCGGGGCTCGACGGCTCGAGTTTCGTCGCGGTGCAGCAGTGGGTGCACGACTTCGACCAGATGGAGCGCATTCCGTCGGGCGACATGGACCACATCATCGGGCGTCGCCGTTCGGACAACGAGGAACTCGACGACGCGCCCGAATTCGCGCACGTGAAGCGCACCGCGCAGGAAAGCTTCGCGCCCGAGGCGTTCATGCTGCGCCGTTCGTCGCCGTGGTCGGACGCGCGCCGGGCGGGCCTGTACTTCGTCGCGTTCGGCTGCTCGTTCCGCGCATTCGACGTGCAGATGCGCCGGATGAGCGGCGAGGAAGACGGGATCGTCGACGGCCTGTTCCGCTTCACGCGGCCGCTGACGGGCGCGTATTTCTGGTGCCCGCCTATGAAGGACGGCAAGCTGGACCTCGCCGCGCTCGGACTGTAAGCGCCGGGCGGGATCGACGAACGGGCGGGTCGCGCCGGAATGCGCGGCCCGCCCGTTTCGTTTTTCAAGCTTTCAAGCGGCAGTGCGTGCGGACTGCCGCGTGCGTCAGTTCAGCGTCGTGTCGATCCGCGTGCCGCGCTTGATGAACTGCGTCACCGGGGTTTTCTCGCAGATTTCCGCGAGACGCTGGCGTTGCGCGTCGTCGAGCGGGCCGTCGAGCGTCACGACGCGGCGCACGTATTGCACGCCTTCGCGATCGGCATGCAGCTCGGTGCGCACCACGATGCGCGCGGCCGGCCACGTCTTGCGCTGCATGTACATACGCAGCGTCGCGGCCGTGCATTGCGCGAGCCCGGCCAGCACGAATTCGTACGGCGCCGGCCCGCGATCCTGGCCGCCTTCGCGCGGCGCTTCGTCGCCGGTCAGCGCATGCGTGCCGGCCTGCAACTGGACGACGTAGTCGGGCGCGTCGGCATCGAGGACGGCGGCGGCGTGGATCAGGGACATGGCAGGGCTCCGGGAAGCAAATAAAGGAAAGCGGGCGCCGCGTGGCGGCGTGCAGCCGTCAGCATACCGTTCCGGCCGCGCGGGCGCGCGCTACGCGCTACGCGTCGGCGATGCCGGCGCTGCTGCGCACGCGCGCGGCGATGCGTTCGCACGCGTTCGATGCACGTCGATGCCGTTCGCGCCGATACGCGAGCGTTCGCTTTGTCGATGTAACGCAATCAAACACGCACGTCATTAAGCATGACGGCTGCAATAATCGGCCGCATCGCATACGCGATTCTGTATCGGCATACCAGCGGCATGCGGCAGCCTGTAGTAATCCGCCATCATGCTGTCCCCGTCGGCCATTTCGCGCCAAAGGCACGACCCGTTCGGCTAAGATGCCGTCGCTTCATATTTCGGGATAGCCGTCCTGTCGCACGCATTCAAACCAAATATAAGCCTGACAGTTCGACGGTATTAGAAGAAGTCGAACAAGTCGGGGGCTTGGCCAGTGAATGCAGCAGATCAGCGGTGGGTCATTATCTATTTGAGTACGGGGTTTTCGTTGGCCCAGGCCGCGCGTCTCGGCGAGGCCTTCAACCTGGCGAATCGCCTGCATGGGTACGGCGTGGATTACCAGCTCAAGTACGTATCCGAAAGCGGAGGACTGTTGCAGTCGTCGTCCGGCGTGAGAATCGCGGCCGATCCGCTCGGCGACGAACACAGCCGCCGCGCGCTCGCGTTCTTTCATCTTCATGGCGACCGCGCGGCCGTCAACTGGGACGACGCATTGCAACGGCGCCTGGCCGACATTCGCCAGCATGCGCGCTGGATCGTCGACGCGATGGACCTGCCCGCGCTCGCCGCCACGCAGCGGCCGTCGTCGATCGACGCGCGGCCGGGCAGCGCCCGGCGCCGCGCCGCCACGACCATCGAATCGCGGGCCGGCGAGACCGACGTGTTTGCCGCCGCGCTCGACATGTTCCGTGCGGACCTCGGCGATGGCGCCGCGCGGGAGATCGCCAGCAACATGGCGCGGCCGGTCGAGCAGCGCTATGTTCAGTCGATGTGGGCGTTCCGCGAACTGAGCGCGAGCCCGTCGATCCGGATGTCCGCGCAGCGGCTGCGCGCGCAGAGCGTGAACCGCATCTCGATCGCGAACGCCGCGCAGGCGGCCGCGATGAGCGAGCGCAATTTCCTGCGGCGCTTCAAGAAGGAAATCGGCGTGACGCCGACCGAGTTCGTCCAGCACGTGCGGCTCGAACGGGCGTGCCACATGCTGATCCATACGACGCTGCCGGCCGACAAGGTCGCGCGGCGCACCGGGTTCGGCAGCGGCGAGCGGCTCGCGAAGCTGTTTCGCCAGCGCCTGCTGATGTCGCCGACCGAATTTCGCGTCGCCGAGCGGGAAAAAATCCTCGCGCACGACGCGGCGTCGCCCGACCCGGATGACGGGCCGGCCGCTGCGTGCTGCGTCGGCGAGGGGGCGGAATGCGACGCGTGCGCGACCGCGCGCGGGAAAACGGGACGGATACCCGTAGAATCGTCGTGTCGCGACCTCGATTCCCGGTTTCCATGCCCTTCCTCCCCTCTACCGCCACCGCCCCTTTCTGCCCGTCGGAAGTAAAGGGCAGCATCACGATCGACGCGGCCGCGCCGCGCTGGCAGAAGCTCAAGCGTTTCTTCGGCCCCGGCCTGCTGGTCGCGATCGGCTACATGGATCCCGGCAACTGGGCGACCGATATCCAGGCGGGCTCGCAGTTCGGCTATTCGCTGCTGTGGGTCGTCGCGTTCTCGAGCCTCGCGGCGATCTTCCTGCAGATGCTCGCGGCGCGGCTCGGCCTCGTCGCGGGCAAGGATCTCGCGCAGGCCAGCTACGAGCGCTACGGCCGGGTCGGCCGCGTCGTGCAGTGGATCACCGCCGAAGTGTCGATCATCGCGTGCGACATCGCGGAAGTGCTCGGCTGCGCGCTCGCGTTCAAGCTGCTGCTCGGCGTGCCGCTCGCGTGGGGCGTCGTGCTCACCGCGCTCGACACGGTGATCGTGCTCGGCCTGCAGGGCAAGGGGTTCCGGCAGATCGAGGCGATCGTGCTCGGGCTGATCGCGACGATGGCGTTCTGCTTCGTCGCGCAGGTGGCGATCACGCCGCCCGACTGGCACGCGGTGATCGGCGGGCTCGTGCCGGGCGACCCGGGCCGCGATCGCAAGGACGCGATCGTGCTCGCGCTCGGCATCGTCGGCGCGACGATCATGCCGCACAACCTGTATCTGCATTCGTCGGTCGTGCAGACGCGGCATGTGGTCGGCGGCGCGCGCGGCGTGATCCGCGACACGCTGGGCCTCGTGCGCATCGATACCTGCGTGTCGCTGTTCGTCGCGATGCTGGTCAACGCGGCGATCCTCGTCGTCGCGGGCGCCGCGTTTCATGCGACGGGCCAGCACAACGTGACCGACATCGAACAGGCGTACCGGCTGATCACGCCGATCGCCGGCGGCGCGGCCGCGCTGTTGTTCGGCATCGCGCTGCTCGCATCGGGGCAGAGCTCGACGCTGACCGGCACGATCGCCGGTCAGGTCATCATGGACGGCTTCCTGCATACGAAGATCCCGTGCTACCAGCGCCGGCTGATCACGCGCGGGCTCGCGCTCGTGCCGGCGCTGATCGGCGTGCTGTGGCTCGGCGACGGCTCGGTCGGGCAACTGCTCGTCTGGAGCCAGGTGCTGCTGAGCCTGCAGTTGCCGTTCGCGATGTGGCCGCTGATCCGCTCGGTCAGCGACCGCAACACGATGGGCGACCACGCGATCGGCCGCGGGATGCAGGCGGCCGCATGGGCGCTGTTCGCCGTAATCACCGGCACGAACCTGCTGCTGATTACCGGTGTCGCGGGCTGATACAGCCTGTCACAGGCTGACACAGGCGTGCGGCGAGCATGCGGTAAACTGCGGCCTTTCGATCGACCCCGAAGTCCGTTATGTGGAGTGAAATCAGCAATATCGGCGATGCCGCGCTGACCTTGCCGATCGCGCTGACCTGCGCGGCATGGCTCGTGCTGACCGACTGGCGCCTCGCCGTTCGCTGGGGCGTGCTGCTGGCCGCCGGCATGGGCGTCGTCGGCGCGACGAAGATTCTCTATGCCGGATGCGGGATCGAGCTTCCGCAATTCGATTTCCGCGTGATCAGCGGCCATACGATGCTGTCGACGTCCGTGTGGACGGTCGCGCTGTCGATGCTGTGGCAGGCGTTCCGGCCGGGCAGGGCGCCCGGCATCGCGGCCGGGCTGGCCGTCGGCGCGATCACGGCCGTGGCGCGCGTGTTCGATCATTCGCACACCGTGCCGGAAGTCGTCGCCGGCTGGATGCTCGGCGCGCTGGTCGCGCTGGTGTTCCTGCGCGGCTACGACGGCGCGCGGCAGCGCGCGTTCTCGCCGCGCGTCGCGGCGGCCTGCCTGCTGCTGGTGTCGGGCATCGCGTACGGGCACCGCGCGCCGTTCCAGCAGATGATCGACACGCATTCGCCGCAGCTCTGCGCGTTCGTGCGCGCGCCGTCGGGCGACCGGTTCTGACCGGTGCCGATGGCGGGTGCGCCGGCGCCGCCTTTCTGCCGCTGGGGTTCGTCCGGCTCATCGATCGGGTGCATTCGCGTACGCTGGCCGTCGTTCAACCGCGGACAGCCTGCCCGGCCGGGCACGCGTGCGTCGCGTTCGTCTCGATATACTCGCGGAAACCGTGTGGCGCGTCGTCATGTCGGCGCACCGGCCATCGGCGCACGTCGGCCGGCAGCGGCACTGAAGGCGCGGAAAGCACGCACACCCCGTCGCAGCAGCGTTCCGCGACGACGATTCAAGACAGGAGCAGACACATGACAATCGTTTCTCCGCGCCTCGCCGGCAAGTGCGCATACATCACGGGCGCCGCGGGCGGCCTCGGCCGGGCGATCGCGCGCCGGATGGTCGAGCAGGGCGCGCGCGTGTTCGTGACCGATATCGCGGAAGCGGCGGTGCTCGACGCGTTCGCGCAGGAGCTCAACGCGGGCCACGCGACGCCGGTCGCGTTCGCCGCGACCCAGGACGTGCGCGACGAAGCGCGCTGGCAGGCGCTGCTCGTGCAGGCGACCGATGCGATGGGCGGCCTGTCGGTGCTCGTCAACAATGCGGGCGTCGGCTCGATCGGCTCGCCCGCGCAAATCGAGCTGGACGAATGGCGCCGCGTGATGGCGATCAACGTCGAGAGCATCGTGCTCGGCTGCAAGCATGCGCTGTCGTATCTGGCCGAGAGCCATCCCGCATCGATCATCAACATTTCGTCGGTCGCCGCGTTCAAGGTCGAACCGGATTTCACCGCGTACAACGCATCGAAGGCGGCGGTCGCGTCGCTGACGAAGTCGGTCGCGATCGATTGCGCGCGCCGCGAGATCGACGTGCGCTGCAATTCGATTCACCCGGCGTTCATCCGCACGGGGATCGTCGAGCCGCTGTTCCAGTCGCTCGGCGAACGCGACGCGACGCGCAAGCTCGCGCGCGGCATTCCGCTGCGCCGGCTCGGCGAGCCGGACGACGTCGCGCATGCGGCCGTGTATCTCGCGTCCGACGAGAGCCGCTTCGTGACGGCCGCCGAACTCGTGATCGACGGCGGCATGTGCGCGGTCTGACGCGCATCCCGAACCACAACGATTGGAGGAGAACAGCATGTCGACACCCGTGAACCGCCAGCTGCTATTGAAGACGCGCCCGGAAGGGCGGGTCGGCCGCGAACATTTTTCGCTCGTCGAGACGCCGGTGCCGGCGCTCGCCGACGGCGAGGTGCTCGTGCGCGTGCTGTATCTGTCGATGGACCCGACCAACCGCGTATGGATGAGCGACGTGCCGCAGTACCTGCCGCCCGTCGCGATCGGCGAGGTGATGCGCGCGCTCGGGATCGGCCGCGTGATCGCGTCGCGTAACGCGGGGTTCGCGGAGGGTGACCTCGTGCAGGGGCTCGTCGGCTGGCAGGACTACGCGGTCGTGCCGGCCGAGCAGGCCGCGCAGCTCGTGAAGCTGCCCGCGCAGTCGGGCCTGCCGCTGCCGACGCTGCTCGGCGCGTGCGGGATGAGCGGGTTGACCGCGTACTACGGGCTGACCGACATCGCGCCGGTGCAGCCGGGCGAAACGCTGGTCGTGTCGGCGGCGGCCGGCTCGGTCGGCTCGATCGCCGGGCAGATCGGCAAGATCCACGGCGCACGGGTGGTCGGCATCGCGGGCGGCGCGGACAAGTGCCGCTACCTGACCGAGACGCTCGGCTTCGACGCGGCCGTCGACTACAAGGCCGACGATTTCCGCCAGCAACTGAAGGCGGCGACGCCGGACGGCGTGCACGTGAACTTCGAGAACGTCGGCGGCGAGGTGATGCGCGCGGTGTTGTCGCGGATGGTGATCGGCGGGCGCGTCGCGCTGTGCGGCGTGATCTCGAACTACAACAGCGGCCGCGCGGCCGACGACGTCGGCGTGCTGATCTCGAAGCGGCTGACGATGCGCGGCTTCCTGATCCTCGACTACCGCAAGAGCCGCGAAGCCGTGCAGACGCTCGCGGGCTGGCTGCGCGACGGCCGGCTCAAGGCCGAGGAAACCGTGGCCGACGGTCTCGAAAACGCGCCCGACGTGCTGAATCGCCTGTTCGACGGCGACCATCGCGGCAAGCTGGTGCTGCGCGTCGATCCGGACGCGTGACGGGCGTGTCCCGCCTGTCGGATCGGGCCGCGGGCGCGTATCGAGCGAGCCGAGTTCGATCAATCCGGCCGCAGTTGCACATGGCTGACGCCGGGCCGCGCGCATCGCGTCGGCCCGTATGGCGGCGTGATGACGGATGCGGCGGATGAAGCAACGGGCGCCGTGGCGCCCGTCGTGATCCCTATCCGTCATCCTTGACCGGCGAGGTCCGCACGCATGCGGATCGCCGGCCGGCCGCGCGTCATTCGCCCTGTTCGGCGCGCGCGTAGATGTCCCAGCTCGCCATGAACAGCGCGGCGACGAGCGGCCCGATCACGAAGCCGTTGATGCCGAACAGCGCCATCCCGCCGAGCGTCGAGATCAGCACGACCCAGTCGGGCATCTTCGTGTCCTTGCCGACGAGGATCGGGCGCAGCAGGTTGTCGACGAGGCCGATCACGCCGACGCAGAACGCGACGAGGATCACGCACTTCCATACCGCGCCGATCATCAGGAAGTAGAGCGCGGCCGGCACCCACACGAGGCTCGCGCCGATCGCGGGCAACAGCGACAGGAACGCCATCAGCGCGCCCCACAGCACGACGCCCTCGATCCCGAGGATCCAGAAGATCAGCCCGCCGAGCGCGCCCTGGACGAGCGCGACCGCGATGTTGCCCTTCACGGTCGCGCGCACGACCGTCGTGAATTTCGCGAGCAGCAGGTTCTTGTGCTCTTCGTCGAGCGGCAGCGCGCGGCGCACGCGGCGGCCGATCTCGCCGCCGTCGCGCAGCAGGAAGAACACCATGTACAGCATCACGCCGAAGCTCACGACGAACTGGAACGTGTTCTGGCCGATGCTGAGCGCCTGGGTGGCCGCGAACTGGCTGATCTGCGCGGCGCCGTCGGTCAGCTTCTTCTGGATGCCCGGGATGTTGGTCAGCCCGTATTTCTGCAGCAGGTTCTGGATCGACGTCGGCAGCGCGTGGATGATGTCATGGAAGTACTGCGAATAATTCGGCTGCGCATCCTTGAGTTCCTGGTACACGTACGCGATTTCCTGTACGAGCGTCGCCGTGACGAACACGAGCGGCAGGATCACGATCAGGATGATCAGCGACATCGTGACGAGCGCGGCCAGATTGCGCCGCTTGCCGAAGCGTGCGGCGAGCCAGCGCTGCACGGGCTGGAACAGGATCGCGAGAATGGTGCCCCAGAAGACGGCGCCGGAGAATGGCGCGAGGATCCAGCAGAGTCCGACGGTGACCGCGAACAGCAGGAAGTAGAAGAATTTTTGGTGATCGTGTCCGCTATCCATGGGTACATTCGCGCAGATTGATGCGTGGTTTGATTGAATCTCGTTGCCCCGCGCGCGATCGGTTCGCGAACGTCAGGTTCGCGGCGCAATGCGCGGCCGGGCGGCCCATGCGGAGTATGCCCGCAAAGGTGCCGCCATCATAGCCGCTGCGTGAGACACATGCGAAAACGCCGCGGCCGGGGCCGCGGCGCTGCCGGGAAGCGAACGCGGCGCGAGGCCGCGTGCCGGATCGTCAGATGTTGAGCTTGGTGACCTTCGTGCCGTTCACCGACAGGTCGCCCATCAGGCCCGCGTTGGTCAGGACCAGCACTTCCACCGGTGCGGTAGCCGTGTTGGAGTCGACCGTGCCGTTCGCGCCGACCTTCACGACCGCGACCGACGCGTCGGCGCCGGCCGACCAGCCGTCCGACTTGCGGAACGAGTCGAGCGCATCCTGCGTCATGAACAGGAACACGACCGCCTTCGATTGCGCGCCGGCCTGCAGGCCGACCGACAGCGACGACGTGTTGTAGTAGCCGACGGTGCTGCCGCCGACGCGCAGCGCGCCGTTGCCGGACTGGGCGCCGACGATGAAGCCGGCTTGCAGCACATTCGGGAACACGAGGACGCCGCGTGCTTTCGAGACCAGGTCGCGCGAGCCGGGCACCGTCGAATACAGGCGCGACAGCGTCGCATTCACGCTGGCGTCGATCGACTCGCGCTTCGACGCGCTGGCCGCGGCGCTATCGGGTTTGCCGGACGTGGTCGTGCAACCGGCGAGGGCGAGGCTGCCGAGCATCACGGCGGCGGCGGCTTTCATGGCGAGGGATTTCTGCATGGCGTTTCTCCTTCGTTGTCTGATGGGTGACGGGCGAGGCGGGCGGCGGTACACGCCGCCCCGTTCAACGGCGGGAAAGGAGCAGGCCCGCAACGAACGCAAGGCCCGCGACGACGCCGGCGGTTTGCCACGGGTTCTCGTGCACGACTTGCGACACGCGTTCGGCCGAATCGCGCAGCCGGGCGGCCGCGCTGCCCGACGCATAGTCGAGCGCGCCGCGTGCTTCATCGAGGCGGGATTGCACGCGCTTGCGCAGTGCGGCGATATCGCCATCGCCATCGTTTTTCAGCAGATCTTCCAGTTCGTCGACTAGCCCGCGCAGATCGTCGGTCACGTCGGCATGCAGATCGCGGGCAGCCGCGCGCGTCGTGCGGCCCACGCGTCGGCCGGTGCGACGGATATCGGACAGCCCGCGGTCCAGCTTGTGTTCGATCGAGTCGGTAAGCGCCATGGTGTTTATCCTCCTTTGATTCCAGGCAATTTGAAGATAAGACGAATCGCTGCAACTGATGTGATTCACTTGATCCGATTGAGTTTCGAGACAAATTTTCAATTCGTCGGCAGGATCGCCGGGGAACCCCGTCGCGCGGGGCGGCGCTGCGGTTGAAAAAATTTCGCGCGTCGGGGCGATACAGCGTGTCGAGCAGCGGATCGCAGTGAAGGTGCGGTAAATATGGCGCCGCCACCGGCATCAGGTAAATAGTGCCGTTGCAGGTTGAGCGCTGATGCAAATGCACTACTCGACGCCCGGTCGAGGCGCACGATTCGTGCCTGATGCCGGCTGCGGGCCGGTATCGTTCAGTGCGACGTCGATGACGACGGGATCGTGGTCCGACGAGCGGTAGGCGTCCGGTGCGTAATAAGCCGACCGTCGCGTGCGCGTTTTGTAATCGGGCACGGATTGCAGCGCGACCGGTTCGTCCGCATTGATGTGCCAGAACCGCACGGCCTTCACGCGCGCGGCGAGCGGCGGCGTGGCGAGCGCGTGGTCGAGATTGCCGGCTTCGCCGCGAAATACGTAGCTGTACGCAGCATCGCCGACGAAGTGCGCAACCAGGTTCGCGTAGCCGCGCGCTTCGAGCGTGCGGACCGGGTCTTCCTTTGCATAACTGTTCAGATCGCCGATCAGCAGCACGCCGTCGGCCGCGACGCCCGTCGGCGACGTGGCGAGCCAGTCGGCGACGCGTGCGGCCGCCCGCGTGCGCGCCGCATTCCAGCAGCCCTGGCCGTCCGACTGGTCGAGATCGGCGCCGCTCGCGTGCGGGCAGTTCTTCGACTTCAGGTGATTGACCGCGACCGTGAACGCACGCGTGCCGCCGATGCGCCGGAATGTCTGCGCGAGCGGCGGGCGGTGCCGGCCGCCGAGCGAGACGGTGGCGGCGCGCCCGACCGGCTCGATCGTGCGGCTGTCGTACAGCAGCGCGACCGCGATCGCGTCGCGGCCCAGGCGCGCGGTGCCGGGATCGACCGCGCGCCAGCCGTCGCCGAGTTGCGCGGCGAGCCGACGGATGGCGCTCGCGTCGCCGTGGCCGTTGTTCGCGATTTCCATCAGCCCGATCACGTCGGCGCGCAGCGCGCGCAACGCCGCGACGATCTTCGCTTCCTGCCGCGCGAACGCGGCGGGCGTTTTCGCGCCGCGGTTGGCCGGCGCGTCGAATCCGCCGCCACGGCCGTCGCCGTTGAAATAGTTGAAGACGTTGAACGACACGATGCGCACGTCGGCATCGGGATGCCGGGCCGGCGCCGCGGTGCGCGGGTTCGCGGCGGCATTGAATACGGGCGCCGCGCCGGCCACCGGTTGCAGCCGCCATGTACCGTAGCGCAACTCGAGCACGCCTTCGACGCCGCGTACCGTGTAGCCCGCGCGCAGCGTGTTGGCGGCGTTCAGCGCGGGCGGCGGATAGCGGACGGTCGCCGGGTCGCGGCGGTTCGAACCGTCGTCGAGCACGAGGCGATTCAATGCGTTGGCCGCTGCCTGCGCGGCAGCGTCGGCCGGCGGCGCGACCTGGGTCGGCACGCGCAGCCGGCCGTTGCTCAGCACGATGCTGCCGTAGCGGCCGAGTTCGTAGGTATCGCTGACCGTCAGCGTTTGCGGCAGGCGTACGCGCATGGCTTCGTGCGCGGCGAGGACGGCGGGCGACGCAACCGGCAGCGCGAGCGCGGCCGGCGTGACCGTCTGCCCGCGTGCGCAGACGGTCACGCGGCCCGACAGCGTGAGCTGCGTCCGGCCGTATTTCTCGTCGACCTTGCCGGTCAGACGCACGAGATCGCCGGGTTCTGCGCGCGCATTCGGTGCGTAGACGAACAGGCCTTCCGGAACGCCCGGCCGGTGTTGCCGTTGCGCGTCGGCCTGCTGGACGAAGAAGCCGCCGAGGCCGTCGGCGCCGCCGAACGCCGCGGTGACGACCGCTTCGATCGACGTCGTTTGCCCGGCGAGCCGCGACGGACCGCCGGTGCGGCGGATCTCGGCGATCGCCGTGGCGGGGCCGCCGCAACCGCTGCCGACCGGCAGCGCGGCGGGGGTCGACCGCGCGCAGAAGGCCACGGACAGCACGGCGGACAACACGAGGAACAGCGCGACGGCAAGCAGGGGGAGCGGGCGTGACATGGGACGGTCCACAGGATGAAAATCCGACAGTTCGGGACCGCATCTTGAAGGCAAAATGTCAGGCTGCGGCCGAAATGGCCGTTCGGCCATTGCCGGTTGGCCAACGATGCGGCAAGCCGCCCCGCGGCTGTTACGCTTTCGCACCGGGCGTCGTGTGCCGCTCGGCCGCTGCATGTCGCCGCACCCCGTTCCCACAGGAGAAATCCATGTCTTACATGCTGTTGATTGTCGAACCGACCGAGCAGCGCGCCGAGCGCACGCTCGACGAAGGCCAGGCGCTCTATGCGCGGATGGTCGATTTCGCCGAGTCGCTGAAGGCGCGCGGCGTGCTGCGCGGCGTCGAGTCGCTGGAACGGTCCGAGCGCGGCACGCGCGTGCAGGTGCGCGACGGCGAGACGCGTCTGCTCGACGGGCCGTTCGCGGAGGCGAAGGAGATGGTCGGCGGCTTCTTCCTCGTCGACGTCGACACGCGCGAGGAAGCGATCGAAATCGCGCGCCAGTGCCCGGCCGCGCAATGGTGCACGGTCGAGGTGCGCGCGGTCGGCCCGTGCTTTCTGTGAGCGTCGCGACTCGGTATTTACCCTGATTTGTCGTGGCGCGTGTCGATCCGGCCGTCTTCCGCCCGTCGTCCGGGTAAGGCGCCACGGAACGGGCGCCGCTTTCCACCGACGACAAGGAGTGAACGATGCGATTCATGATCATGATCCGGGCGAATGCCGTCAGCGAATCCGACGCGTTGCCGGACAACCGGCTGGTCGAGGCGATGACGGTCTATCACGAGGAACTGGCGAAGGCCGGCGTGCTGCTCGACGCCAACGGCCTGAGGCCGAGCGCCCACGGCTGGCGCGTGCGCTACACGGGCGGCAAGGGCACGGTGATCGACGGCCCGTTCGCCGAAACGAAGGAACTGATCGCCGGCTACACGCTGATTCAGGTGCGCTCGCGCGACGAGGCGCTCGAATGGACGCGCCGGTTCCCCGCGCCGTTCGGCGCCGAGCTCGATTGCGAGATCGAGGTGCGGCCGCTGTTCGAGCTCGACGACCTGACGCCGAGCGACGCGGTCGAGCGGTTCCGCGATCTCCACGTCGGCCGCAGCCACGCCTGAATCCAATCTCACCGGGAGCACCCGTCATGCACAAGATGGTTTTCATCAACCTGCCGGTAGCCGACCTGCCGCGCGCGAAGACGTTCTACCAGGCGCTCGGCTTCGAGGTCGTGCCGGCCTATACCAACGAGCAGGCCGCCTGCATCAAGATCAGCGATGCGATCTTCGCGATGCTGCTCGTGCGGCCGTTTTTCCAGACCTTCACCGACAAGACCATCATCGATCCGGCGACGCACATCCAGGTGCTGTCGTGCCTGTCGTGCGATAGCCGCGCCGAAGTCGACACGCTCGTCGCGAAGGCGCTGGCGGCCGGCGGGGCCGCGCCGCAGGCGCCGCGCGAGTACCCGAACATGTACGGCCACGGGTTCACCGATCCGGACGGCCACACGTGGGAACTGATGGCCATGCCGCTGGAGGCGTCCGCCCAGGGGCAGGCGTCGTGACGCATGAGGCGACGCATCGTGCGATCGAAGCGGTCTGGCGAATCGAGGCGCCGAAGATCATCGCGCGCGCCGCGCGCGTGGTGCGCGACGTCGGCGTGGCCGAGGAACTGGCGCAGGACACGCTCGTCGCGGCGCTCGAGCACTGGCCCATCGACGGCGTGCCCGACAACCCGGCCGCCTGGCTGATGACGGCCGTGAAGCGTCGCGCGCTCGACCGGGTCCGGCAGGAGTCGCTTCATTCGGCCAAGCGCGACCAGCTTGGCCACGAGATGGACGCGCTCGAAGCGCACGTCGTCCCCGACATCGCCGATGCGCTCGCCGACGCGCGCGACGACGACATCGGCGACGATCTGCTGCGGCTGATCTTCACGTCGTGCCACCCGGTGCTGTCGACCGACGCGCGCGTCGCGCTGACGCTGCGGCTGCTCGGCGGGCTGACGACGGGCGAGATCGCGCGCGCATTCCTGACGCCGGAGCCGACGATCGCGCAGCGGATCGTGCGCGCGAAGCGCACGCTCGCGGCCGCGCACGTGCCGTTCGAGGTGCCGGCCGCCGATGCGCGGCCCGCGCGGCTCGCGTCGGTGCTCGAAGTGATCTATCTCGTGTTCAACGAAGGCCATGCGGCGACGGCGGGCGACGACTGGATGCGCCCGGCGCTGTGCGACGAGGCGTTGCGGCTCGGCCGCGTGCTGGCCGGCCTCGCGCCGGACGAAAGCGAAGTGCTCGGGCTCGTCGCGCTGATGGAGTTGCAGGCGTCGCGCATGCATGCCCGCGTCGACGCGCAGGGCCGGCCCGTGCTGCTGCTCGACCAGGACCGCAGCCGCTGGGATCCGTTGCTGATCCGGCGCGGCCTCGCGGCGCTGGAGCGGGCGACGAAGCTCGGCGGCGTGCGCGGGCCGTATGCGCTGCAGGCCGCGCTTGCCGCGTGCCACGCGCGGGCGCGGCACGCGGCGGACACGGATTGGGCGCAGATCGTCGCGCTGTATGACGCGCTCGCCGAAGTCGCGCCGTCGCCGGTCGTCGAGCTGAATCGCGCGGTCGCGGTGGGGATGGCGTTCGGGCCGGCCGCCGCGCTCGAACTCGTCGACGTGCTGCGCGACGATCCGGCGCTCGCGCGCTATCACTGGCTGCCGAGCGTGCGCGGCGATCTGCTCGCGAAGCTCGGCCGCGCCGACGAGGCGAAGCTGGAATTCCGCCGCGCGGCGGAACTGACGCGCAACGAGCGTGAGCGCGAATTGCTGCTGAAGCGCGCGATGGATGCGTGACGCGTGACGCGCGCGGCGCCGCCGCGCACCGCACGATACCCGCCGTCCCGTCCGCTCCCGCGCACCGCATGGCGCCCGTCTTCCCGCCATCCGCCGCACACCGCCCCCCGACACTATCGCCCGCATTGAAAAAGCCTATTGGGGGATGCGAACGCGAGCGCCTAGATTGAAGAGCACGACGCGCGCCCGGCGCACGCATCGTTCCCCACATATCTGATCGGCCCGGCGTCGCACGCGGCCGCGCCGACTCGAACGGAGGCGCAAATGGCTCAACTCAAGGGCAGCAAGACCGAAGAGAACCTGAAGGCCGCATTCGCGGGCGAATCGCAGGCGAATCGGCGCTATCTGTATTTCGCGTCGAAGGCCGACGTCGAGGGGCAGAACGACGTCGCCGCGCTGTTCCGCTCGACCGCCGAAGGCGAAACCGGCCATGCGCACGGCCATCTCGAATACCTGGAAACCGTCGGCGATCCGGCCACGGGCCTGCCGTTCGGTTCGTCGCGGCTGAATCTCGAATCGGCGATCGCCGGCGAAACGCACGAATACACCGACATGTATCCGGGCATGGCGAAAACCGCGCGCGACGAGGGGTTCGACGAAATCGCGAACTGGTTCGAGACGCTCGCGAAGGCCGAACGCAGCCACGCGAACCGCTACACGAAGGCGCTCGACAGTCTCGTCGACTGACGGGCCGCCGCGGGCCGTACGGCATCGCGGTGCGACCGGCACGCGGCCGGCTGTTCGTTCATCGCCGCCCGCATCGTGCGGGCGGTGCGCTTGCGCACATGCGCGTCATGCGGGAGCGCCCCATGCCCCACAAGGAAGGCAGTCTCGAAGCGCCGACCCGGCATCCGCTCGACTGGCAGTCCGAAGCGTTCTACGACCAGGCCGAGATCGATGCGGAAATGACCCGCGTATTCGACATCTGCGCCGGCTGCCGGCGCTGCGTGTCGCTGTGCGGCGCGTTTCCGGCGCTGTTCGACCTGGTCGACGACACGCCGATGGGCGACGTCGAAGATGTGCCGAAGGAAGCGTTCGGCAAGGTCGTCGACCAGTGCTATCTGTGCGACCTCTGCTACATGACGAAATGCCCGTACGTGCCGCCGCATGCATGGAACGTCGACTTCCCGCACCTGATGTTGCGCGGCAAGGCCGCGCGTTACAAGCGCGGCGAAGCGACGCTGCGCGACAAGGTGCTGTCGAATACCGATGCGCTCGGCCATTTCGCCGGCATTCCGGTCGTCACGCAGACGATCAACGCGGTGAACCGCACGCCGCCCGCGCGCCACGCGCTCGAAGCGGCGCTCGGCGTCGATCGCCATGCGTGGCTGCCGGAGTTCGCGCCGCGCACGTTCCGGCGCGCAGCCGAGCGCTCGGCGAACCCGCCCGTGCGCGACGGCGAACGCACGCCCGGCAAGGTCGCGATCTACGCGACGTGCTACGTGAATTTCAACGAGCCGGGGATCGGCCACGACCTGCTCGCGATCCTCGCGCACAACGAGATCCCGTACGAACTCGTCACGCGCGAAGCGTGCTGCGGGATGCCGCTGCTGGAGCAAGGCAACCTCGCCGGCGTCGCCGCGAAGCAGGCGGTGAACATCCCGGTGCTCGAACGCTACGCACGTGAAGGCTATGCGCTGATCGGCGCGATCCCGAGCTGCGTGCTGATGTACAAGAGCGAGCTGCCGCTGATGTTTCCCGCCGACCCGGCCGTGCGCGCGGTGGCCGACGCGTTCTGGGACCCGTTCGAATACGTGATCGCGCGCCATCGCGACGGGCTGCTGAAGACCGATTTCAAGACCGGCCTCGGCAGTGTGTCGTATCACGTGCCGTGCCATGCGCGCGTGCAGAACATCGGTCGCAAGACGGCCGATGCGCTGTCGCTCGTGCCCGATACGCGCGTGACCGTCGTCGAGCGTTGCTCGGGCCACGCGGGCACGTTCGGCGTGAAGAAGGAATTTCATGCGGACGCGATGCGGATCGGCACGCCGGTGTTCAAGGCGATGGCCGAGCCGCGGCCGGACGTCGTGTCGTCCGACTGCGCGCTCGCCGGCCATCACATCGTGCAGGGCATCGACGAGAACGGGCTGCCGCCGGCGCCGCTCGCGCATCCGCTGACGCTGCTGCGGCGCGCGTACGGCATCTGAGCGGCGGCCGGCCATCACGAGGACTTCCATGACGCTGACCCGCGACTCCCTGCTGACGCTCGAAGCGTACGCGAAGATCCGCAAGGCCGAACACGCGCGACTCGTCGCGTACAAGCGCCGCCGCGCGGTGGCGCTCGGCAACCACCTGCGTTTTCTGTTCGAGGACGAGACGACGATCCGTTATCAGATCCACGAGATGCTGCATATCGAGAAGATCTTCGACGAAGCCGGCATCGAAGGGGAACTGGAAGCGTATCTGCCGCTGGTGCCCGACGGCACCAACCTGAAGGCGACGATGCAGATCGAGTACGAGCACGAGATCGAACGGCGCGCGGCGCTCGCGCGGCTGATCGGTGTCGAGGATCGCGTGTACCTGCGGGTCGACGGGCACGCGAGCGTCTACGCGATCGCCGACGAGGATCTCGAGCGCGACAACGCGGAGAAGACGTCGGCCGTGCACTTCGTCCGCTTCGAGTTCGATGCGCCGATGCGCGCGGCGCTCAAGGGCGGGGCGGCGCTGTCGATCGGCTGCGATCATCCGGCCTACACGATGCCCGCGCAGCGCATCGACGCGGACGTGACCGCGTCGCTGGCAGGCGATCTGCGCTAGCGCCGCCGTCGTCGCGAGCCGCGCAAGCCGGCTTCCCCCTTTCCGTTCGGACCCGAAACAGCCGCGTCGCAGCCCTGCGGCGCGGCCGCTTGCCGGTTGCGGCGAAAATGTAACAAGCGTGACGGATTTGCATGCGGGGACAGAGTGGGCGCGCCGCGTCAGCGTATTTTCATTCCTCGCAGCGAAACAATAAAAAGATTGTGCATCGAGATAATTTGATTCAGGTCAAATTGAATGATTTACCGATTCGTGAATAACTTGTTACGAATTTTTCCCTGATTTACCGATTCCCCGTAACCCTTCCGGAAGAGCTTGCCGGCTAGGGTCGGAGCAGGCGGAAACTGCCGTTTCAGCGCATTCTTCAGACGCTGCGGAGCCCCGCCAGACGGGCCTTTGCAGCCATCGGCATAAAGATCCCGCAAAAAATTCAAGCGTAAATGGATTGCTCGCCGATGGCAGGTTGTTTCAGTGCGTAACATTAAGTCATTGTCATATTGAGATAAACCCTGAGGATGGTATGCTTCGTGCACAAAAATTCCCACATTGGAGTGAGACCGCGATTTGTGCGCCATTGCCGGGAATCGCGGCACCGTGAAAGTGCGGTGTCGCCCGGTATGCACAACGCCGGATAACCATAATGTGCAACCTGGCCGCCCCGCGACGCGATGTGTCGTGACGGCGCCGCCAATCGCAGCCCCGGCCTGGCTGCGTGGAGAGATTGACTATGTTCTTCGATGAGCTTAACGATGAAGAGTGGTTTCGCCTTTCAGCGCTGATCGCCGATGAACCCATCAGGCTGAACCGTCGTGGGCGTCCACGTGCCGAACCGCGCGTCGTCGCGAACGCGGTGCTCTGGATCCTGACGACCGGCGAAGCCTGGTCCAAGCTGCCCGGCCGCTATCCGTCCGGGCCGACGTGCCGCCGTCGCTACGAGGAGTGGCTCGCGAACGGCACGCTGCTGAAGATGATCGACGTGCTGACCCAGTTCAGCGGGCGCACGTTCGCGTATATTCCGCCGCCGCCGGAGGCCGTCGTGCCGGCCCGCCGCGCGGAGCCCGCGCCCGACAACGACCGTCTGCGCGGCGTGTTCTGGCAGAACCCCGAGTCGTGGCAATTGCCAGGCGCGCAGGCAAACGTTTGGCAGGGCGAGGGTGCGTCGCTGAGCGCGATGGCGGACGACCCGATGGACGGCCGCGCCGACGTGTCGTTTACCGTGCCCGGTGCGCCGGCCGCGGAGTTGCGGCATGCGCGGGCGTCGGCCGCGAGCTTCGCCGCGGCCGAGCCGCAGGTCGACGAGTATCGCGGCTATACGATCAGCGGCATCGCGCAGCCCGTGCAGAACCTGATGTATCGCGCGTGGGCCGAGATCTCGCAGGACGACCGTCGGGTCGAACGCTCGGGCCTGATCGGCCCGCGCTTCACCGACGCCGAGGCGGCCGAGCAGTACGCGCTCGACTGGGCGCGCCAGTGGATCGATCGCCACGGTGCGAGCGACGCACCGGCGCGCGAGCCGCAGGGCGAAGTGCTGGCCGGCTTGTCGGCGCTGGCGCGCGCGGAATCGGACATCAAGCGCTTCATCGCCGAGCGTCGCGCGGGCGCGTTGTCGGAAAGCCGCAACGATCCCGTGCAGGCGGAGCGTCGCGAGTACGCGTACCGCGTGGGCTGATCGCCGTTGCCGTGTCACGCGCGGCCCGTCGTGTGCCACGACGCCCGCGCGGAAGTCCCGTGTCTCCATGTCTGCTTAGGGCGCCGCGCGAAGCGGCGCCCTGTGTTGCATGACGCGTTACTGCCGGCCGTAGGTATCGTCGAAGCGGACGATGTCGTCCTCGCCGAGATACGCCCCTGATTGCACCTCGATCAGCTCGAGCGGCATCTTGCCCGGGTTTTCCAGGCGGTGCGACACGCCGAGCGGAATGTACGTCGATTCGTTTTCGGACAGCAGGAACGTTTCGTCGCCGCGCGTGATGCGCGCGGTGCCGCGCACGACGATCCAGTGTTCGGCGCGGTGGTGGTGCATCTGCAGCGACAGTTGCGCGCCCGGCTTCACGACGATGCGTTTCACCTGGAAGCGCTCGCCCGTGTCGACCGAGTCGTAGTGGCCCCACGGACGATGCACCTTGCGGTGATCGGTCGCTTCGGTGCCTTGTCGCGCCTTGATGTGCCCGACGATCTTCTTCACGTCCTGCACGCGCGATTTATCCGCGACGAGCACGGCGTCGGGCGTTTCGACGACGACCAGGTTTTGCGTGCCGACGCACGCGACGAGCCGGCTTTCCGAATGCGCGAACGTCGAGTCGGCGCCTTCGAACAACACGTGCCCGCGGCCGACGTTCCCGGCGTCGTCCTTCGGCGAGATCTGCCAGATCGCGTCCCACGAGCCGACGTCCGACCAGCCCGCGTCGAGCGGCACGACGACGCTTTCGCACAGTTGCGGCAGGCTCGCGAGCGGTTCCATCACCGCGTAGTCGATCGAGTTCGACGGCGACGCGGCGAACGCATCGCGATCGACGCGGAAGAAATCGCCGTCTTCCTTGCCCTGTGCGACCGCCTGTTCGCAGGCCGCGTAGATCTCGGGTTCGAGCTGCCGGATCGCCTTGAGCCAGACCGACGCGCGCACGATGAAGATCCCGCTGTTCCACCAGTATTCGCCCGACGCGACGTACTGCTGCGCGAGTTCGAGATGCGGCTTCTCGACGAAACGGTCGAGGCGGCGTACGTCGAGGCCGCCCGTGCCGGCGTCGCCGAGCGGCGCGCCGACGCGGATATAGCCGTAGCCGGTTTCCGCGTGCTTCGGCACGATGCCCATCGTCGCGATCTTGCCTTGCGCCGCGCAGTGCACGCCGGCCGCGACGGCCGCGTGAAAGCGCGGCACGTCCGCGACCGCATGGTCGGCGGGCATCACGGTCATCACCGCGTCGTTGCCGCCGGCGACGAGCCGCAACGCGGCGAGCGTCAGCGCGGGCGCGGTGTCGCGGCCGAGCGGCTCGAGCATGATGGTCGCGTGCTTGGCCGTCAGGCGCAGCTGTTCGGCGGTCGTGAAGCGGTGATCCTCGCCGCACACGATCAGCACGTCGTCGTTCAGCGGGTGATCGGCGATCAAGCCGTCGAGGCGCAGTGCGGTGGACTGCAGCAGCGAATGATCGCCGAGCAGGCCGATCAGCTGTTTCGGAAAGCGCTCGCGCGACATTGGCCACAGGCGCGTGCCGGAACCGCCGGCGAGAATCACGGGCTGCACGGCGAGGCGGGTACCGACGGCGGGCGTGCCGACGATGGGGGCGGCGGAAGAAGAATGGCGCGTTTCGGCGACCACTGCCGGAGCATTCATGATGACACTCTCCACGGTTGAAGTCAGTGCCTGTCGTTGTAGCATGAAGTAAATCGACAATAAAACCAGACCCAATGCCGGATATCCGCCGCGCCGTCATCTGGAAGAACTTTCCGCGGTAGCACCGGCCGCAAATAAAAAAATAAAAAATAATTCCCGGCGCCAGCCTGCCGCGCCCGCCCGCAAAGGGCGAGCGGAAAGCGTAAAGATTCAGAAAAAATCCCCGATCGAGCCCGATTCGGGAAATCCTGCCGATTTAATTAAAAAAGATCGCGGCAAGAATTTCCGATTATTTTTCGAAATACTTGTGCGCTTGAGGATGAATTTTCTTGTCGCTTCAATAGCGTCATGCAACGTTTGAATCGAATGTGCGGCACGGGTCGCGCAAGGCGCTGTTCGGCAAACGCCTGTTCAAAGAAGAGGAAACAGACATGTTGAGCGTGCTGGCGAGAGTCATCGATATCGCGATGGTCGTGACGGGCGCGCTGATCGCGGCTGCGTTGCACGACGGCAGCATCGGGCTCAGCGACCTGCAGCGCACGACGGTGCTGTTCGACTGCCTGCTGGTCGTCGTGTTCTTTCCGGCCATCGGCATCTACCAGTCGTGGCGCGGCAAGCGTCTCGTCGGGCTGGTGGTGCGCGTGGCGTTCGCGTGGCTCGCGGTCGAGCTCGCGGGCATCCTGATGAGTTTCAGTTTTCACCAGTCGGGCGACCTGTCGCGGCTGTGGCTCGGCTACTGGGCGCTCGTGACGATGGCGCTGCTCGCCGGCTCGAAGACCTGCGTGCACGTCGTGCTGCGGCAGTTGCGCCGCGGCGGCTACAACCTGAAGGCGGTCGCGATCGTCGGCGGCACGCCGGCGGCGCGGCGGCTGATCGCGCAGATGCGGGCGCGGCCGGAAGCCGGCTTCAACCCTGTGTGCGTGTACGACGAAAGCGAGGCGCCGGGCGAAGTCGCGCTCGACGACGTGCGCATCGAGCGGCAGTTCGAATCGCTGGTGTGGCTGGTGCGCAGCCGCGCGATCAGCGAGCTGTGGCTCACGCTGCCGATCACGGAGGAGCGCCGGATTCACCAGATCGTGACGGTGTTCCGCCACGACTTCGTGAACATCCGCTTCATCCCGGACGTGCGCACGCTGTCGTTCTTCAACCAGGAAGTGGTCGAGGTGCTCGGCGTGCCGGCGATCAACCTCGCGGCGTCGCCGATCACCGACGTGCGGATCCTGCCGAAGTTCGTGTTCGACCGGCTGTTCGCGCTGGCGGCGCTCGCCGCGCTCGCGCCGGTGATGGTGCTGATCGCGGCGCTGATCAAGCTGACCTCGCGCGGGCCGGTGTTCTTTCGGCAGAAGCGCAAGGGCATCGACGGGCACGAGTTCGAGATCTACAAGTTTCGCTCGATGAAGGTGCACCAGGAAGTGGCCGGGCAGGTCACGCAGGCGACCAAGAACGACTCGCGCGTGACGCCGGTCGGCCGGTTCCTGCGGCGCACGAGCCTCGACGAGCTGCCGCAGTTCATCAACGTGCTGAAGGGCGAGATGTCGGTGGTCGGCCCGCGCCCGCATGCGCTCGCGCACGACGACATCTACAAGGATCTGGTCAAGGGCTACATGTTCCGCTACCGGATCAAGCCCGGCATCACCGGGTGGGCGCAGATCAACGGCTATCGCGGCGAGACCGACCAGATCGAGAAGATGATGGGCCGCGTGAAGCTCGACCTGTACTACATGCAGAACTGGTCGTTCTGGCTCGACATCAAGATCGTCGTGCTGACGCTGTGGAAAGGCTTCACCGGCAGCAACGCGTACTGACACCGACGCGCTGCGTCGCACAGGCATTCGGGTTTTCCGAATTTCGAATCATTGGTCAAGGGGTCCGACACATCATGAATCTGACTATCATCGGCAGCGGTTACGTAGGGCTTGTCACCGGCGCCTGTCTCGCCGACATCGGGCACGACGTGTTCTGTCTCGACGTCGACCAGGCAAAGATCGACATCCTGAACAACGGCGGCGTGCCGATCCACGAGCCGGGCCTGAAGGAAGTGATCGCGCGCAACCGCTCGGCCGGCCGCCTGCGCTTCTCGACCGACATCGAGGCCGCGGTCGCGCACGGCGACGTGCAGTTCATCGCGGTCGGCACGCCGCCCGACGAGGACGGCTCGGCCGACCTGCAATACGTGCTCGCGGCGGCGCGCAACATCGGCCGCTACATGACCGGCTTCAAGGTGATCGTCGACAAGTCGACGGTGCCGGTCGGCACGGCCGAGCGCGTGCGCGCGGCGGTTGCCGAGGAGCTCGCGAAGCGCGGCGGCGACCAGATGTTCTCGGTCGTGTCGAATCCGGAATTCCTGAAGGAAGGCGCGGCTGTCGACGATTTCACGCGGCCGGACCGCATCGTGATCGGCTGCGACGACGACGTGCCGGGCGAGCGCGCGCGCGAGCTGATGAAGAAGCTCTACGCGCCGTTCAACCGCAATCACGAGCGCACGCTGTACATGGACGTGCGCTCGGCCGAGTTCACGAAATACGCGGCGAACGCGATGCTCGCGACGCGCATCTCGTTCATGAACGAGCTGGCGAACCTCGCCGACCGCTTCGGCGCGGACATCGAGGCCGTGCGCCGCGGGATCGGCTCCGATCCGCGCATCGGCTACCACTTCCTGTACGCCGGCTGCGGCTACGGCGGCTCGTGCTTCCCGAAGGACGTCGAGGCGCTGATCCGCACGGCCGACGAGCACGGCCAGTCGCTGCAGATCCTGAAGGCCGTGTCGTCGGTCAACGCGACGCAAAAGCGCGTGCTCGCCGACAAGATCGTCGCGCGTTTCGGCGAGGACCTGAGCGGCCGCACGTTCGCGCTGTGGGGCCTGGCCTTCAAGCCGAACACCGACGACATGCGCGAGGCGCCGAGCCGCGAGCTGATCGCCGAGCTGCTGTCGCGCGGCGCGCGCGTCGCCGCGTACGACCCGGTCGCGCAGCAGGAAGCGCGCCGCGTGCTCGCGCTCGATCTCGCCGATCACCCGAGCTGGCTCGAGCGCCTGTCGTTCGTCGACGACGAGGCGCAGGCTGCGCGCGACGCCGACGCGCTCGTGATCGTCACCGAATGGAAGGCGTTCAAGAGCCCCGACTTCGTCGCGCTCGGCCGCCTGTGGAAGGCGCCCGTGATCTTCGACGGCCGCAACCTGTACGAGCCGGAGACGATGAGCGAGCAGGGCATCGAGTACCACCCGATCGGCCGGCCGGGCTCGCGCCAGGCCGTCGCCGCGCGCGTGCCGGGCGCCGCGCGCGCGAGCGCGTAACCCGTTTTTCGTCACTCGTTACGAGACGCCATGTTCCGGAACATCCTGATCGTCTGCCACGCGAACGTCTGCCGCAGCCCGGCGGCGGAAATGCTGTTCAAGTCGCACGCCGCGTCGCGCGGCGGCCCGCGTCCGACGTTTCATTCGGCCGGCGTCCACGCGAACGACGGCGACGGCATCGATCCGGTGATGCGGCAACTGCTGGCCGAGCGGGGCGTCGATGCGACGACCCATCGCTCGCGGCGGCTGTCGCGCCGGATCGTGCGCGACGCCGACCTGATTCTCGTCAGCGAGCGCCGACAGATCGCGGCCGTCGAAGCGGTCGATCCGTTCGCACGCGGCAAGGTCCACCTGCTCGGCAAGTGGGAAGGGGCCGAGATCGCGGACCCGCACGGCGGCCCCGAGGCCGACTACCGCGAGAGCTACTCACTGATCGAACGTCTGGTTCAAGGATGGCTACAGAAACTATGCTGAAACGCCCGATGCGCCCGGTGGCGCTTGCCGTCGCGCTGACGACTTTCCTGTCAGCCTGTGCAACCGCGCCCGGCAACTACCTCGACTCGTCGAACCTGAAGGACGAAGGCCGGCAGGAAGCGGCCGAAACCTATCCGGTTCATTACATCGACGCCAAAGTGGTGATGGACCAGCTGCAGAAAGCACAGGTCGATCATCCGCTGCCGCCCGGGCGCTATACCGATCCGTCGCAGTACACGTATCGCGTCGGCCCGCAGGACATCCTCGGCGTCACCGTGTGGGACCACCCGGAGCTGACGACGCCGCAGGGCCAGTCGTTCTCGAGCGGCGGCAACACGACGCAATCGGTCGCGGGCGCGTTGCAGCAGCCGTATACGACCGCGCTGCCGGGCCAGGCCGATCCGTACGGCCAGACGGTTGCCGCCGACGGCACGATCTTCTTCCCGTTCGTCGGCCGCATTCGCGTGGCGGGCAAGACGGTCGCGCAGATCCGCGACGAGATGGCGTCCAGCCTGTCGCGCTACGTGAAGAATCCGCAGCTCGACGTGCGCGTGCTGTCGTTCCGCAGCCAGAAGGTGCAGGTGACGGGCGAGGTGAAGCAGCCGGGCCCGCTCGCGGTGAGCGACGTGCCGCTCACGCTCGTCGACGCGATCTCGCGCTCCGGCGGCTCGACCGCCGAAGCCGACCTGCAGCGCGTGCGCCTGACGCGCGACGGCAAGCTGTACACGCTCGACGCGAACGGCGTGCTCGATCGCGGCGAGGTGAAGCAGAACGTGATGCTGCAGCCGGGCGACATCGTCAACGTGCCGGATCGCAGCGACAGCCGCGTGTTCATCATGGGCGAGGTCAAGACGCCGGTCACGGTGCCGATGCTCAAGGGCAGGCTGACCATCGCCGACGCGCTGACCGCGGGCGGCGGGATCCTCGACACCGATGCGAACCCGCGCAAGATCTACGTGATGCGCGGCATGCGCGACAACCCGACGAAGCCCGAAGTGTTCCGCCTCGACATGACGCAGCCCGATGCGCTGATGCTGTCGAGCCGCTTCCCGCTTCAGCCGCTCGACGTCGTCTACGTCAGCACGGCCGGCTCGGTGCAGTTCAACCGTGTGCTGCAGCAGGTGCTGCCGACGATCCAGACGATCTTCTACATGCGGCAAATCACGCGCTGATAGCCCGCCGGGGCGGCGTCCGCCCCCCCGGCACCACTCAAGCGGGAACGAATGGTGAACACGCAAGCGAAACACTCCTACGCGGACCTGACCGCGAAGACCGAGGAAGAGGACTTCGTTCTCGGCCAGTTGCTCCAGGTGATCATGGACGACATCTGGCTGCTGATCGGCATCGCGGTGACGGTCATCGCGCTCGCCGGCCTCTACTGCTTCATCGCGAAGCCGGTCTACCAGGCGGACGTGCACGTGCGGGTCGAGGGCAACGACAACACGTCGCAGGCGCTCACGCAGACGCAGACGGGCGCGTCGATCAACAGCGGCCCGCAGCAGGCGCCGACCGACGCGGAAATCGAGATCATCAAGAGCCGCGGCGTGGTCACGCCGGTCGTCGAGCAGTTCAAGCTGAACTTTTCGATCGCGCCGAAGACGCTGCCGGTGCTCGGCAGCCTCGCCGCGCGCCTCGCGACGCCGGGCGAGCCGTCGCGGCCGTGGCTCGGCCTGAAATCGTACGCGTGGGGCGGCGAGCTCGCCGACGTCGACTCGATCAGCGTCGTGCCGGCGCTCGAAGGCAAGAAGCTGACGCTGACGGCCGGCCCGAACGGCACCTATTCGCTGGTCGACGAGAACGGCACGCGGCTGCTGGCCGGCCGCGTCGGCGAAGCGGCGCAGGGCGGCGGCGTGACGCTGCTCGTGCAGAAGCTCGTCGCGCGCCCCGGCACGCAATTCACGGTGGTGCGCTACAACGATCTCGACGCGATCAGCGGCTTCCAGGCCGGCATCCAGGTGAGCGAGCAGGGCAAGCAGACGGGCGTCGTGCAGATTTCGCTGGAAGGCAAGGATCCGGACCAGACCGCCGCGATCGCGAACGCGCTCGCGCAGTCGTACCTGAACCAGCACGTGGTCGCGAAGCAGGCGGAAGCGACCAAGATGCTCGACTTCCTGAAGGGCGAGGAGCCGCGCCTGAAGGCCGACCTCGAACGCGCGGAAGCCGCGCTCACGCAATACCAGCGCACGTCGGGTTCGATCAACGCGAGCGACGAGGCGAAGGTCTACCTCCAGGGCAGCGTGCAATACGAACAGCAGATCGCCGCGCAGCGCCTGCAGCTCGCGTCGCTCGCGCAGCGCTTCACCGATTCGCACCCGATGGTGATCGCCGCGAAGCAGCAGCTCGCGGAGCTGCAGGGCGAGAAGGACAAGTTCAGCAACCGCTTCCGCAGCCTGCCGGCGACCGAGGTGAAGGCCGTCCAGCTGCAGCGCGACGCGAAGGTCGCCGAGGACATCTACGTGCTGCTGCTGAACCGCGTGCAGGAGCTGTCGGTGCAGAAGGCAGGCACGGGCGGCAACATCCACCTGATCGACTCGGCGCTGCGTCCGGGCGCGCCGGTCAAGCCGAAGAAGGTGCTGATCCTGTCGGCCGCCGTGTTCCTCGGGCTGATCCTCGGCACGGGCGTCGTGTTCCTGCGTCGCAACCTGTTCCAGGGCATCGAGGATCCCGACCGCATCGAGCGCACGTTCAACCTGCCGCTGTACGGGCTGGTGCCGCAAAGCGCCGAGCAGGTGAAGCTCGACGCGGCCGCGGAGAAGGGCGGCAGCCGTGCGCGGCCGATCCTCGCGAGCCTGCGTCCGAAGGACCTGAGCGTCGAAAGCATGCGCAGCCTGCGCACCGCGATGCAGTTCGCGATGATGGACGCGAAGAACCGCGTGATCGTGCTGACCGGCCCGACGCCGGGCATCGGCAAGAGCTTCCTGACGGTCAACCTCGCGGTGCTGCTCGCGCATTCGGGCAAGCGCGTGCTGCTGATCGACGCCGACATGCGCCGCGGGATGCTCGACCGCTACTTCGGCCTGACCGTGCAGCCGGGCCTGTCCGAGCTGCTGAGCGATCAGTCGCCGCTCGAGGAAGCGATCCGCGAGACGCCGGTGCAGGGCCTGTCGTTCATCGCGGCCGGCACGCGCCCGCCGAATCCGTCGGAGCTGCTGATGTCGACGCGCCTGCCGCAATACCTCGAAGGGCTCGGCAAGCGCTACGACGTCGTGCTGATCGATTCGCCGCCGGTGCTGGCGGTGACCGACGCAACCATCATCGGCCGCATGGCCGGCTCGACGTTCCTCGTGCTGCGCTCGGGCATGCATACCGAAGGCGAGATCGCCGATGCGATCAAGCGCCTGCGCACCGCGGGGGTCGACCTGGAAGGCGGGATCTTCAACGGCGTGCCGCCGAAGGCGCGCGGCTACGGCCGCGGCTATGCGGCCGTGCACGAATACCTGAGCGCTTGATCGCATTTCACGACACCGGGCCGGCGCGAGCGGTGCCTGCCCGGCCGACTGGAGAATCCTTGATGAAAATTTCCGTGCTCGTTCCGACCTATCGGCGTCCCGCCGACCTCGCGCGCTGCCTGCTGGCGCTGCAGCGGCAGCAGCGGCTGCCCGACGAGGTGATCGTCGTCGCGCGCCCGGAGGACGACGCCACGCACGAACGGCTCGCCGATCCGGCGGTCGGCGGCGCGCTGCCGCTACGCATCGTGCCGGTCGAGGTGGCCGGCCAGGTCGCCGCGCTGAACAAGGGGCTCGACTCGGTGAACGGCGACATCGTCGCGATCACCGACGACGATGCGGCGCCGCACGCGGACTGGCTCGCGCGCATCGAAGCCGCGTTCCTGTCCGACCCGCGCGTGGGTGCGGTCGGCGGGCGCGACTGGGTGCACGAGAAGGGCCGCTTGCTCGACGAATCGCGCGAGCTCGTTGGCCAGCTCACGCTGTCGGGCAAGATCATCGGCAATCATCACCTTGGCGTCGGCGGTGCGCGCGCCGTCGACATGCTCAAAGGCGCGAACATGAGCTACCGCCGCGCGGCGATCGAACGGCTGCGCTTCGACACGCGGCTGCGCGGCGCCGGCGCGCAGGTGCACAACGACATGGCGTTCAGCATGGAGGTGCAGCGCGCGGGCTGGACGCTGCTGTACGACCCGGCGATCGCGGTCGACCATTTCCCGGCCGAGCGCTTCGACGACGACCGGCGCGATGCGGCGTCGCTGAACGCGATCAGCAACGGCGCGTACAACCTGCAACTGACGCTGCGGGAGCATCTGCCGCCGGTACGGCGCGAGATCGCGTGGTGGTGGTGGACGCTGGTCGGCACACGCGTCTATCCGGGCTTTGCGCACGTGCTGCTGGCGCTGCCGACCGCGCGGCGTGCCCGCGTGCTCGCGCACTGGCGCGCGGTGCGCCGCGGCGCGCGCGATGCGCGTCGCACCGATCTTGCCCCCCATCGTGCGGCGATGCCGCCGGTGACGTCTTGAACGGCCTGCGCGCCTCGCGCGCGGCCATGCCCGGAGGGCTCGCATGACCACGAAGGCTGCAACGAACGTTCACGTCCATCTGTTCTACGGCGCCGATCCGCGTACCTACCGGAAAGGCGACGACATCGGCTGCCTGTACGGCTATCACCACGCCGAATCCGACGAATTCCGGCTGACCTATTCGCAGGACGGCCGCGAGAACCGCGTCGTGAGCCTCGCGCGCCGCGCGCTGAAGGCGGCGCTCGGCTTCGATATCGTGCATGCGTGGCGCAACCGCGCGACGTTGCTCGCGACCGACGTGATCTGGACGCATACCGAGCAGGAGCATCTGGCCGCCGCGCTGATCCTCAAGCTCGCCGGCGCGCAGGGCAAGCGCCCGCTGCTGCTCGCGCAGAGCGTGTGGCTGTTCGACAAGTGGGGCAGCTTCGGCGGCCCGCGCCGCTGGCTGTACCGCAAGCTGCTCGCGCGCGCCGACGCGCTGACCACGCTCGCCCGCGACAACGCCGACCTGTGCCGCCGCATCCTCGGGCGCGAAGCCGAGTTCGTTTATTACGGGCTGAACACGCAGGATTTCCCGCCGGTCGAGCCGCGGCAATGGCAGCCGAACCGGCCGCTGCGGATCGCCGCGATCGGCAACGACCGCGATCGCGACTGGCGCACGTTCCTCGCCGCGTTCGGCGGCGACGAACGCTACGACGTGCGGCTCGCGACGCGCCGCCGCGTGCCGCGCGAATGGCATGCGCCGAACGTGAAGATCGGCCCGGCGTCGGGGCTCGCGAAGCAGCACGAACTGTACGCGTGGGCCGACGTGATCGTCGTGCCGCTGCGGCCGAATTTCCATGCGTCCGGCATCACCGTGATGCTCGAGGCGGCGGCCGTCGGCAAGCCGATGATCGTGTCCGACGTGGGCGGCCTGAGCGACTACTTCCCGCACGATACGGCCGCCTATGTGCCGGCGTTCGACGCGCAGGCGATGCGCCAGGCCGCCGACCGCTTCGTCGCCGATCCGGCGGCGGCGCTCGACTGCGCGCGGGCCGCCGCCGCCTGCCTGCGCGAGCGCGACCTGACCACGCAGGCGTTCGCCGAGCAGCACGTGCGGATCACGCGCGACATGCTGCGCCGGCGCCGCACGCCCGCGGCGGCCGGCGTCGCGATGCCGCTCGCCGATTCGCACCCTTCGTCGCAGTGAGCGCGGATCGATGAGTACGATTGCCGCCGAACGCGCGCCGTCGCGCACCCGCAGCTGGTTCGCCGAACCGAAGCACTGGGCCGGGCAGGCCGGGCTGTGGACGTTGACCGCCGCGCTGATCGCGATCCACCAGGGCAAGGTGCTGACGCTCGCGTTCCCGGTGCTGGCCATCGGGGTCGGCATCTGGCTGTATTTCAAGAGCCCGGCGCGCTATGTCGGCTTCATGTGGTGGGTGTGGTTCCTGAGCCCGGAAGTGCGGCGTCTGGCCGACTGGTCCAAGGGCGCGTTCACGCCGACGAGCCTGATCCAGGTCGCGCCGCTCGCGGTGACGATGATCGCCGGCCTGGGGCTCATCCGGCATTACCGCGTGCTCGCGCAGCGACGCGGGATTCCGGTGCTGCTGATCCTGTTCGGGCTCGTGTATGCGTACCTGGTCGGGATCGTGTCGAGCGGCGTGATGGCCGCAACCTACGACCTCGCGAACTGGCTGTACCCGATCCTGATCGGCTTTCACATCATGGTGAACGCGCGCAACTATCCGGAGTATCGCGACGTGCTGCTGTCCTCCTTCATGTGGGGCATGCTCGTGATGGGCGTGTACGGCGTCGTGCAGTACTTCGTGATGCCGCAGTGGGACGTGCTGTGGATGGTCGGCTCGCAGATGGGCTCGCAGGGTGAGCCGGTGCCGTACGGCGTGCGCGTGTTCAGCACGATGAATTCGTCCGGGCCGTTCGCGTTCGCGATGATGGGTGCGCTGGTGTTCGTGCTGGTCGCGCCGCAGAAGATCCGCTGGTTCGCGGGCGCGGCCGGTTTCGTGTCGTTCGCGCTGTGTCTCGTGCGCTCGACCTGGGGCGGCTGGGTGATCGCGCTCGCGATCCAGCTCGTGCAATCGAGCAACCGCGTGCGGATGCGGATCCTGATCAGCGGCGTCGTGCTGGTCGGGCTGTGCGTGCCGCTCTTGACCGTCGGCCCGGTGGCCGACCGGCTCGGCGCGCGCCTGCAGTCGATCACGAACCTGAAGGACGACCGCAGCTACGACGACCGCAACAAGTTCTACGCGACCTTCGCGCAGACGGCGTTCACCGACGTCGCCGGCGAAGGGATGGGCGCGACCGGCGCGTCCACGAAGCTGTCGAGCGACAGCGGCGAGCTCGGCAAGTACGGCAGCTTCGACAGCGGCGTGATGAACGTGCCGTTCGTGCTCGGCTGGCCCGGCACGCTGCTGTATCTCGCCGGCGTCGTGATGCTGTTCGGCCGCACGCTGCGCGCGGCGTTCAAGCTGCGCCAGGACAAGTTCGTCGGCGCGTGCCTGAGCCTGTGCCTGTCGACCTTCGCGATGCTCGTATTCACGAACTCGCTGATCGGCACCGGCGGCCTGCTGATGTTCACAGCCATTTTTTCGATACTTGCCGCGGCGCACTGGCAGAAGGCGCAACGCCTGCTGGCCGCCGCGCGTTCACGGGGAGGCGACCATTGAGAATCGCGATCGTCACGCACGTCGTGCGACATAACGACGGGCAGGGCCGCGTCAATTACGAAATCGCGCGCGCGGCGCTGGCCGAACACTACGAGGTCACGCTGGTCGCGTCGCATGTCGCGCCCGAGTTGCTGGCCGATCCGCGCGTGCGCTGGGTGCCGGTGAAGGTCGGCGGCTTCTGGCCGTCGAATCTCGTCAAGCAGCAGGTGTTCGCGCTGAAAAGCGCGGCGTGGCTGCGCGCGCACCGTGGCGAATACGACGTGCTGCACGTGAACGGCTTCATCTCGTGGATCAAGGCCGACGTGAATACCGCGCACTTCGTGCACGGCGGCTGGTTCAAGAGTGCGTACTATCCGTTCGGACCCACCAAGGGGCTGTGGTCGGCCTACCAGTACGTCTATACGCGTGTGAATACCGTGCTCGAGCGCTGGGCGTACAAGCGTTCGCGCGCGATCACGGCGGTGTCGCAGAAGGTGGCCGACGAGATCGCCGGGCTCGGCATCGACAGCGGCAAGATCAGCGTGATCTACAACGGCGTCGACGGCAGCGCGTTCGCGGGCGCGCAGGCCGATCGCGCGGCGTTCAAGCTGCCGGCCGACGCGTTCCTGCTGCTGTTCGTCGGCGACCTGCGCACGCCGCGCAAGAACCTCGGCACCGTGCTGAAGGCGCTGACGAAGCTGCCGGCGAACGTGCATCTGGCGGTGGCAGGCTATCTGCCCGGCAGCCCGTATCCGGAAGAAGCGCGCGCGCTCGGCATCGATTCGCGCGTGCATTTCCTCGGGCTCGTGAAGAACATGCCGACGCTGATGCGCTCGGTCGACGCGTACGTTTTTCCGTCGCGCTACGAAGCGATGAGCCTGTCGCTGCTGGAGGCGATGGCGGCCGGTCTGCCGGTCGTCACCGCGCGCACGGCGGGCGGCGCGGAAATCATCACGCGCGAATGCGGGATCGTGCTGGAGGATCCGGACGATCCGGCCGCGCTCGCGCAGGCGATCGGCGCGCTCGCGGCATCGCGCGACACCTGTCGCGCGATGGGCGACGCGGCCCGCGAACTGATGACCCGTTTCGGCTGGGCGCACATGGGCGCCCAGTACGTCGCGCTTTACCGGCGCATCGGCCAACCCACGCAGCCGTCCGCGTTCGAGCGGGTCGAGCATGCAATCACGCAGGAGCAACCGTGATGTCCCACTCTTCCCGGCCGATCAAATCGTTGCAGATCGGCATGCACTGGTTCCCCGAACGCGCGGGCGGCCTCGACCGGATGTACTACTCGCTCGTCGGCGCGCTGCCCGGCGCGGGCGTCGAGGTGCGCGGGCTCGTCGCCGGCTCGCCGAAGGTCGCCGACGACACGGGCGGCGCGATCCAGGGCTTCGGGCCCGCGTCGCAGCCGCTCGCGCGCCGGATGCTCGCCGCGCGGCGTGCGCTGCGCGACGAGATCCGCAGCGAACGGCCGGACGTGATTTCGTCGCACTTCGCGCTGTACACGTTCCCGGGCCTCGACGTGACGCGCGGGATTCCGCAGGTGTCGCACTTCCAGGGGCCGTGGGCCGACGAAAGCCAGGTCGAGGGCGCCGCGTCGCTCGGGCAGCGCGCGAAGCGCTATCTCGAACAGGCCGTCTATACGCGCTCGTCGCGGTTGATCGTGCTGTCGCAGGCGTTCGGCCAGATCCTGACGCACCGCTACGGGATCGATCCGTCGCGGGTGCGCGTGATTCCCGGCTGCGTCGATACCGCGCAGTTCGACACGCCGCTCACGCCGGCCGAGGCGCGGCACAAGCTGCAACTGCCGCAGGACCGGCCGATCGTGCTCGCCGTGCGCCGGCTCGTGCGGCGCATGGGGCTGGAGGACCTGATCGACGCGATCGGCATCGTCAAGCGCCGTCACCCGGACGTGCTGCTGCTCATCGCCGGCAAGGGCAAGATCGGCGAGGAACTGCAGCAGCGCATCGACGAAGCGGGGCTGCAGGACAACGTGAAGCTGCTCGGCTTCGTGCCCGATCATCATCTCGCGGCGCTGTACCGCGCGGCGACGGTCAGCGTCGTGCCGACGGTCGCGCTCGAGGGCTTCGGGTTGATCACCGTCGAATCGCTGGCATCCGGCACGCCGGTGCTGGTGACGCCGGTCGGCGGGCTGCCGGAGGCGGTCGCCGGGTTGTCGAACGATCTCGTGCTGCCGTCGACGGGCGCCGATGCGATCGCCGAAGGGCTCGGCGGTGCGCTGTCAGGGGCGATCACGTTGCCCGACGAGGTCGCGTGCAAGCGCTATGCGCGCGATCATTTCGACAACGCGGTGATCGCGCGACGCGTGGCTGGCGTGTACGAAGAGGCGATTCAGGCGGCAGGCTGAACGCTCGCGGCGCGCAGCGGAGCCGCAGCGCGACCGAAAGCCGGACCGGCGCGCGTGCGCGGCCGGTTCGCATGCCGGCCGCCCGTCTGGGGCGGGCCGGCTTTTCCCATTCCATCCGCACGACCGGTGCGCATCATGCGCGCCGCAGCGTCGCGGCCCATACGCCGAGCGCGGCCACGCTCACCCCCGCGCCGAGCACGCACACGCCTGTCCATCCGGCGCGCGCATACATCATCGTCGCCGCGATCGCACCGAGCCCGCTGCCGGCCGAATAAAACAGCATGTAGCAGCCGACGAGACGCGCATGCGCGTCCGGCCGCGCGCCGAGAATCATGCTCTGGTTGACGACGTGCACGGCCTGTCCGCCGACGTCGAGCAGCACGATGCCGACGATCAGCAGCGCAATCGACGTAGTGCCGAATGCGAGCGGCAGCCACGCGCACGCGAGCAGCGCGAGTGCGGCGCCGGTCGTCGCTTCGCCGCGCCCGCGATCCGCGAGCCGGCCCGCGCGCGCGGCGGCCGCCGCACCCAGCGCGCCGACGAGGCCGAACGCGCCGATCTGCGTGTGCGACATCGCGTGCGGCGGCGCGCTCAGCGGCAGCACGAGCGCGCTCCAGAAGATGCTGAACGCCGCGAACATCAGCAGCGCGATCGTGCCGCGCACGCGCAGCACGCGTTCTTCGCGCAGCAGCGACACCATCGAGCGCAGCAGCGCCGCGTAACCGATGCGTTCGCGCGGTGCGTGCCGATCCGGCAACAGCCGCGACAGCACGACGAGCATCGCGATCGCGAGCACGCCCGATACGAGATAGACGGCCCGCCACCCGGCGATGTCGGTGACGACGCCCGCCACCGAGCGCGCGGCCAGCAGCCCGACCACGACGCCGCCCTGCGCGGCACCCACTACGCGGCCGCGTTCGCCTGCGCCGGCGAGCGCGGCCGCGCACGCGATCAGCCCTTGCGTCATCGCGGTGCCGAGCAATCCGACCGCGACCATCCCGGCCAGCAGCGCGACGCGTGTCGACGCGGCAGCCACGCCGATGCAGGCCGCGGTCAGCAGCAGAAGCTGCACGGCGATCAGGCGCTTGCGGTTCAGCAAGTCGCCGAGCGGCACGACGAACAGCAGCGCGAGCGCGCAGCCGAGCTGCGTCGCGGTGACGACGCCGCCGACGGCGGCCTGCGACACGCCGAAATCCCGCGCGATCGAATCGAGCAGCGGCTGCGCGTAGTAGACGTTCGCGACGCTCGCCGCGCAGCAGACGGCCAGCAGCGCGACGCGCGCCGACGACAGGCGGCCGCCGTCGGCCGGATGGACCGCGTCGGTTCGCGCGTTCGATGCAACGGTGCCGGAACGGCAGGATGACTCCATGGTTGCCTCACGCAATGGAGTTGCAATTTGAAACTTGTTTGGAGTGTAGGGAAAGTGGTTTTAAAATGCAACTTGTTGGGTGACGGGCCAAAGGCCCGCGCACGGATGGTCGGCATGCCTGCGAAGGCGCCGGCGCAATTGTGGAGAGGAACATGGCCAGGCAGAAAAGTCTTGCGGATTCGGCGTGCCCGGTGGCGCGCGCGACCGATATCGTCGGCGATCGCTGGGCGTTGCTGATCGTGCGCGATGCGTTCGACGGCGTGCGCCGCTTCGGCGATTTCCGCGCGAGCCTCGGCGTCGCGAGCAACATCCTGTCCGACCGGCTGAAGCGGCTGGTGGACGCCGGCGTGTTCGACGTCGTGCCGGCGTCCGACGGCACCGCGTATCAGGAGTACGTGCTGACCAAAAAGGGCGAGGGGCTGTTTCCGGTCATCGTGATGCTGCGGCAGTGGGGCGAGGCCAACCTGTTCGCGCGCGGCGAGCCGCATTCGGTGCTGGTCGACCGCGGCACCGGGCGCGCGATCCGCAAGCTCGCGCTGCGGCACGACGACGGCCGGCCGGTGAAGGCGGCCGAGACTATCGTGAAGAAGATCGGTGACGAAGCGGGCACGACGCGTCGGTGAGCGCGGTGCGCGGCGACCATCGGCTGGACGCGCGGCGCGTTTATGCGCGGTACGGCCTCGCACGGAACGGACAGCGGCGGTCGAAGCTCATTCGGCCGTAATGCCACGGCGCGAGCGAGCGCCGCATCCGCTATCGCGGGAAAACCGGCGTCGCTGGGCCGTTCAGTGCCGTCCGCCACGCCAGCGTCCCGGCGCGACGCCGAAGCGCTTCGTGAACGCATGCGTGAACGTGCTTTGATCGGCGAAACCGACGCTGCCCGCGATGTCGACGAGCGAATGCCGGCCGTCGGCGAGCAGCACGACCGCTGCGTCGAGCCGCAGCCGCTGCAGGTAGCGATGCGGCGTCTCACCGAACGCGTCGACGAACAGTTGATGAAACCGGCGCATCCCGTAGCCGCAGTGCGCGGCGAGATCGGCGATGCGCAGCGGATCGGCGAGCCGCGCGCGCAGCCAGCGGTCGATGCGCGCGAAATCGAGGCCCGACGCGGGCGCGGCAATGCCGGCATCGTCGAGCAGCGCATCGCACAGGCGTGCGGCGGCCTGCCACTGGAAACGGTGCGCGGCCGCCTGCCGTGCGTCGCCGGCCGGCGCATCGTGCTGCACGGCGACGGCCGCGACCTGCGCGACGAGCGACGTGAGCGCCGGGGCGATCGACACGGCGCGCGCATGGTCGAACAGCCGCTGCGGCACCGCGAGCGATGCGGCGGGCAGGTCGATCACGAGCTGGCGATTTTCGCCGAGGCCCGCGTAGTCGTGGCGCGCGCCGGCCGGAATCAGCCAGGCCGCGTGCCGGTCGATGCGCCGGCCGACCCCGTCCACCGCCATCACCATCGCGCCATCGACGCCGAGCACGACCTGGTGGAAGTCGTGCACGTCCGACGCTTCGCACGTGGCGTAGCGGCGCAGCGCGATGGCGGGGGAGGCGATGCGTTCCATCCGAAGGAAGCGGCCGGATGCGGGGTCAGACGTCGAGCAGTTCGACTTCGAACACGAGCGTCGCGTTCGGCGGAATCACGCCGCCTGCGCCGCGCGGGCCGTAGCCGAGTTGCGGCGGAATCGTCAGGCGACGCACGCCGCCGACCTTCATCCCTTGCACGCCTTCGTCCCAGCCCTTGATGACCATGCCGCCGCCCAGCACGAACGCGAACGGGTCGTTACGATCCTTGCTCGAATCGAATTTCTGACCATCGGTCAGCCAGCCCGTGTAGTGGACGCTGACGGTCTTGCCGGCTTGCGCTTCCGCGCCGGTGCCTTCGGTCAGGTCTTCGTACTTGAGGCCCGATTCGGTCGTGATGACGGACATGATTTCTCCTGAAAGAGCGTGACGTAAAACCGCTATTGTAGGCGAGCGCGCAGCGGGCCGGCGCGTGCGGATTTCGCGCCGCCGTACGCGTGTCGGCAAGCGTGTCGCCCAGCGTGGCGGAGCGCCGCGCGCGGGATCGCCCGACACGCCATTGGAACGCGCGTTTGAATTTTTCGCGCGTCGCGGCGCCGAGGTTGCACCACGCGAGGGCGCCGAGTGTATGAATCGATGCGACCGGCACGCGTTGCCGCAGGCTGCACGACCGTTGCCGGATTCCACGGCACGCCCGCCACACGAGGCTTGCGGGCGGGCGGCGCGGCGCCGAACCGGTTCCGGCGCGTCACCCGTACGCCAACCCGCGCGTTCGAATCGCGACCTGTCCGGGCGCCGCTCGCGCGCCGTTTTTTACGCCGTTCCGACCGTGCCCTGTTTGGAAGCGCGCATCTACCGCGCGGCTTGCGTGCGCCGGCGCGCGCGGCCTATCTTTACATCTGTCGATGTCAGGATTTGGCGGCGCGCGATGTGCCGCCCGGGCTTGCGCCGGCTGCGTCGGACGATGCGCCGGGCCGCTCCGCAACAGGAGAACGATGAACATGAAGTCAGCCGCTTCCGCCACCGCAGCCGGCATCATGCCGGTGCGTCGCGACCTGCGCTTCGACCTGCCGGTCGACCGCGCGAAGGACTGGCATGGCCTCGGGTCCCACGTGACCCATTTCTTCAACGCGCTATCGCTGCTGTTTCCGGCCGGCGAGCGTTTCTTCATGGATTCGGTGCGCCACTATCGCGACCGGATCGACGATCCGGTGCTGAGGCAGCAGGTGCTCGGCTTCATCGGCCAGGAGGCGATGCACACGCGCGAGCACGTCGAATACAACGAGCTGATGCAGGCGAACCGGCTGCCCGCGCGCAAGCTCGACAAGCGCGTGTGGACGGTGCTCGGCTACCTGAAGCGCAAGCTGCCGCATTCGATGCAGCTCGCGCACACGGTGGCGGCCGAGCACTATACGGCGATGCTCGCCGACTGGCTGCTGAGCGACCCGACGCGCCTGGCCGGTTCGGTCGAAGGCTACCGGCAGATGTGGCTGTGGCACGCGCTGGAGGAAACCGAGCACAAGGCCGTGTCGTTCGACGTGTGGAATGCCGCGATGAAGCCGGGGCTGCGCCGTTACCTGATCCGCATCGGCGTGTATCTGCTGACGACGCTGACGTTCTGGCCGACCGTGTTCCTGATCCATGTCACGCTGCTGTGGCGCGATCGCGGCGCCGGCCATCACGTGCGCGGCCTGCTGCGGGTGCTCGCGTTCCTGTACGGGCCGCGCCGCGGGCTGTTCCCGCGCATCGCCGGCGAATGGCTGAGCTTTTTCCGGCCGGGCTTCCACCCGTGGGATCACGACAATCGCCACCATCTCGCGCGGGTCGACGCGCTGGCCGCCCGCTACGGCCAACACGGCGGCACGCCGGCCGGCCGCGGCCGCGCGAACGCGCCGGCGCCGCTCGCGTCGGGCCGCTGACCGGGCCACCCGCCGCACGGCGGGGCGCCGCGCATGTTGCGTGCGTGCATCATCTGACTGCTTCCGACGATTGACGCAAATCAACCGGAACCGGTTGCCCGGGCGCCCGCCTGCCTGGCCGAGCGGTTGCGCACGCATGCGCCGGCACGCCGATCAGACGTGCGCCGCGTCGCGCGCAATCGCCGCGCGCCAGCGCCGGCGCGGCTGTGCGCGCACGGCGCCGGCCCTTTCCACTCGCGCGCCGTGCCCGCCTCCGGGATAACACCCATCCAGCCGCAGGCCGGCCGCATCGATATACCGTTCATGGCAACGTCGACCTCGGGCGCGATTCATGCGCAGGGGGATTTTATTCGGACGGAAATACGGCCAATATGTCGGTTCGATCGTGTCCGTCGTACGCGGCGGTGAGCCGGCGCGCGATACCAACGCCAAGCGGGGAACAACGATGGTTGCAAGGTCACCCGACGCAAACGGGCAGGCGGCGCCCGAGATGACGGACGTGTCCGTCACCGCTCCCGAGGCCGGACGCAAGCTGTTCGTGATCATGCGCACGCCCGACGAGCCGTTGCTCGCACAACTGCGCGGGCTCGGCTGGGAGATCGCGGTCGCGAAGACGGCCGGCGCCGCGCAGAACATGACCTCCGGCGTGAGCGTGGCCGCCGGGCTGGTCGATTTCACCGGGTTCACGTCGCGCGACTATCCCGCGCTGAAGATGTGCCTGAGCCAGCCGGCAATCGGCTGGATTTCCATCGCGCAGGCTGGCATCACGATCGGCCCCGCCGTGCGCGAACTGATCCGCAGCTATTGTTTCGACTACGTGACGCTGCCGCTGCCGTACGAATGGATTTCGCACGTGCTCGGCCATGCGCGCGGGATGGCCGCGCTCGATCGCGTCGACGGCGCCGCCTATGCGGCGTCGATCGGCGAACACGGGATGATCGGCAATTGCGAGGCGATGCAGCAGTTGTTCAGCACGATCCGCAAGGTCGCGAAGACCGACGCGAGCGTGTTCATCTCGGGCGAGTCGGGCACCGGCAAGGAACTGACGGCGCTCGCGATTCACGAGCGCTCCGGCCGCGGCAAGGGGCCGTTCGTCGCGATCAATTGCGGCGCGATTCCGCATCACCTGCTGCAGTCGGAGCTGTTCGGCTATGAACGCGGCGCGTTCACCGGCGCGAACCAGCGGCGCGCGGGCCGGATCGAATCGGCGAACGGCGGCACGCTGTTTCTCGACGAGATCGGCGACATGCCGGTCGAAAGCCAGGCGAGCCTGCTGCGCTTCCTGCAGGAAGGCAAGATCGAGCGGCTCGGCGGGCAGGAATCGATCGCGGTCGACGTGCGGATCATCTCGGCCACGCACGTCGATCTCGACGGCGCGGTCGAGGCCGGGCGCTTCCGCGCGGATCTCTATCACCGGCTGTGCGTGCTGCGCATCCACGAGCCGCCGCTGCGCGCGCGCGGCAAGGACATCGACATCCTCGCGCACTACGTGCTGCAGAAATTCAAGGCCGACAGCGGCCGCAAGATCAGCGGCTTCACGTCGGCCGCGCTCGACGCGATGCGGCGCTACGAATGGCCCGGCAACGTGCGCGAACTGATCAACCGCGTGCGGCGCGCGATCGTGATGGCCGAGAGCCGGCTGCTGACGCCGCACGATCTCGGGCTCGAGACGCCCGGGGAAACCGAACCGGTGACGCTCGAACAGGCGCGGTCGCTGGCCGAGCGCACCGCGATCGAGAACGCGCTGCTGCGCAACGACCACCGGATCAACAAGGCCGCCGCCGAACTCGGCATTTCACGCGTGACGCTCTACCGGATGATGATCGAGCACGGGCTGAACGATCACGACAACACCGGCGGCAACGGCGGGAATGGCGACAGCGGCGGGCACGACGGCGCGCCGTCGGACGACGCGGGGCATCAGCGGGTCGGATGAGCGGCGCGCGCGATGCGTGCGGCGCGGCTCACCGATAGGTCCACAGCCGATGCAGCACGAACGTGACGGGCGGCACGCACAGCACGACCGCGACGATGCTCCATGCGCGGGCGAGCCCGAGCGCGTCGGTTGCGTGCGCCAGCAGCATCGTCGCGGCGAGGCCGGCCATCGCGACCGCGAGAAAGCGCACGAAGTTGCCCCAAGTCACCGGCGACGAAAAACTCCACAGCGTGTTGGCGAGATACGAGAACGCGGTCGAACAGACGAACGCGGTCGCGTTCGCGATGACGGGCGTCGCGTCGAACAGCGCGAACATCGCGGCGGCGATCAGCGCATGCAGCGCGGTCGAGCCCAGGCCCGACACGCCGAAGCGGATCAGTCTCGCGCGCTCGGCGGCATGGAAGGTACGGATCATCGTGGGCGGGGGGCGCGAGGTTGCGTGAAATCGCGTGAAGCGGTGTCGCAGTATAGCCATGCGATCGGCCGCCGCGTCCAGCGTCCGGCAGCGACGGGCGGTGCGTCTTGCCGCAGCCGGGCATGTAAAGCGCATGAAACATTTCGCGTTGGCCCCCACGCGAATTTCCGCGACGAACCGGGTCGATCGGCCAGTCCGCCGCCGGTAAAAATTCCGCGCTCCATTGTTCAGCCTTATTCCGCAAGGCCCCGCCGTTGCGCGGCCGGCGCGTGCCGCGGCGCCGATGTTTCAGTTTCGTAACTTCCGGCATTCCACGCCCGCTCCGGCCGCCAGCCGGTTCGGTCACCGCCTTGTCCGGCCGGGCTTGCGCAGCGCTGGCCCGCTCCTTGCGATGAAGGGCATGCGAGAGTCGACGGCGCGAGATCCGTCCGGTCAGGCAGCGAAAGCCGCCGCGATCGACCAGGATGCAGTCCGCGGGGATGCGGCGGCCGGGCGCGGTGCAGCGGGCCGCGTCACGGCGAGCAGGAAGCGTCGTCGCCCGATCGCCGGGGCATCGGCATCGTCCGGTTGCCGGAACAAACATCAGACAGCAAACGGGGTAGAAAAATGATCGATCATCACACGCCGCGGTCCGCAGGCCGCGATCGCAGTGATTCGGGACATCGCCGCTCGAACGTCGCGCTTGCGGCCGACCGGCATGCGACGACAGGCCATCTCTCCGCGCCCGGTGCGAGGCGGATCCGGCTGCTTGCCGGTCATCCGCGCCGGGTCGGCACTTTCCTGCACGCGAATCCGATCCGCATGGGCATGTGCACACGGGCGCCGATACCGCGACGTCCGATCTTCGCCTATTGACGCGAGCGGCACGACGTTCGTTCGCACGGCCATCATTTCCGCGAACGATTGATCCGTTATCCGAACGATGGTCGACGCATCGTGCTGCACGCGATGCAGGAAGACAGGCATTCGATGCAACGGCGAACCACGCGCCGCCGTTGCCATCCGGTTGAAGGGGAGGGGCGGTCGGACGCGCGCGACGGAAGCAGTAATCCGTGCGCGCGCGACGCCGTTTTTCAACCGCCGTAGATGTCGAAGTCGAAGTACTTCGACGCGAGCCGCTTGTAGGTGCCGTCCTTGACCATGTCGGCGATCGCGCGGTCGATCTTCGCCTTCAGGTCGGTGTCCTCCTGGCGCAGGCCGATGCCGGCGCCGATGCCGAGCACCTTTTCGTCGACGAGCTCGGGCCCGACGAACGTGTAGTTCGCGCCGCGCGGCGATTTCAGGAATCCGATCGCGGCCTGCACTTCATCCTGGAGCGCCGCGTCGAGGCGCCCGGCGATCAGGTCGGCATACACGCCGTCCTGGTTCTGGTACGACACGACGTTCGCGCCTTGCTTGCCCCAGTACGCCTTCGCATACGTCTCCTGCGTCGTGCCCTGCTCGACGCCGATCGATTTGCCCTTCAGCGATTCGGCGGTCGGCAGCAGCGACGAGCCTTTCTTCACGACGAGCCGCGTCGGCTGGTTGTAGATCTTCGTCGTGAAGCCGATCTGCTGCGCGCGCTGCGGCGTGATCGACATCGACGACAGCACCGCGTCGAACTTCTTCGCTTTCAGCGCCGGAATCATCCCGTCGAAATCGTTCTCGAGCCACACGCATTTCGCTTTCAGGCGCGCGCAGATCTCGTTGCCGAGATCGATGTCGAAGCCGACGAGCTTGCCGTCCGGCGCCTTCGACTCGAACGGCGCGTAGCTGGCGTCGGTGCCGAAGCGGATCGTGGTCCAGTCCTTCGCGACGGCGGGGCCTGCGGATACCGCGAGCAGGGCGATCGAAACGGCGGCAATCAGTCTCTTCATGGTGCGTTCCTTGGCGTGGTGCATCCGGGTTCTGGGCGACACGGTTTCCACGGACACGACCCGCGCCGTGACGCGGTGTCCGCACGGCCATTAACGCAGAAAATAAAATAAGAGTCCAGAATGGACAAAAAATATCGATTGAGCGGATCGGTGTGACGATCGATGGGTGCGACCCTTGCAAAAATACGAGAATGGACTAATCTTGTTAGTAAATTCGTTTCGAGACTAACGATCATGTCACAGCCCGCGTACGAGTCGCATTCCGCCGTGCCGCACGCTTCGGTCGCGCAGATGTCGGCCGCCGGCCTGCGCGCGTTTTTCAACATCGCGCGCGACTGGGACCTGACGATCGACGAGCAGATCGTGCTGCTCGGGTCGCCTGGCCGCTCGACGTTCTTCAAGTGGAAGGCCGCGCCGGAATCGGCCCGCCTGCCGCGCGATACGCTCGAGCGGCTATCGCTGTTGCTCGGCATCTACAAGGCGTTGCAGATCCTGCTGCCGCAGCCGGCCGCGGCCGATGCATGGGTCAAGCGGCCCAACGACGCGGCGCCGTTCGGCGGCAAGCGCGCGCTCGACCGGATGCTGGCCGGCAACGTCGGCGATCTGGTGGCCGTCCGGCAATATCTCGACGCGATGCGGGGTGGCTGGGCGTGACGACACCGATCGAAGTCACCCGGTGGCCCATGACCACCGTCGACTGGGCGCCAGCCTATCGCGTGATTCCCACCCGTTTTCCGGCCATCAACCTGTTCGACCGCGTCGCGTCGGCGGACGATTTCGACGCGCTCTACGCACTCGAATCGCTGACCAACGACCGCATCCGCAACGAAGTCGGCACGCTCGACCTCGTGCCGCCGGCCGAGCGCCGCTACGGGCAGGGCTGGGGGCCGATCATGGCCGCGTTCACGCACCTGAATCCGCTGGGCAGCCGTTTTTCGGACGGCAGCTACGGCGTGTTCTACTGCACGCGCTCGCGCGACACGGCGATCGCTGAAACGCGCTATCACAGCGGGTTGTTCCTCGCCGCGACGAAGGAGCCGCCGATGCGCCAGCAGATGCGGCTCTATACCGTGTTCGCGCATGGCGACGTCGCCGACGTGCGCACGTGGCCGCAGCGCGATCCCGCGTTGCTGGACCCGGTCGACTACGGCGCGGGGCAGGCGTTCGGCCGCGCGGTGCGCCATGCCGGCGGCGCGGGGATCGTCTATCCGTCGGTGCGCGATCCGCGCGGCGAGTGTCTGGCCGCGTTCCGCACGACGCTGCTGCGCGACTGCCAGCATGCGGCTTATCTCGAATACAACTGGAACGGCTCGGCCGTCGATGCGGTGTTCGAACTGAATCAGGTCGGCTAGCGTTCGCTTGGCCGGCGCGTCAGGGCAGCGCCCAGTCGCCCGCGTGGCGCTCGCGCGCTTCGGCCTGCGTCATCGACCACGTGCGGCCGGTGCGCGGCTCGGCGAGCGTGAGCCGCCCGGCCGGCGCGAACGCACCCGTGTCGATGAACCATTGCGCGCCGATCCGCTGCGGCTCACGCACCGGCGTGTGTCCGGTGCAGGTCAGCGACAGCCCGGCCTGCAGCGCCGGATCGGCGAGCCCCTGGACGAGATCGCGGCCCCAGATCAGCCGCTCGCGCACGTCGTGCGGATAGCTGCCGGTATCGAGATCCGCGTCCGAGCCGAAGAATTCCGCATGCAGCACGTTGAAGCGCGCGGGGCCGTCGCCGATCACGCGCACGAGCGGCAGTGCGTCGACGCGCGCCGCATGCGCGCGCAGCCGTTCCGGCGGCAGGTCGGCGCCCCAGTCGCCGCCGATCCCGCGCCATGCGTCGGGCGGCAGCTTGCCGCGCGCGACGAGGCTCAGCACTTCCTCGTGATTGCCGCGCACGACGTGGCACCACGGCCGGTCGAGCAGGTCGAGCGCGGTGTCGGAGGCCGGGCCGCGGTCGACGAGATCGCCGACCGAGAACAGCCGGTCGTGGGCCGGATCGAAGCGGACGTCGTGCAGCAGCGCGCGCAGCACGTCGACGCAGCCGTGCAGGTCGCCGACGACGAAGTCGCGGCCGGCCGTGTTCGCGGGATGGCGGCAGAGCAGGGCGGTGGCGGTCATTCCGTTATCTTAGGCGCTCCTTGGGCGCGCGCGCCCATCGCCACGTCACGACGGAATGAGGATAATCGGGGCGCGTTGCGCGCCGGCGCTGCCGCGCGCGCGGCCGAACCCTTTCCATCCGCTTTCGGAATCACACGATGACGCTTTATCCGCAGGTATTACGCAACCGGCCGCGCATGGTCGCGGCGTTCGTCGCCGGCGTGCTGTGCGCGGTGCTGCTGCCGCTTCCGCTGCGAGCCACCGCGCGGGCACTGATCGGCTGGGATTGCGCGGTCTGGTTGTATCTGGTGTTGATGTGGGTGCGCATGGTCACCGCGCATCATCACAAGGTGCGCGAAGTTGCGATCCGCGAGGACGAAAACGCGACGACCGTGCTGACCGTCGTGTGCCTTGCGACCGTCGCGAGCGTGGCCGCGATCGCGATCGAACTCGCGACCGCCAAGAGCGTCGGCTTTCGCGCGGGGCTCAGCCACTACGCGATTACGGGCGCGACGCTGTTCGGCGCGTGGTTCCTGATCCCGACGATCTTCACGCTGCACTACGCGCGGCTCTATTACGGCTCGCCGAGCAGCGACCGCGCGCTCCGTTTCCCGGACCGGAACCCGGAGCCCGATTACTGGGATTTCCTGTATTTCGCGTTCACGATCGCGGTCGCGTCGCAGACGGCCGACGTGTCGCTCGCGAATCGTTCCGCGCGGCGCTCGGTGCTCGCGCAATCGATCCTGTCGTTCTACTTCAACATGGCTGTGCTCGGCTTGTCGATCAACGTCGCGGCGGGGCTGCTGAGCTGACGCCGGTTATTTGAGCAGATCGTACCGGCCGCCGCGTTCCAGCGCCCGCTGGTACGCAGGCCGCGCATGGATCGTGTCGAGAAAGCGCGCGATCGCCGGATACCGGCTGCCGCCGCCGCGCGCGGTCGCGGCTTCGAGCGGAAAGCTCATCTGGATGTCGGCCGCGCTGAAGCCGTCGCCGACGAACCAGCCGCTGCGCGCCAGCGTGCCGTCGACATGGCCGAGATGCAGGTCGATCTGCGGATCGACGAATCCCGACTGCAGCGTCGCGGCGATCTTGCGCGCGATCGGCCGCGCGAAGAACGGCATCGGCGCATGCGCGATCCGCAGCGCGACGAGCTTGAGCAGCAGCGGCGGCATCGCCGACCCTTCCGCGTAGTGCAGCCAGTACGTGTAGTCGTGCCGCTCGGGCGAGCCGGGCGGCGGCGCGAGACGCCCGTCGCCGTAGCGGTCGACCAGGTATTCGATGATCGCGCCCGATTCGGCGAAGGTGCGGCCGTCGTCGGTCACGACGGGCGACTTGCCGAGCGGATGGATCGCGCGCAATTCGGCCGGCGCGAGCATCGTTTTCGGATCGCGTTCATAGCGCACGATCTCGTACGGCACATCCAGTTCTTCGAGCAGCCAGAGCACGCGCTGCGAACGCGAGTTGTTCAGGTGATGGACGGTGAGCATGTCGAGGCCGGAAGGGGGCGGGAACGACATCATACCGAGCGCATCCGTTGCGCACGCAAATAGCGTCGCGCGCGCCGTTTCGTGCCGCGCCGAACCGTCATGCGCGCCGCACCGCGATCCACGCGCCCCAGAACAGGCTCGCGAAAAAACGCAGCGGCGCGTCGAACCCCGCGTCGCGCAGCAGCGCGAACACGGCTTCCTCGGACGCGGGCGGATCGGCGCCCTGCAGGATCTTCGCGAGTTGCGCACGCACGGCGTCGGGCGTGGCGCTTTTCATGCGCCAGCGCTGCTGCCACGCGTCGAGCAGGCGCGGGTGGTCCGCGTAGCGGCGATGGTTGCCGGCGAGCACGAGCGGCGCGCCGGGCTTCAAACGTCGCGCGATCGCGTGCAGCAGCGCGGCCTTCGCGTCGTCGCCCGGCACGTGATGCAGCACGCCGATCAGCGTCGCGCCGTCGAACGCGGGCACGTCGGGCAACGCGTCGACGCCGTCCTCGACGAACGTCGTACGCGCGCCGAAACCCGCGGCTTCGACGTTCGAGCGCGCAAGCGCGAGCATCGGCGCGGACGGGTCGACGGCCGTGAACCGCCAGCCCGGTTCGAGCGCGGCCGCGACGCAGATTTCCTGGCCCGTGCCGCCCGCGCCGGCGACGAGCATCCGCGCATCGGCCGCACCGATCGCCGACGCGAGCATGCATGCGGTGAGTTCGTGGCACGCGTCGTAGCCGGCGAGCGCGATGCGCGATTGCTCGGCGTATTCGTGTGCGCGTGACGGATCGAATTTCGCGGCGCTGGCGGGAAGCGACATGGCAGGTCCTCGGATCGGGGCGGACGACATGTCCGCGAACAGGACGCAGAGCGTATGTGCGCGCGGCCGGCGCAACAAGACGAGCAATCATTCCGGTATGCAGACTACCCGACTCGTCGGCGCGTGCCGGCCGGTTTCCCGTGCGATTTTCCAAGGGTCGATTCGCATTTAAAAATGTCTGACTACGATGCATCGGCGTGGCGAATCCGGCGCATACTCGGTGCTCTCCCCCCGCCTGGCCTTCGCATGCCGGGCCCCGATGCGCTGCGCCATCGGCGCGGCCATGCCGCTCGGTACGCACGAGGAGCGCATGATGTCCGATTGTCCGCACGATCCGTACGCGCAGCACTACATCCATTGTTTGCCGTTTGGCGCGCAGCCCTGCGGCGCGCTGTGCACGACGCCGCGCACGCATTTCCGCGTGTGGGCGCCCGGCAGCACCCACGTCGAGCTCGAACTCGATACCGGCTACGGCCCGATGCTCGTCCCGATGACGAGCGCCGGCCCGAACTGGTTCGAGGTCTTCGTCGACTGCGGCGCGGGCGCACGTTACCGCTATCGTCTCGACGATACCGTGTCGATTCCCGATCCCGCGTCGCGCTCGCAGCCCGACGGGCTCGACGGCCCGAGCGAGGTCGTCGATCCGCGCGCGTTCACGTGGCGCAATACGTTCTGGCACGGGCGCGCGTGGGAAGACATCGCGCTCTACGCGATCCGCCCGCACGCGGTGGGCGGCTTCGACGGCGTGCGCCGCCGGCTGCCGCAACTCGCGCGCCTCGGCGTGACCGCGCTGGAGCTGCTCGCGTCGCCGCACGACAGCCTGCCGTTCGCGCCGCTCGCGGCCGAAGGCGGCCCCGACGCGCTGAAGGCACTGATCGACGCTGCGCACGGCTACGGTCTCGCGGTGCTGCTGGAACTCGACTACGCACGCTTCGGCAGCGGCACCGACGCGCTGCGCCACTACGCGGGGCCGTTCTTCCATACGCGCGACGATCCGCTGCAGGCCGCGCCGCTCGCGCTCGATCATCCGGAAGTCTGCGATTTCTTCTGCGACAACGCGCTGTACTGGATCGACGAATACCGCTGCGACGGGCTGCGCCTGCGCGAAGCCGACCGGATCGGCGTGTCGTGGCTGCGCGAGATCGCGGATCGCGTGCGCGCCGCCGTGCCGGCCGACCGGCTGATCCACCTCGTGCTCGGCAGCGAGCGGCATCCGGCGCATCTCGCCGATACCCATTTCGATGCGCAGTGGAACGGCTGCGGCGAACGCGCGCTGCACCGGCTCACCGGGCGCGACACGTCGGCTCATGAAGGCATTTCCACGCACCAGTCGATTCACACGCTCGCCCGCGCGCTGACCGCGGCCGGCGCGGCGTACCAGCCGGCCGCATCGGCGGACGGGATGGCCGCCGACAGCGGACTGTCGCTGACGTCGCTCGTACTGTCCGACGGCGCATGGCGCGACAGCGGCCCGGGCGATTATGGGCAGGCGGCCGGCTTGGCCGCGCTCGCGCTGTCGCTGCTCACGCCGCAGATCCCGCTGATCTTCGACGAAACCGCGCGCGACATCGACCGTGCGCATTTCGTGCAGTCGGCGCTCGCGGTGCGCGCGAAGCTGATCGCGCCGAGGCTGTCCGATTGCCGGCCACAGGCAGCCCATGCGCTCAAGGCGGACGGCGACGGCGATGCCGACGCGCTGTGCGCATCATGGCGGCTCGCCGACGACGAGACGTTGACGATCGCGTTGAACCTGTCGCCCGATGCGGTGCCGTTCGACGCACCGGTCGGGCGGGTGGTGTTCGAGACGCCGGCACGCGCGCGCGACCGGGTCGAGGAAGGGGAGTTGCCGCCGTATTCGCTCGTCGCGTGGCTGACGGGCGACGTCAATCGCTACGCGCTGACGCACGACGTGCGTCGCCTCGACGACGGTTCATGGCGCGGCAGGCGTCCGAACCTGAACGCATGAGCCGATGAACGCGTGAGGCGGCGTGGCGGGGCGGTAAGCGATCGTGCGCGGCCGCGCTGCCGGAAAGCGCCGAATTACCAGAACCCGCGAATGCCCGCGATGCCGTACGCGCCGTGACGGCGCGCATCGTCGAGGTGCGCGCGCGTCATGCCGCCGAGCGCGAACACGGGCATCGCGGCCTGTGCGGCCAGCGCGTCGAATCGCGCCCAGCCGAGCGCTGGCGCACCGGGGTGGCTGAGCGTCGGCAGCACCGGCGACAGCGTGACGAAATCCGCGCCGGCGCGCGCGGCCAGCAGCAGATCGTCTTCCGAGTGGCACGCCGCGGACACCCAGCGTCCGGCCGGCAGCGGCCGCTGCACGGCGGCGCGCAACGCGGCGCCGTCGAGATGCCAGCCGGCGCCGTCGAGCCGCATCACGCCGGCTGCCTCGATCGGGCCGTTCAGCATCAGATGCGCGCCGGCCGCGTCGCAGCGCGCGAGCGCCGCGGCGGCCAGCGACGCGAACGCGGCCGCGTCGAACGATTTCACGCGCAGTTGCACGAGCGTTTCGCCGCGCGCGAGCACGGCCGACAGCCGGTCGAGGAACGCGGCCCGATCGGCCGCCGACGCGGACGCCGGTTCCGGCGTGATCACGCAGCAGCGCGGCAGCGGCCCATTCATCGCGCGATGCAGCGCGCGGCCGTCATTCGTCGGCCTCTTTCGCGATCTTCGGATAGACGCGCACGAGCACGATGCGCGGCCCGTTCATCTTCTTCACGACGACGTCGAAGCGGTCGAACGACACGCGCTGCCCTTCGGTCGGCAGGTCGCTCAACGCCTGGATCACGAGGCCGCCGACCGATTCCGCGCGGCCTTCGTCGATGTCGATGCCGAGCGCCTGCTCGAGCGACACGACGGGCAGGCTGCCCTTGCCCATCAGCGTGCCGTCGTCGAGGCGGCTCCAGTCGGCGTCTCCCTGGCGGAATTCGTCGTGGATCTGGCCGACCAGCGCGCCGAGCAGGTTGTCGAGCGTCAGGAAGCCGATCGGCTTCTCGCCCTTGTTGCCGACCAGCGCGAAGTGCGGCGCGCCCTTGCGGAAGCGGCGGAACAGCTCCAGCGCCGGCGTGTCGGGCTTCACGTACTGGACCGGGCGCACGTAGTCGGACAGATCCTCGAGCGCGGCGCCCGCGTGACGCGCGAGCAGCAGGTCCTTCAGGTGGATCAGCCCGCTCACCTGTTCGCGCGACGCATCCTCGAACAGCGGATAGCGGCTGAAGCGGTGCCGCGCGACGATCTCCATGTTGTCGGGCAGCGGCAGGTCGCGCCGCAGGCCGATCATTTCATGGGCCGGCCGCATCAGGTCCGACACGGTCATCGACGAAAAATCCAGCGAATGCGCGAGCGTATTCCACTCGTCGTTGCTGTACGTGCCGCGCGCCGGCTGGGCCGCATTGCCGGCCGCGCTGCGGCGGCTGCGCAGGATCAGCTTCAGCTCGTCGGTCGAATAGTGCGCATCGCCGCCGTGGTCGGCCGACAGCCCCGCAAGGCGCAGCACCGCGTTCGCGCTGGTGTTGAGCACCCAGATCGCCGGATACATCGCCCAGTAGAACGCGTAGAGCGGCAGCGCGACCCACAGGCCGACCTTCTCCGGCTGACGGATCGCCATCGATTTCGGCGCGAGTTCGCCGACGACGATGTGCAGGAACGAGATCAGCGAGAACGCGAACACGAGCGAGATCAGGTGCACGACGCGTTCGGACTCGACGCCGATCAGGTCGAGCAGCGGGCCGATCAGTTCCGCGAACGCCGGTTCGCCGACCCAGCCGAGGCCGAGCGACGCGAGCGTGATGCCGAGCTGGCACGCGGAAAGATACGCGTCGAGCCGGCCGTGCACGATGGCGAGGATGCGCCCGCGCAGGCCGTGCTTGCGGGCGAGGGTCTTGACGCGCGTCGCGCGGAGTTTGACGAGGCCGAATTCGGCCGCAACGAAGAACCCGTTCAGGGCCACCAGGAACAACGCGCCGATGAGCGCGAAGATCTGTAACAAAGAATCGCTCCGGTTATGACAGGCCCGTCAGTATAGAGCCAGAAAGGAATTCGTAATGTGTCGGGCGGGCGCTTGCTTACACCGGCGCCTCGCACGGAATCGAGAACGTGAGGGTGGCGCTCGCGCCGTCGACGAACACGTCGTGCGCGAACGTGCCGCCGTGCGCGAGGGCGACGCGCTGGCACAGCGCGAGCGCCCATGCGCTGCGTTTCGCGTCGCGCTCGTGCAGCATCTCGCGCCGCGCGAACGATTCGAACGCGTGCGGCTGCGCGGGATCGACGAGCACGCCGGCGTTGACGGTGCAGGTGGCGTGCGCGGTGAACTGCACACCGTCGCGCGTGCAGGCGAACGCGACGCGGCTGCCCGCGGCGCTGGCCTCGACGGCCGTCGTCAGCAGCGTCCAGAGCGCCTGCGCGACGCGTTCGCGATCGACGGTGAGCGACGGCTCGCCGTCCGGCAGCGTCGTGTCGAGCGCGACCTGGCGGGCGTCCGCGAGCGCGAAACGCACGAGCGCGATCGTTTCGTCGAGCAGTGCGCGCAGCGCGAACGGCCGAGGCGCGAGCGCGAGCGTGCGCGTTTCCGCGCGCGGCGCGTCGAGCACGCCATCGATCAGCGCGACCTGCTGGTCGATGCCCGTGCGGATGCCCGCGAGCGCGCGCTGCAGGTTCGGGTCGGCATTCGCGAGCTGGCGCTCGAGCACGTAGGCCCAGCTGTGCATCGCATTCAGCGGGCTGCGCAGGTCGTGCGACGCGGTGGAGAGCGCCTGGTCGCGCAGGAACAGCGCCGCCTGGGCGGCGTAGTGCGCTGCGCGTTCGCGCAGCAGGTCGGCGGCGGGATCGACGGAAGTGGACGTCACGGAGCTGGCCTGTCGGAAGCGGTTGGCGTGGAAGTCACGCGAATCGCCATTATAGGGACGGTGGGCGTCACGCCGGCAGCGCGTCCTCGTCCTTTTTCCGCGCGTCGCCGTTCGGCAGCAACTGGCACGCGAGCAGGCCGGCCAGCATCAGCGCGCAGCCGACGAGCGCGCGCAGCGTCAGCGTTTCGCCGAGCGCGGCCCAGCCGGCGATCGCCGCGAATACGCCTTCCATGCTGAAGATCACCGCCGCGTGCGCGGGCGCCGCGTCGCGTTGCGCGACGACCTGCAGCGTATAGCCGACCCCGACCGAGAGCAGCCCGCCGTACAGCAGCGTCGGCAGCGCCCCGCGCAGCATCGCGACGCTGACCGGTTCGACGGCGAGGCCGACCGCGAGACACGCGACGCCGCATACGGCGAACTGCAGGAACGCGAGCACGAGCGGATCGTGGCGCTTCGCGAGATGGCCGACCGCCATCACGTGCGCGGCGATGATGACGGCGCCCGCGAGCTGGAACCAGTCGCCGTAGAGCACCGAGAAGTGCTCGTCGATGCTGAGGAAATACAGGCCGATCGCGGCCAGCAGCGCGCCGAACCACGTGCCCGCGCCGATCCGGTGGCGCGTGAACACGCCCATCAGCGGCACGATCACGACGTACAGCGAGCTGATGAAGCCGGCATTCGCGATCCGCGTGTATTGCAGGCCGACCTGCTGCAGCGAGATCGACACGGCGAGCAGGCCGCCGAGCGCGGCGCCCGGCAGCAGCAGCGCGGAGTCGCGCCGGATCGCCGCGAGCTGCGCGCGCGACGCCGGATTCAGCATCAGCAGCGGCACCAGCACGAGCGCGCCGAGCAGGAAGCGCAGCCCGGTGAACAGGAACGGGCCGATCACGTCGAGGCTCAGGCGTTGCGCGACGAAAGCGGAGCCCCAGATCGCGGCGGCGCCGAGCATCAGCAGGTTGGCGCGGAGGTGCTGGCGGGCGTCGGGCTTCATTGGGATTCGTCTGGAGATTGCGGTGGAGCCCGCTAGTTTACGCCGAGATTGCAAGACTGTCGGCGAACCTGCGCAGCGCGGCGGCGGCGCGGGCGTCGCGTACCCGCGAATACAGCACGACCTGCGATTGCGGCAGCGCCGGCAGCCCGAATTTCGCGCCGACGTCGACCAGCGTGCGCGGGGCGACGCGCCGCGCGAGCGGACAGACGGCCAGCCCCGCCGCGGCGGCGGCCGCGACCGCCGCGACCCCGCCGCCCGTGAAGCGCTCGCGCCATGGCAGCCCCGCGCGGTCGAGCGCGCGCAGCGCGGCGGCCCGCACGCCGCAGGGGCCGGCCAGCACCGCGAGCGGCAGCGGCTCGCCGGCGCGCGGTGCCCAGTCGGGCGCGGCGAGCCAGGCCAGCGGCTCGGTGAAGAGCGGCGTGGCGTCGTCGCGCGGCGGATCCTCGCCGGGCTCGTGCCGCGCGATGACCGCGTCGAACCGCCGTTCGTCGTATTGCGGGAGCAGGCTCGTCGACGCCCCGAGATGCATTTCCAGCGACAGCCCCGGATCCTGCCGGTGGAGGCTCGTCAGCACGGCCGGCAGGTCGGGCACCGCGACGTGCTCGCTGACGCCGAGCGACAGGCGCACCGTGCCGGTCGAGATCGCGCCGAGCGCACGCTCGTGCGCGTCGAGCAGCGCGCGGGCGGCCGGCAGGAAAGTCTCGCCGTCGGCGGCCAGCTTGACGACGCGCGGCGTGCGCGCGAGCAGCGGCTTGCCGAGATGGGCTTCCAGCCGCTTCAGCTTCAGGCTGACGGCCGATTGCGTGGTGCCGAGCGCATCGGCGGCGCGCGTGAAGCTGGCGAGGTCGGCGACCAGCACGAACGCGCGGACGGCATCGAGATCGAGTACTTTCATTTCAAATGAAAATTGATGAAATATTCATCAATGACTGTTTATTATAGGTGCGCGCGCCTAACCTGATGCTGTGTTTTCGTTCTTCAACGTCACTCACCGACAGGAGCAGCACCATGCCATTCACCCGTATCGCCGTACGCGAAGGCAAACCGGCCGCCTACCGCAAGGCCCTCGTCGACGGCGTGCAACGCGCGCTGATCCAGACGTTCAACGTCCCCGAGGACGACATCTTCATGGTCGTGACCGAGCATGCGGCCGAGAACTTCGTGTTCGGCCGCCATTACCTCGATATCGAACGCAGCGACGATCTCGTGATCATCCAGATCACCGCGAACAACACGCGCACGCTCGAGCAGAAGCGCTCGCTGTACCGGACGATCGCCGACAATCTGTCGCAGCAGCCGGGTGTGCGGCAGGAAGACGTATTCATCAGTCTGGTCGAGGTGCTGAAGGAGAACTGGTCGTTCGGCAACGGCATCGCGCAATACGCGGTCTGATGTGCCGGCTTGACCTGCCACAGCGCGTCGGTGCCGGATCGGCGCCTGCGCGTGGGGGCGGCGTGTACTATGGAAGCTGCTTCACGAGCGACGCCGGCGCGGTCGATGCGCCGGCGATCCTTCATGTGCAGGAGCCTCCATGTCGCGTGTGCTGGAAATCGTGTTGTCGTTGTCGCTGGAAGGGTGGCCGGTCCAGGGCGCAAGCCGCACCCGTGGCGCGCAGCGCGATTTCGGCGCCGAACTCGTGCGTGCGTGGCGGATCTGCCCGCAGGTCCGGATGCGGCGCGGCCACGAGCGCGTGACGATCGAGCCGTGCCAGATCGAGGAGGCCGAGCGGAGCCCCGGCGCGAACTGGTGGACCTGGGTGGAATCGAACGCGCATGGCACGCGGGTCGTCGCATCGCGCACCGAGACGTTCGCCCCCGGCGTCACGCAGCGTGAGCTGTTCGACGCGGAGCACGCGGGCATCGTCGTCGCGGCGCCGCTGCCGGTGCCCACGACGGCCGGCGCAGCCGATGCCGACGCGCCGGCCGCCGACGCGCCGGCCGCCGACGCCGAGGGCATTGCGCCGGACACCGACGAAGCGCGGGCCCAGGCGTCGGCGCTGCGCATCGTCAGCGAACGGCGGCGCGGGCGCTGGGCCGACGACAGCGGCGTCGTGGTCGAGATGACGCTCGACGACATCATGCTGCATGGCGGCGGCGAGCCGCCGCGCCGCTACGTCGAGCTGCGTCTGGCCGCGCCCGACTGGGAAACCGTGGCCGCGCGCACGGCCGCGTTGCACGCGCTGTTTGCCGCGGCGCGCGAACTGAGCGGCGCGTGGCCCGCGTTCGTGCAACTGACGAGCGTGATCGACCGCGCCTGTGCGGGCGGGCCGGTGGCCGCCGCGCTGGTCAAGGCGCAGCCCGTCGACCTGACCGGCATCCGCACGCAGCGCGCCGCGCTGTTCGCGCTGGCCGGCGACATCACCGCGCAATGGCTCGGCAATGAATGCGGCGTGCTCGATCGCGACGATCCCGAATTCGTGCACCAGATGCGCGTCGCGCTGCGCCGCCTGCGCACGCTGATGCGCTTCTTCCCGCGCTTCACCGACCGTCAATGGAAGGACACGCTCGGCGTCGACCTGCGCTGGCTCGCCAAGCTGCTCGGCACGGTGCGTGACTGGGACGTGTTCGCGACCGAGAGCCTGCCCGCGCTGATCGCGGCCGACGGCGGCGGCAGCGACTGGGACGGCACGCTCGACGCCGCCCGTGCGCAGTCGATGGCCGCGCGCGTCGAACTGCGGCAGGCGCTGCATTCGGCCCGCTATGCGCGGCTGACGCTCGGCTGGCTCGAATGGCTGAGCGCGCTCGTGCTGCCGGCGGCCGACGGCGACGACGCGCCGTCGCTGCGGCGTCACGCGACCAAGCGCGTGCGGCGGCTGTTCGGTCATCTCTACGGATCGCCGTCGCTCACGTCGCTCGACACGGCGGCGCGCCACCAGGTGCGGATCGATGCGAAGCGGCTGCGCTACGCGCTCGAATTCTTCGCGTCGCTGGCGTCGCGCCGCACGCGCACCGAGACGGTCAAGACGTTGGCGCGCGTGCAGAGCGTGCTCGGCGAAGCGAACGACGCGATGGTCGCGCTGCACCATCTCGAGCAACTGTCGGCGCCGCCGTACCAGCTCGGTTTCGTGCGCGGCTACGGCGCCGCGCTCGAACAGCGGGCCGCGCGCGACGCCGAGACGCTGCTCGCCAGCCTGCGGCCGCCGAAGCTCGACGGCAAGTCGGGCTGAGCGCCACGCGCCGGACCCTATAATGGCCGCCCGTTTCCCCGCACGCATGCCGATGATGACCGACGCACCGCATTCTTCCTCGTCCGCCGAACCGCTCGAACTGGGCGGCGAGCTGTGGCTGCGCGCCGGCGAACAGACGCTCGGCGGCGCGACGCGCATCGCGCTGCTCGCGGCGATCGGCGACACCGGTTCGATCACGCGTGCGGCGAAGGCGGTGGGCCTCAGCTACAAGGCCGCGTGGGACGCGGTCGACACGATGAACAATCTCGCCGGCGAACCGCTCGTCGCGCGTTCGACCGGCGGCAAGGGTGGCGGCGGCACCACGCTGACGCCGCGCGCGACGTCGCTGATCGCCGCGTTCCGCGCGATCGAGCGCGAGCATCGCCGTTTCATCGAGGCCGCGAGCGCGGCCGTTGCCGGCTTCGACGTCGACTGGGCGCTGATCGGGCGGATCGGGATGAAGACGAGCGCGCGCAACCAGTTGTTCGGCAAGGTCGCATCGATCGTGCGCGGCACCGTCAACGACGAGGTCACGCTTGCGCTGCCGGGCGGGCAAGCCGTCGTCGCCGTGCTGACGCACGAAAGCGCCGAGGCGCTCGGGTTGCGGGAAGGCGCGGACGCGTGCGCGCTGGTGAAGGCGTCGTGGGTCGTGCTCGCGGTCGACGAGGGCGGACCCGACCTGAAGGTGTCCGCGCGCAACCGGCTGCGCGGCGGCGTCGAAGCCGTCACGGCGGGCGCGGTCAACAGCGAGGTGACGCTGGCGCTCGACGGCGGCGGGACGCTGACGGCCGTCGTAACCAACGACAGCGTCGATGCGTTGCAGCTCGACGCCGGTCGGCGCGCGATCGCGCTGTTCAAGGCGTCGAGCGTGATTCTGGCGGTGACGGGCTGACCCGCGCGGTAGCGCGGCTCGCGTTGGCCGGCGGCCGTCGTGCGGGGCGCGGCGAAGCCGGTGCAGCATGCGTGCGCATCGCACCGGCTTCGTTTCCGCGTTCAGCATGTGCCGCGACGCGGCTGCTCCCAGGCTCCAACATGGCGACCGGCGCCACGCTCACGACCACGGCGTCGCGCGCTCAGGTGACGCGCGTCGGCCACTCGGCATGCGGCGAACTCGCCTGCACGCGTCCTTCGCTCAACTGCACGACCTGATCGCCGAACGCGGCGACGTCGTCGGGGTCGTGCGAGATCAGCACCATCGGGATGTCGAGCCGCGCCTGCAGCTCGGCGAGCTCGTGGCGCATGCGCTGGCGCATGGCGCCGTCGAGCGCCGCGAACGGTTCGTCGAGCAGCAGGATGCGCGGCTGCGCGACCAGCGCACGGGCGAGCGCCACGCGCTGCTTCTGCCCGCCCGACAGTTGCGACGGATATTGCCCCGCGAGCGATTCGAGATCGAACGCGCGCAGCCAGTACGCGACCTCCGGCGGCGCCGTCTTCGCGCGCGGGTTGCGCAGGCCGGCCGTGAGCCCGAACGCGATGTTCTGCCGCACGTTCAGATGCGGGAACAGCGCGTAGTCCTGGAACAGGTACGCGACACGGCGTTCGCGGGTCGGCACGTCGATGCGGCGCGCGGCGTCGAACAGCGGCTCGCCGTTCAGCGTGATCGCGCCTGCGTCGGGCGTCAGCAGCCCGGCGATCGCCTGCAGCGTCATGCTCTTGCCCGCGCCCGACGGCCCGAACAGCACGACGCGCTGCGTCGTCGCCGTGAACGACACGTCGAGCGTGAAGCGGCGCTCGGCGTTCGCGTAGGTCTTGCGGATATCGACGACGACGCTCATGCGGGCCTCCGCCGAAGCGGGCCGGCTGCCGGACGACAGACGTGATACGGGCAGCGCAGGTGCTTCATCAGAATTTGCTCCGAGAAACCCCGTCCTTCAGGACGGGGAGGAGAGGCGTGCTGTTGACAGACAGCTTCTTCCACGGGTTAGGATCACCTGCATGATCCTTGTCTATCGCTACCGGGTGAAATCGCTCAACGGACTGCTCAACAAGCAGAGCCGCGCGGTGAACTACGTCTGGAACTTCTGCAACGACACGCAGAAGCACGCGCTCAAGTGGAGCAAGAAGTGGCCGGCCGGATTCGACCTGAACGTGCTGACAACCGGCAGCAGCAAGGAACTCGGTATTCACTCCGGCACGATCAACGCAACATGCGAGCAATATGCGAAGTCGCGCAGCCAGCACCGTCGGCCCTACCTGCGCTATCGCGGCAGAAAATCCCTGGGATGGGTGCCGCTGAAGGGCCGTGACTTGAAGCGCGAGGGTGACGCGTTCCGTTTCGCTGGCAACACGTTTCGCGTGTTCAACAGCCGCCCGCTTCCCGAAGGCAAGATCAAGGACGGGAGCAACTTTGCGCAGGATGCGCGTGGCAACTGGTTCCTCAACATCGTGATCGAGATATCCGATGTTCAGGCTCGACCGATCCGTTCGGGCGTCGGCATCGATCTCGGCCTGAAAGACTTCGCCACACTTTCGACGGGCGAGAAGCTGCCCAATGACCAGTTCGGTCGACGAGCGGCGGAAAAGCTGGCGAAAGCGCAACGAGCGCGAAAGCACAAACGGCATATCGCGAAGCTGCACGCGAAGGTGGCGAATGTCCGCGCCGACTTCCAGCACCAGCTCGCGCTCGATCTGGTGCGGCGCTTCGATTACATCGCGGTCGGCAACGTGTCGGCCGCAAAATTCGCCAGAACCAGAATGGCGAAAAGCGTCTACGACGCATCCTGGTCGTCCTTCCGAAACAAGCTCCGCTACAAAGCGATCGCGCACGGCGCCACGTTCGAGGAAGTCGACGAAACCGGTTCGACCCAGTCCTGTTCGGCGTGCGGGTCGCAAGCCAGCACGACGCGGCCGAAAGGTATCGCGGGACTGAGAATAAGAGAGTGGGTCTGCAGTGACTGTGGTGTCGAGCATGATCGTGATATCAACGCTGCGCTGAACATTCTCCGATGCGGACGTGCATCGCCAGGTGTGGGAATCCTCTCCCTTTAGGCGGAGGAGGACGTCAAGTCAACTTGCTCCGCCGGGCGCGCGACGGCACGAGCCAGCCGGTCGCGAGCAGCACGAGCACGCAGGTGATCGACGTCACCAGCACGAGGAAGTTGGCCGTGTTGTCGTCGCCGGCCTGCACGGCCGCGTAGATCGCGACCGACAGCGTCTGCGTGCGGCCGGGCAGGTTGCCGGCGATCATCAGCGTCGCGCCGAATTCGCCGAGCGCGCGCGCGAACGCGAGCAGCGCCCCGGCGAGAATCCCGCGCGTAGCGAGCGGCAGCGTGACGCGGAAGAACACCGCGGCTTCGCCGAGCCCGAGCGTGCGCGCGGCGCGCTCGAGATGCGGATCGACGCCCTCGAACGCCGCGCGCGCCGATTTCAGGATCAGCGGAAACGCGACGACCATCGACGCGATCACCGCGCCTTGCCACGTGAACACCAGTTCGATGCCGAACGTGTCGAGCCACGCGCCGAACACGCCGCGCCGGCCGAGCAGCACGAGCAGGTAATAGCCGAGCACCGTCGGCGGCAGCACGAGCGGCAGCGTCAGCACGGAATCGACGACGTCGCGCAGCGGCGAGCGCCAGCGCGCGAGCATGAACGCGGCCGCGACGCCGAGCACGATGTCGAGCGCGGTCGCCCAGCCGGCAACCTTCAGCGACAGCAGTAGCGGGACCCAGGCGTCTTGCATCGCGATTCGCTCACTTGGCGGGCTTGAAGCCGAACGTCGACAGCACGGCCTGGCCCTGCGGCGACGCGACGAAATCGATGAACGACTGCGCCTGCGCGGCGTGGCGGCTGTCCTTGACCACGGCGATCGGGTAGGTGATGGCCGTCTGGGTCGGCACCGTCAGCGCGATTTTCACGCGGCCCGGCATGATCGCCGCGTCGGTGCCGAACACGAAGCCTGCGTCGACCTCGCCGCGCGCGACGTAGTCGAGGCTCTGGCGCACGTTGGCGGCCAGCACGCCCTTCGCGCTGACCGCATCCCACACCCCGGCCGCGCGCAGCGCGCCCTCGGTGTAGCGGCCGACCGGTACCGACGCCGGGTCGCCGTACGCGATGCGCTTCACGCCCGGCGCGGTCAGGTCGTTCAGCGACGTCGGCGCGGCCGCGCGGCTGTCCGCCGGCACGATCAGCACGAGCGAGTTCGCTGCGAAATCGCGGCGCGTGCCGGGCACGATCACCTTCTCGTTCACCGCCCGATCCATCGCCTTCTGGTCGGCCGACGCGAACACGTCGGCCGGCGCGCCCTTGGCGATCTGCTGCATCAGCACGTCCGATGCGCCGAAGTTGAACAGCACCCTGGTGTCCGGATGCTGCTTCTCGTACGCGTCGCCGACGGCCTTGAACGCGTTCGTCAGGCTGGCGGCCGCCGACACGACCAGTTCGTCGGCGGCGCAAGCGGGCGCGCTGAGCGCGATCCCGGCGGCGAGCGTGGCGATCGGCAGTAAGCGAAGCAGGGCGCGGCGAAGCGGACGGACGGTTGAGCGCATGGGAGTTCGTCGTGAATGGGTGGAAACCGTCATCGTAATATAGGGCGGGTTATAACGCTCGACATACTGCTCATGCGGCGGTGCGCATGAAATGATCAGACGTGAAGATCAGACGTGAAAACAGGCGGTGAAAACAGGCGGTGAAAACAGGCGGTGAAAACGGGCGGCCGGGCGGCCGGTCACGCGTGAAGCACAGGCGGCGCCGATTCGGTGCGCTGCAGCGACGACGGCTGCGACGCGGGATGGTAGTTCGGATTGGCCTTCCAGCGCGCGCGGACGAACGGGCGCTCGTGGCCCGACAGTTCCAGCGCGACCTTGGTGACCCAGCGATGCGACGGCACCGTGAGGCCGTGGAGCGCGACGGTGACGAGCGCGAGGCTCGCGACGACCGCCGGCACCGACCAGCGGTGCGGCGCCGCGCGCCACGAGCCGGCGATGAACGCGAGCGCGGCGATCGCGCCGACGATGCAGCCGGTGATCGATTCGGACGGCGAATGCGCGTCGAGCGCGACCCGCGACACGCCGACCGCGACGCCGGCCGCCAGCCCGAGCGCGATGCCGGCGATTCGCACCGGCGTGCGCGTGCGGATCAGCGCGAGGAAAATTGCGACCGGATACACCGACGTCGACAGCATCGCATGGCCGCTGAACCCGGTGAAATCCCACGCGCGGATGCCGATGCCCCAGCCGAGGAACGCGATCTTCGTGAGCGCCACCACGCCGATCGCGGCCGCGAGCACGCCGAGCCACGCGGCCGCGCGCTGCCACGAGTAGCCGAGCGCGAGCCAGACGGCTATCGTGATCGCGAGCGGCAACGTCAGGCCGGCGCCGCCGAACGCGGTGATCATGATCCACAGGTGAGCGGGCAGGTCGAACATCGGGAAGGGGACGAACGAAGGCGGGACAATGCTTAAATCAACGCGCGAGCCGGGAAGAACGACTACAACGGATACAAGCGACCAAACCCCAGTATAGCGCCGCGTCCGCATGAGGCCCGTTTTTTGCGCTGCCGGGCACGCTCGGCGAGCAGGAAAAATCCTGGAAACAATGTTATGGTGCATTGCACAAAGTCAAACGATGCATCCGTTGCGGCGCCTTCATCGCGCCCCTATTTTTCCTGACTGCGAGCCCGATCGATGACCAAAAGTCTGACCAAGGTGTGGCTGGGCGGCATGAAACGCATGCTGTCCCCGGTCGCCAAGCGCGCGGCGCGCGACGCGCAGCGCATCACGCGCGACGCACTCGAGGCCGCGGCCTCTCCCGCCGTGTCCGATCCGTCCCCGCCACGCGAATCGCGCGTGCGGCCGCGCGCGGCCGCGTGGGCGGCGGGCGAGTGGACGCGCGGCGAACATCCGATGGCGCCCGCGCTCGGCCGCCTCGTCCAGAATCTCGCGTACGGGCTTTACGTACCGCCCGGCCGCCGGCGTGGCGCGATGCCGCTCGTCGTGATGCTGCACGGGTGCCAGCAGTCGGCGGACGAATTCGCGCAGGGCACGCGAATGAACCTGCTGGCCGACAAGCACGGCTTCGCGGTGCTGTACCCGGAACAGTCGCCGCGCGCGCACGCGCATGGATGCTGGCACTGGTATGAAGACACCGACCGCGCGGGGCGCGGCGAGGCGGACACGGTGGCGGCGCTGGTCGACGCGCTGGTCGACGCGCACGGCTTCGACGCGTCGCGCGTCTACGTCGCGGGGCTGTCGGCCGGCGCGGGGCTTGCGTCGCTGCTTGCGCTGCACCACCCGGACCGTTTCGCGGCGGTCGCGTTGCACTCGGGCCCCGCGTTCGGCGAAGCGAATTCCGGCATCACCGCGATGGACGTGATGCGCCGCGGGCTGCGGCAGAACCCGGCCGCGGCGGTCGACGCGCTGGTCGATGCCGGTACGTATCCGGGCATGCCCGCGCTGATCGTCCAGGGCGACGGCGATCATGTCGTCGCGCCGAAGAATGCCGATCAGCTGACCGTCCAGTTCATGCGCCTGAACGGGCTCGCCGACAGCCGGGGCGCGCTGCGCGGCGGCGAGCGCGTCGAGACGCGCAAAACGGGCGTCCAGATTACCGACGTGTGCCGCGACGGCGAGCCGGTCGTGCGGCTGTGCCACGTGAAAGGGCTCGATCACGCGTGGGCCGGCGGCGACGAAGCCGTGCCGTTTCACGCGGCGGTCGGCCCCGACGCCAGCGCGATGATCTGGGCTTTTTTCGAAGCCCATCGCCGCACTGTGGCGACCGAACGACGCACCGTTTGATCGACGCTGGTCAAAGACTAGGGTTTTCCCTATAATTCGGGAAAACCCTAGTCCAGAACCTTTGAACAGCGAGATCGACCATGTACCTGCTGAGCCACCTCTTCCTGATGCTGACCAAGAACGCTGAAAAGGCCGCGAAAGAGCGCGCCGACGCGTACCTGGCCGAAGCCACCGACATCTACGATCTCGAATTCCGCATGCGCAAGATCGATCGCGACGCGGCAATGAACCGTCCGTATTCGATCGGCGCGCGCTAAGCGGCGCACGCGGGCCTGCCGGCCCGCCATTTCGACGAATCGCGCAAAAGGGTGCGTGCGGCATGGAGCCGCACGCGCCCTTTTTGTACTCTACTGAAGCCGCAACCTGCGTTGCGTCAGACGACCGTCAGGCGCACCGGCACGTTGTTGCGCGTGGCGTTCGAATACGGGCACACGTGGTGCGCCTTGTCGACCAGCGTTTGCGCGTCGTTCTTGTCCAGCCCCGGCAGCGACACGCGCAGCTCGATGTCGAGCCCGAAGCCGCCTGCGTCGTTCGGGCCGATGCCCACTTCCGCGGTGACTTGCGTATCGGCCGGCAGCGTCTGTTTGTTCTGGCCCGCGACGAATTTCATCGCGCTCAGGAAACAGGCCGAGTAACCTGCGGCAAACAGTTGCTCCGGATTCGTGCCTTCCGCACCCGTGCCGCCGAGTTCGCGCGGCGCGGCCAGCTTCACTTCCAGCTTGTGGTCGGCGGATACCGCGCGGCCGTCGCGGCCGCCCGTGCTCGTGGCGCTGGTCTTGTACAGAATGTTCATCGTGCAGCTCCTGTCGGGAAGAGAGGGAGAAAGCGGTCCGGTTGGACGGGATGTCGCCGGCCATGACCAGAATATAGAACACAAATGATTAGTGTGCAAATCAAATTTTTAAAAAAACCGGCGGCGCCGGGTAGGTCGGTCCGAGTTTCAGCGTGCGAGCGTCAGCGTTCGTTGGCCACCGACAACGCGTCGCGCAACTGCTGGAGATCGGCGCGCAGCCTGATCAGGAAGTCGGGTGTCTGTTGCATCGCGCAAAAGAGGTCGGCGGGCACCGAGCGCGCGCGGTCCTTCAGCGCACGGCCTTCCGACGTCACGCGCACGTTGACGACGCGTTCGTCCGCCGCGCTGCGCACGCGCTCGACGTAGCCGAGCGCTTCCAGCCGCTTGAGCAGCGGCGTGACCGTGGCCGGATCGAGGTCGAGCCGCGCGGCGATGTCCTTTACGGCCAGGTCGTCGCGCTCCCACAGCACGAGCATCGCGAGATATTGGGGATAGGTCAGCGACAGCTTGTCGAGCAGCGGCTTGTACGCCTTCGTCATCGCGTGCGAAGTCGAGTAAAGCGCGAAGCAGAGTTGCTCGTCGAGCGTCTGGGGCAGGGAAGGCGGGCGATCCATGATTCGGGAAGCGCGTCGGATGCGCGAACGATTTGTACGCAAATTATTTTGCGCGCAAAAGATCGGGTTGAACAGAGGCGCCCGAAGCTTTGGATACCGGAAAAGGGAGAGATCAGAAGCGCGCGGGGCGACGACCCGGTGCTGGAAACAGCGCGGCGGCGCTGACGACGCGCGCCGGCCGGGAGAGGGTCAGCGGCCCGACATCGTCGTCGTCGCGCCCGGTTCCTGTACGCCGAAGCAGCCGCGATAGGTCGCGTAGAACGAGCAGTACAGCATCGTGACGATGATGATCGTCACCGGCATCATGATCGTCAGCGCGTACGCGCCGGCGCCGAGCGCCTGCAGCAGCAGCGACAGCGCGAGCGACGTGCCGAGCGCGACGGCGAACCACAGCACGCCGTACACGACGAACGCGCCGCGATTGCGCCAGCAACTGACGACGCTGAAGAACAGCGCCTTCGCGGGCGGAACGTCATGCCACGCGACCAGCACCGGCGCGAACCAGAACAGCATCGCGACCGGCAGATAGAGCAGCGTCGCGAAGAACAGCGCGCCCAGCGTGCCTTGCGCGGCGAGCGTCTCGGGCGTCGTGTTCGCTTCGTCGGCCGCGCCCATCATCACGTGGAACAGCGCGCCGCCGTCCACGAGCGACGACGCGGCGAACACCAGCACCATCGACGCGACGTAGATCACGCCGAGCACGAGCAGCCGCTGGGTCGCGACGGTGCCGTACGAGCGAAAGCCGTCGACGAGGATCGTCGGCATCACGGTCTTGCCGGCCACCGTGTCGCGGCACGCGGCCATGAAGCCGACCGCGATGCCGGGAATGAACACCAGCGGCAGCGCGGAGCCGATCACGGGCACCATCGACACCAGCGTGATCGCGAGCAGATACGTGAAGAACAGCGTGATGAACGCGAGCGGATTCCGGCGGAACAGCCAGATGCCTTGACGGAACCAGACATAGCCCGTTTTCGCGGGCACTTCGATCAGTTGCATGCGGTTTGGATCTCGGGAAGCGCGGGCGTATGCGCGATACGCTCACGCAGGATGCGTTCGAAATGGCCGGGGTCGTGCGGCTTGAGCATCTCGGCCGCGCGCGGCAGGTAGAAGTCGTACAGGCGCGACACCCAGAAGCGGTACGCGCCCGCGCGCAGCATGTCGCTCCAGTGGCGGCGTTCCTCGGCCGTGAACGGCCGGACCGTCTGGTACGCGCGCAGCAGCGCATCGGCGCGCGCGACGTCGAGCACGCCGGTCGCGAGGTCGACGCACCAGTCGTTGACGGTGACCGCGACGTCGAACAGCCACTTGTCGCAGCCTGCGAAATAGAAGTCGAAGAAGCCGCCGAGCCGCACGTCGTGGCCGGTGCCGGGCGCCGCGTGCGCGAACAGCACGTTGTCGCGGAACAGGTCGCAATGGCATGGGCCGGCCGGCAGCGCCGCATAGTCGTCCGACGCGAAGAAGCCGGCCTGGTGCGCGAGCTCGCCTTCGAGCAGCGTGCGTTGCGCGTCCGTGATGAACGGCACGATCGCCGGCACGTTCTCCTGCCACCACGGCAGGCTGCGCAGGTTCGGCTGGCTGCGCGGATAGTCGCGGCCCGCGAGGTGCAGGCGCGCGAGCATCTGCCCGACCTCGATGCAGTGTTCGACTCCGGGCGCGAGTTCGGCCGCGCCGTCGAGTTTCGTGACGATCGCGGCCGGCTTGCCGTGCAGCTCGCCGAACAACGCGCCGTCGTCACGCGGGACCGGGTCCGGCACCGGCACGCCGTGGGCGGCCAGGTGGCGCATCAGGTCGAGGTAGAACGGCAACTGCTGCGCCGTGAGCTTTTCGAAGATCGTGAGGACGTATTCGCCGCGCGTCGTCGTCAGGAAGAAATTGCTGTTTTCGATACCGGACGGAATGCCGCGGAACGCAAGCACGTCGCCCAGTTCGTAGTGGCGCATCCATTGCGCGAGATCGGAGTCGGAAACAGCGGTGAAAACGGCCATGCGGGATGCGTCAGGTCAGGGTGTCGGCACGCGGGCGGCGTGCGGCGCGACAGCGGGTGAAGGGGCGGGGCGGCGCGGTCGGGGCGCGGCGCCTCGGAATCAGTAGCGCAGGTTCAGCGACGGCAGGCGCGTGATCGGGATGCCCGCGTCGTGCGGCTTCGGCGACGTGTCGGGCGTCGAGCTCATCTGGTAGCGCGTGCCGAAGTTCGACTTCACGTCGATCTCGACCGGCTTGCCGCGGTCGCGGTACTCGGTGACTTCGGTGCCGTTCTTGCTCTTTTCGTGGAAGCTCGGCGTGCGGCGGATGTCGGCGAAGTCGACTTTCGACGTGACTTCGGCGCCCGGCCGGTTGATCTTGCGGAGATCGGGCAGGCCGGCGGCTTCGTTGGCCTCGGCCCGGGCCTGCGCAGCGGCGCCCGGCGCGTCGGCGTCAGGCGTGCCGCCGGCGGCATGAGCGACGCTGGCGGCGGCAAACGCGACGGCAGCGGCGACGAAAATGAGCGGCTTCATGATGAGTCTCCAGTGAACCTACCGATTTTAGCAAATACTGCGCGCCATCCGGCCCCGGCGTGCGCAGGGGCGGCCATAAGCGCGACCGGGTTCCGTGGTAATGTCGTCGGATCAGACGAGGTAATGACGATGAAGAACGATTTGAGCCGCCGGCACCGTGTGCTGTCGCCCGAAAGCCCGTCGATCGAGGCTTTCGACGATCCGATCGCTGCCGTCGCGCGGCTGTCCGCCATTTACGACACGAATACGGGCTTCCTGCGCGATGCGTTCGCGCGTTATCGCCGCCACGAAGCGATTACCGAGCACGTGCGCGCATGCTATCCGTTCGTGCGGATCCGCACCGACGTCAACACGCACGTCGATTCGCGCCGCTCGTACGGCTTCGTCGCGGGGCCGGGCGTATTCGAGACGACGGTCACGCGCCCCGATCTCTTCGCGAACTACTACCGCGAGCAACTGCGCCTGCTGGCGAAGAACCACCATGTCAAGATCGAGATCGGCGTGTCGTCGCAGCCGATTCCGATCCATTTCGCGTTTCCGGAAGGCATCCATCTCGAGGGCGAGCTCGATCGCGACCGCCTGCTCGCGATGCGCGACATCTTCGACACGCCCGACCTGTCGTATCTCGACGACCGCATCGTCAACGGCACGTTCGAGCCGGCGCCGGGCGAGCCGCATCCGCTCGCGCTGTTCACGGCCGCGCGCGTCGACTTCTCGCTGCATCGGCTGCGCCACTACACGGCGACGTCGCCCACGCATTTCCAGAACTACGTGCTCTACACGAACTACCAGTTCTACATCGACGAGTTCGTGAAGCTCGGCCGCACGATGATGACGGAAAGCGACGATCCCGAGGTGCGCGCGTACCGCAGCGAGTACAGCGCGTTCGTCGAGCCGGGCGACGTCGTCACGTACAACGCGAACCTCGGCGGCGAGCCGGCCGAGGGCACCGCGCCGCCGCGTCTGCCGCAGATGCCTGCGTATCACCTGAAGCGCGCGGACGGCAGCGGGATCACGATGGTCAACATCGGCGTCGGCCCGTCGAACGCGAAGACGATCACCGATCACATCGCGGTGCTGCGCCCGCACGCGTGGGTGATGCTCGGCCACTGCGCGGGGCTGCGCAACACGCAGCGCCTGGGCGACTACGTGCTCGCGCACGGCTACGTGCGGGAAGATCACGTGCTCGACGCCGACCTGCCGCTATGGGTGCCGATCCCGGCGCTGGCCGAAGTGCAGCTCGCGCTCGAGCGCGGCGTGGCCGAGGTCACGCGGCTCGAGGGCGTGGAACTGAAGCGCGTGATGCGCACGGGCACGGTCGCGAGCGTCGACAACCGCAACTGGGAGCTGCGCGACCATCGGGAGCCCGTGCAGCGGCTGTCGCAGAGCCGCGCGATCGCGCTCGACATGGAAAGCGCGACGATCGCCGCGAACGGTTTCCGCTTCCGCGTGCCGTACGGCACGCTGCTGTGCGTGTCGGACAAGCCGCTGCACGGCGAGCTGAAGCTGCCGGGTATGGCCGACACGTTCTATCGCGGACAGGTCGACCAGCATCTGCAGATCGGGGTGAAGGCGATGGAGATCCTGCGCACGAACGGGCTCGACAAGCTGCATAGCCGGAAGCTGCGGAGCTTCGCGGAAGTGGCGTTCCAGTAACGCGCATGACTGGCAGGCGGGGCGATGTGCTGCCGGGCTTTGCGGCGGCCGGCGCGCGCCTGCCCTGCGTCACCCATCCGGTCGCCGGGACACTCGTCGTGGCCGCAATGTGGCCTTCGTACTCGGACGCGACCATTTTCTCCAATTTGGAAGTTGTCCTATAGTTTTGTCCTTGTCATCGAGAATATGCTCTCCTGCGTGGCGTTCTCCGACGCCCGCACGAAGGAACGGCGAACAGCCGATCCAATTGATTCCTATAATATTGAGAGTAGACATATCCGATGAAAATCAAAATCCTGCTGGCTTCCCTGATGCTCACTGCTTCGCTATCGGCCATGGCTCAAGCGGTGATCGGTCCATCCAAGCCGCAGCCGCCTTGCGAAAGAGAAGCGGTGCTCGGCCCGTCCGATCCTTGCAAACCTGTCGCAGTGGTCGGCCCGAGCAAACCCAAACCGTGTTGGTGCTACATCGTTAAGTAAGCCGTGAAACAGGCGCGCCCATCCTTGGGTGCGCCTCGTTCGCAGGTTGAAGCGCGACAGGGAAGGGAACGCGTCGATGGCGCGACGGAGCGGCCTCTACTGCGCAAGCCCGGGGGAGACACCGGCAGCCTGGAGATTTCATCGTTCATCAGCCGTCGGCTTTTTCCCGTCATTGTGATCGCTCCGGTCTCCGTTCTGAGCGGCGTCATGAAGGCGTGCCCGGCACGGAGGATCGATTGAAGGCGGTGACGGTATTCGTCTGCGTCGCCGTCGGCGGCGTCAGTTGGGTGCGTTGAACTGCATGTGCTCCAGTGGCGCGGGCCGCACGTTCCGTTGTCTTCGCGCAGCGCACGCCTTCAACCGGGTCAGCTCCCCGCATCGCCGTTACCACTGCACCGGTTCGACCGTTCGATTGAACGCGACCTCGAGCAACGCGTTTTCAGCATCGTCGAGCGTCAGATCGAGCGCCGCGAGCGCATCGTCCAAGTGATGCGGCTTCGACAGCCCGACGATCGGCGCGGTGACGCCGGGCCGGTGCAGCGCCCACGCCAGGGCAATCCGCGCGGGCGGTAGCCCATGCGCCTGCGCCACCTGCCTGACCGCATCGACGGTCGCCGCGACCGCGTCGCGCCCGTCGTACCAGGACACCATTTGCCGGTCGGTTGCGGCCCGCGTCGTCGCCGCATCACGCGAGCCGGCCAGTAGCCCGCGGCCGAGCGGGGACCACGGCGTGTAGGCCATCCCTTCTGCGATGCAAAGCGGCAGCATGTCGCGCTCGTCGTCGCGGCAGATCAGGCTGTACTGGCTCTGCATCGACACGAATCGGGCGAGTCCGTGATGCCGTTGAAACGCGAGCATCTTCATGAATTGCCATGCATGCATCGACGACGCGCCGAGGTAGCGGACCTTGCCGCTCCTCACGAGGGTATCGAGCGCATCGAGCGTTTCTTCGATCGGCGTGTCCGGATCGAACCGGTGGATCACGTAGAGATCGACGTAATCCGTCCCGAGGCGCTGCAGCGACGCATCGATGCTGGCGAGCAGATGCTTGCGCGACAGCCCGCGCGCATTCGGCCCGTCGCCGGTCGGAAAGAACGCCTTGGTTGCGATCACCACGTCGTCGCGCGTCGCGAAATCGCGCAGCGCGCGCCCGAGAATGCGCTCGCTCTCGCCGCCCGAGTAGATGTCGGCCGTGTCGAAGAAATTCACCCCCGCATCGAGTGCCGTGCGAATGAAAGGGCGAGCCACCTCTTCGGTCGCGACCCACGGGCGCCATGACGGGTCGCCGTAGGTCATGCAGCCCAGGCACAGCGTCGACACCTTCAGCCCGGACGCTCCCAGTCTCACGTATTCCATCGGTTCTTCCTCCGTGGCAGTGCCGGTCAGCGCATGCCGCCGATCGTGTAGCCGCCGTCGACCAGGAGCGATTCGCCCGTCACGAAGCGCGCTTCGTCGCTGCAAAGCCAGACGGCCGCGTCGGCCACGTCTTCGGGCGTGCCGATCCGCCGGGCGGGCGTGAATGCGGCGAACGGGCGGAACATCTCGTCGTCGCCGAAACGGCGCGCCATCGGCGTATCGATGATGCCGGGGTTCACGTTGTTGATCCGGATGCCGTGCGGGCCGCCTTCGAGCGCCACCGCGCGCACCAGCGCATCGAGCGCGCCCTTGCTGGCCGAATAGGTCGACGAGCCGGCAAGCGCGCCTTTCGCGAGCCACGACGACGTATTGACGATCGCACCGCCGCCGTGCGCGAGCATTGCCTCCATTTCGTATTTGATCGACAGCCACGTACCCTTGAGATTGGTGGCGATCACCGTGTCGAAATCGGCCTCGGTCTGTTCCACGATCGGCGCGAACGCCCCTTCCGTACCCGCATTGTTGAATGCCGCATGCAATGCGCCGTAGCGTCCGATCGTTGCGTCGACGAGCGCACGCACGCCATCGGCGGAGGCGACGTCGATGGTTATCGCGAAGGCTTCGCCGCCGCGCCCGGTAATCGCGCGCACGGTTTCGTCGAGCGGCGCCGCGCGCCGTCCGGCAACGACGACGCGGGCGCCTTCACGCGCGAATGCGAGCGCGGCCGCCCGGCCGATGCCGGTGCCGCCGCCGGTGACGAGCGCGACGCGTCCGTCGAGCCGGGGCCGCGTCGCGGCGGAAGAGGTTGACAGGCTCCGTGAATCGGACATGACGAGTTGCTCCATGTGAAGGGAAACGAGCCGGCCGACTGGCCGGGGGCAGGGTCGAGGTGCTTAGTCCTGGCGGTCGGGCACCGTCAGGGGCGCGCCAGGCGTACCGGCGTAGAACACGATCAGTTCGGCGCGCTCGTCGCCGGTCTCGCCGCGATGGGCGCCGTCGATCATTTCCGGCACCACGTCGCCGGGACCGAGCGCCAGCCGCTTGCCGTCGCTGCGGCGCACGGCGGTGAGGTGGCCCGACAGCACGTAGCCGATGTTGATCGACGGATGCGTATGCCACGGCAATACCGCGTGCGGCGGAATCGTGTAGCGTACGACCGTGATTTCCGGTTGTCCTGACGGATAGGTGCGATATCGCGAGCCGTCCCACGCATGCGTGGTTCGCAGCAGTACCGTCTCGGTCACGCGGCTGCCCGCGTCCGCTTCCTGTGCGATTGCTCGCGGCGAACCGGCGACGATCAATGCGGCCGCGAAGACGGTTCGCGAAACGACTGAAAATGAAAATGTGTTCATGGCGACGGGCCGTTTGGCCCCGGGTATCCAGACAGCGCCATTGTGCGAAGCAGGGTGCCGCGCGAATAGCACCTGACCGGTTGAAACCGATTCAACCGATCGGACAGGCGTTACGATGCCAGGGACGATCGCCCGGGCGTTCCGGGCTTGACGGGAGCTGCGAATGGATCGGTTGAAGGCGCTGACGGTATTCGTCCGTATCGCGGCCGCGGGCGGTATCAGCGCGGGCGCCCGCGAGCTGGGCATGACGCCGCAAGCGGCCAGCAAGCAGGTCGCGGCGCTGGAAGCGCTGTTGAACGTGCGGCTGCTCCAGCGCTCGACGCGCGGGATCGTGCTGACGCTCGAGGGTGAGCGTTTGCTTGCACAGTGCCGCGGCGCTGTCGGGGAACTGGAGAGCGCGCTGCGCATGCTCGACGACGATCGGGCGCACGCGGCCGGCACGATCCGTGTTGCGGCGCCGTATTCGCTGGCTCGGCGCTTTCTCGCGCCACTGCTCGGCGAATTCTGCGACCGGCAGCCGGGCGTCACGGCCGAGCTGATCGTCAGCGACGACATGGCCGACATCGTCGAGCAGCGGATCGACATCGCCGTGCGGACCGGCAATCTGCCCGACAGCGGGCTCGTTGCACGACGCATCGCCGATCTGCAATTGATCGTCTGCGCGGCGCCCGCGTATCTGCGTCGACACGGCGAGCCGCAGACGATCGACGCGCTGCGCGATCATCGTTGCACCGCGTTCCTGTATCCGCGCACCGGCAAGCCGTTTCCGTGGGAATTCCTGGTTGATGGTCGGGTCGACACACGACAGATCGCCCCGTTCATCGCGACCAACGACATCGATGCGGAACTCGACACGGTACTGAGCGGCGCCGCGATCGGCCAGTTCTTCGGCTATTCGGTTCACGCGCACATTCGCGAGGGGCGTCTCGTGCCGCTGCTGATCCGGCACGTGACCTGCCGTTACGGCCTGCACCTGTGCATGCCGCAGCGCATGCATCTGCCGCGGAGGAGCCGTTTGCTGATGGATTTCCTCGCCGCCCGGCTTGGCGCGCATCCGGATCTCGCACCGCTTTCGTTTGCGGAGGTGTCGGCATGACACACGCGTGATCGCGGGCGAGCCTCCGTGCGGCTGCGCGTCGTCGCTCCGCGCTCGCCCATCTTCAAGAGCCCCGGCTGGCAATGACAGTCGTCATGGTCGCGATCGGCGCGTTCGTCGGGCCGTGCGACGTCGTCACGGCCAATGCGAACCCTGGTGGCGAGTCGGGCGAGGTCGCCGCGCCGTTGCGTGCGCCGCAGATGCCCGCATCACCTGAAGCCGGGTTCGGGCATCGGGAGGCGGTACGCGCTCGCCGAGCATCAGTTCGCGAGCTCGGCGGTGCGAGCGAGCGACAGGTCTTGATGCGTCTCGCGCATCGCGGCGAGTGCGGCTTCGAGCATCGCGATCGCATCCGTGCGCCGCTTGATCGCCAGCCGCTGTTCTCCGAGCGCCCGCAGCGATGCGCCGCCGAAATAGTCCATGATGTCGGGCAGGCGGCGCACGACGCCGCGGCTGCCCCAACAGCCGTCGTCGATTTCCGATGGAAAGACCCACACACGCGCCGCGATGGTGGCGATCGGCACGCCTTCCGCGCGAGCCACAGCGGCGGTCACGTCCGCAATCAGCCCAGCACGCGCGGCGTCCGTGTACTGCCCTTCCGGCACGGTCGGCACGATCCGATAGATCGGCGCGGGCGCGACCGCCCCGGCGCGATACACGGCCGCCGGCCGATGGACGAAGATCCATGTCACGTCCCGCACGCGCGGATTGTCGGGATCGAGTCCCTCGTGGCGGATCAGCGTGTCCGTCAGTTCTTCCATCAGTTGTGCTTCGGCATCCGGTGCGAGCGCGCCTTCGGGAATGTATACGTCGATCATCGGCATGATGGTGTCCTGGTTCGGTGGAGAGGGTGCCGCTCCGAGGCGGGGCGACGTGAATCCAGTGTACGAACCTCATGCTGACGCGCAGAGTGGCGAAACTGCCATTCGACGATGCCATTTCCGCCATCGTTTCCGATGCCGGTTGCGCGAGGTTAGGGCGTGAAGCGACGGCGATATTCGCCGGGGGAGATGCCGGTCTCGCGCTTGAACAATTGCCGAAAGCCGCTGATGTCCGCGTAGCCGACGCGCTCGCAGACCGTGTCGATCGCGAGCTTCGTTTCCGCGAGCAGCCGCTTCGCGACTTCGATCCTGAGTGTCTGCAGATACCTGAGCGGCGGCGCGCCCACGGCGTCTCTGAAGCGGCGGTGGAGCGAGCGTTCGCTCATCGCGACGTGATCGCTCAGCCGGGCGAGGCTGAAGGGTTCCCGCAGGTGCTTTTCCATCCAGCGCTGGGCGCGCGCGATGGTTGGATCGTCGTGCCCGCGATGGCCCATCCGGTCGAGGTCGATGAACGAATCCTGCGAGACGCGGTTCATGTCGATCAGCATGAGCCTGGCGACCGACGCGGCAAGGCGCGCATTCGCCAGTTTGTCGATGAGTCGCAGCGCGAGATTCTGGTACGAGGTGACGGCGCCGCCGCACAGGATGCCGTCCTGCTCGGTCAGGATGTCCGACGCACGCAGCGCTACGTCCGGATAGCGTGCGCGGAAGCTCGATGCTTTCGACCAGTGCGTCGTGGCAAGGCGGCCGTCGAGCAGGCCGGCCTCCGCGAGCAGGAATGTGCCGGTGCAGTACGTCGCGATCAGCGTGCCGCGTGCGTGTTGCCGGCGCAGCGCGTCGAACAGTGGCGCGAGCGTTGCGGGCCGATCGAGCAGCCGCTCGAGATCCGCGACGAACGGGCTGGTCAGCCAGATCGCGTCGGCGGGACTGCTGCCGTCGATCGCGCCATCGACCGGGATGATCAGGCCGGAGGTCGTTCGCACCGGCCGTCCGCCGATCGATTCGACGCGCCAGCGAAACGGTGCGCTCGTGCGGCCCTGCGAAGTCGTCGAGGCGAGATGGTTGGCCGCCGCGAGCATGTCAGTCGGCGCGGCGACGCCGGATGCAAGGGCCTGATCGACGACCCAGATTCGGATGAGCGGCATGAGTGGCGGAAATGGCCTCGGAGAAGGGCGATACTACCACCCGGTGCCGAGCGATTTCGCGGGTCGTCAGGCCGTCGATTCATGCGGTCGGCGCTCGACGATCAAAAGGCCGCCCGGCGCCGAAGCGCCCGGGCGGCCTTGCGTGCATCGAGCGACCGCGCCGTGCCGGTCAGCACTCGCCTTTCTTCGCATGTCCCGGCGGGCAGTGATAGCCGCGGCGATCGTCACGGCCGCGATAGCGCTGGTGATCCTCCCACTCGCGGCGTTCCCAGTAGCGGCGGCCGTCCCAGTAGCGGTCGCCATGCCAGCCGATAATGATCGCGGGCGCCGGGGCGACCACGACGGGCGCGGGCGCGACGACGACCGGTGCGGGCGTGCCGATGTTGACGTCGACGTTGACGGCGTGGGCGAGGCCGGACAGCGAAAGGCCGAGGCCGGCGAAGGCAAGGGCGATCAGCGAGCGTTGCATGTTCTTTTCCGTGAGGTCGTTATAAGAGGCCGGCGCGACACGATGGAAGCGAGGGGGACCGTTCCACCGGGGGGAACGCCGCGCCGACACAATGCAGTGTGCTGGTACGCGACGAAAAAGGCGAGGCGTGTTTGTTACGGCGGATTGGCGGCCGGCAGGCGCATGGGAGCGGATACCACGCCGAACCGTTTGACAATGGCGGGCTGCGGGCAGGGCGGGCCGCGCTGTGTCGCACGGCGCCGGCTGCGCGAATTTGACATTCGGCGGCGCGCGGCTGCGGCGCGGGATTAACAGCGCGTTACAAAGTGACACACGGCAGGTGGCGGGATCGCCACGCGTGCCGTGCGGGAAGCCGTCCGCCGTCCGCCGTCCGTCGGGCCGGTGGACGTCACGGATGGATTACAGATAGAACATCCGGTCTTCTTCGGGGCGCGGCGGATGGCCGTCTTCGTCCGAACCTTCTTCCTCGCCGCTGTCCTCGTAGAACGCGAGCACCGCGTCGAGCACCTGGTCGGGGTCGTCGATCACCTGCATCAGATCCATGTCTTCCGGATTGATCAGGCCCATCGGAATCAGTTGATCGCGGAACCATTGCAGCAGCCCCTTCCAGAACTCGCTGCCGACGAGGATGATCGGCACGAGGCGCGATTTTTTCGTCTGGATCAGCGTGAGCACTTCGGACAGCTCGTCGAGCGTGCCGAAGCCGCCCGGCATCACGATCACCGCATCCGAATTCTTCACGAACGTGACCTTGCGCGTGAAGAAGTGGCGGAAGCGCAGCGAGATGTCCTGATAGTGGTTGCCGGCCTGCTCGTGCGGCAGCTCGATGTTCAGGCCGACCGACGGCGCCTTGCCGGCGTGCGCACCCTTGTTCGCGGCTTCCATGATGCCGGGGCCGCCGCCGGAGATCACCGCGAAGCCGGCGTCCGACAGCTTGCGCGCGATCTGCGCGGCGAGCTTGTAGTGCGGCGTGTCGGGTTTGAGGCGGGCAGAACCGTAGATGCTGACAGCCGGGCGGATCTCCGACAGGTACTCGGTCGCCTCGATAAACTCTGCCATAATCGTGAACATCTGCCACGATGCGCGCGCCTTCTTGGCCGTCGCGCGCTCTTGATCTGCGAGCGAACGCAGACTCGGAATCACTTTTCTCTTGTTCATAATGCCTGAAGAACGAAATCTGGAAGGTAAGACCCTGCTATTGGTTGACGGTTCGAGCTATCTGTATCGGGCTTACCATGCGATGCCTGATTTGCGTGGCCCTGGCGGGGAGCCGACCGGAGCGCTCTACGGAATCATCAACATGCTGCGCCGTATGCGCAAGGAAGTCAGTGCAGAGTATAGCGCTTGCGTGTTCGATGCAAAGGGCAAGACGTTCCGCGACGACCTTTATGCCGACTATAAGGCAAACCGTCCGTCGATGCCGCCCGACCTCGCGTTGCAGGTCGAGCCGATCCACGACGCGGTGCGCGCGCTCGGCTGGCCGCTGCTGATGGTCGAAGGCGTCGAGGCCGACGACGTGATCGGCACGCTCGCGCGCGAAGCCGAACGGCACAGGATGAACGTGATCGTGTCGACGGGCGACAAGGATCTCGCGCAGCTCGTGACCGACCGCGTCACGCTCGTCAACACGATGACCAACGAGACGCTCGACCGCGACGGTGTGCTCGCGAAGTTCGGCGTGCCGCCCGAGCGCATCATCGACTACCTCGCGCTGATCGGCGACACCGTCGACAACGTGCCGGGCGTCGAGAAATGCGGGCCGAAGACGGCCGTGAAATGGCTGTCGCAATACGACAGCCTCGATGGCGTCATCGAACACGCGGCCGACATCAAGGGCGTGGTTGGCGACAACCTGCGCCGCGCGCTCGACTTCCTGCCGCTCGGCCGCAAGCTCGTGACGGTCGACACCGCGTGCGATCTCGCACCGCATCTCGACTCGATCGAAGCGTCGCTGAAGAGCGACGGCGAGGCGCGCGACCTGCTGCGCGACATCTTCGCGCGCTACGGCTTCAAGACCTGGCTGCGCGAAGTCGAGAGCGCACCGGCCGAAGGCGGCGGCGCCGACGCGCCGGAAGGCGAGCCGGCTCCGGTGATCGCAGCCGACGTCGTGCGCGAATACGACACGATCCAGACTTGGGAACAGTTCGATGCGTGGTTCGCGAAGATCGATGCGGCCGCGCTGACCGCGTTCGACACCGAGACGACCGCGCTCGATCCGATGCTCGCGCGGCTCGTCGGCCTGTCGTTCTCGATCGAGCCGGGCAAGGCGGCCTACCTGCCGGTCGCGCACCGCGGCCCCGACATGCCCGAGCAGCTTCCGCTCGACGAAGTGCTCGCGCGCCTGAAGCCGTGGCTCGAATCGGCCGATCGCAAGAAGGTCGGCCAGCACCTGAAGTACGACGCACAGGTGCTCGCGAACTACGACATCGCGCTGAACGGCATCGAGCACGACACGCTGCTCGAATCGTACGTGCTCGAATCGCACCGCACGCACGACATGGACAGCCTCGCGCTGCGGCATCTCGGCGTCAAGACGATCAAGTACGAGGACGTGGCCGGCAAGGGCGCGAAGCAAATCGGTTTCGACGAAGTGGCGCTTGAGCAGGCCGCCGCGTATGCAGCCGAAGATGCGGACATCACGCTGCAGCTTCACCAGGCGCTGTATCCGCAGGTCGCGCGCGAGCCGGGCCTCGAGCGCGTGTACCGCGAGATCGAGATGCCGGTGTCGCTCGTGCTGCGCAAGATGGAGCGCACCGGCGTGCTGATCGACGACGTACTGCTGCAGGCGCAAAGCACCGAAATCGCGACGCGCCTGATCGAACTCGAGGGCGAGGCGTACGAACTGGCGGGCGGCGAATTCAATCTCGGCTCGCCGAAGCAGATCGGGCAGATCTTCTTCGAGAAGCTGCAGTTGCCGGTCGTGAAGAAGACGCCGAGCGGCGCGCCGTCGACCGACGAGGAAGTGCTGCAGAAGCTCGCCGAGGACTACCCGTTGCCGAAGCTGCTGCTCGAGCATCGCGGGCTGTCGAAGCTGAAGTCGACCTATACCGACAAGCTGCCGCGGATGGTGAACCCCAGCACCGGCCGCGTGCACACGAATTATGCGCAGGCAGTCGCGGTGACGGGCCGCCTTGCGTCGAACGACCCCAATCTTCAGAACATTCCGGTGCGCACGGCCGAAGGCCGGCGCATCCGCGAGGCGTTCATCGCGTCGCCGGGCCACCGGATCGTGTCGGCCGACTATTCGCAGATCGAACTGCGGATCATGGCGCACATCTCGGGCGACGCGTCGCTGCTGCGCGCGTTCTCGCAAGGCGAGGACATCCACCGCGCGACGGCCGCCGAGGTGTTCGGCGTGACGCCGCTGGAGGTCAATTCCGACCAGCGCCGGATTGCGAAGGTGATCAACTTCGGGCTCATCTACGGGATGAGCGCGTTCGGGCTCGCATCGAATCTCGGCATCACGCGCGACGCGGCGAAGCTCTATATCGACCGCTATTTCACGCGCTATCCGGGCGTCGCGCAGTACATGGAAGACACGCGCGCGATCGCGAAGGAGAAGGGCTACGTCGAAACCGTGTTCGGTCGCCGCCTGTGGCTGCCGGAGATCAACGGCGGCAACGGTCCGCGCCGCCAGGCGGCCGAGCGCGCGGCCATCAATGCACCGATGCAGGGCACGGCGGCCGACCTGATCAAGCTGTCGATGATCGCGGTGGACGACTGGCTCACGCGCGACCGGCTTGCGTCGCGGATGATCATGCAGGTGCACGATGAACTGGTGCTCGAGGTGCCCGACAGCGAGCTGTCGCTCGTGCGCGAGAAACTGCCGGAAATGATGTGCGGCGTCGCGAAGCTGAAGGTGCCGCTGGTCGCCGAAGTGGGCGCCGGCGCGAACTGGGAAGAGGCACACTGACGCACCCCGTGCGATTCCCCGCTTCCCGCGGCATATTGTTGCAGGGATGCCAAATATCGAGATGGTTTGCTTGTGGTCAACGCGCAAGCTCCCGGACAATGCATGTCAGTCATGTCATTGACGCGGGGCGGCGCGCCCCGCGTGCCGGATCGGTCGCATCGTAGTGCTTCGAACTGCACATCGATGATGTCCGAACCGGTTAATCCACCGGGCGGCGCGCGTGCATCGCGTTTGCTTCATCCGGCGGCAGCCGTTTCGACTCGCAAAGGGAGAATCAGATGCATCGGATCATCATCGTAGGCGGAGGCGCGGGCGGCCTGGAACTGGCGACGCGGCTCGGCGACCGTTACGGTGCGCGCGGCAATCGTCCCGCGCGTGCGCTCGTCACGCTCGTCGACCGCAATCCGACTCACATCTGGAAACCGCTGCTGCACGAGGTCGCGGCCGGCAGCATGGACCCGTTCACGCAGGAACTCGAATATGCGGCGCAGGCGCGCTGGCACGGCTTCGAGTTCCAGCAGGGCGAGTTGACCGGGCTCGACCGCGCGGCGAAGCGCGTGACGCTGTCGCCGCTCAACGACAGCGACGGCGAGGAACTGTTGCCGGCGCGCGAGCTGGAATACGACACGCTCGTGATCGCGATCGGCAGCACGACCCACTTCTTCGGCGTGCAGGGCGCGCCGGAAAACGCGATCGCACTCGACACGGTCGGGGAGGCCGAACGCTTCCGCAAGCGGCTGATCGCGGCATGCATGCGCGCCGAGCACCAGGCACCGGCGCCCACCGTGCCCGGCGAGTCGGCCGAGCCGCGTATCCAGGTCGTGATCGTCGGCGGCGGCGCGACGGGCGTCGAGCTGTCCGCGGAGCTGCGCAATACCGCGCAGGTGCTGTCCGTGTACGGGCTGCACAAGCTCGATCCGCGCCATGACGTCGGCATCGTGCTGATCGAGTCGGGGCCGCGGATCCTGCCGGCACTGCAGGAGCGCGTGTCGACGGCGACGGCCGAACTGCTCGAAAAGCTCGGCGTGCGGCTGATGCTCGGCGAGCGCGTGACCGAGGTGGCGCCCGGGCTCGTGCATACCGCGAGCGGCAAGGCGGTGCGCGCGGACCTGACGGTCTGGGCGGCCGGCATCAAGGCGCCGTCCGTGCTGTCGCACCTCGACGGCCTTCAGGTCAACAAGCTCGGTCAGCTCGACGTGCGCCGCACACTGCAGACCTTCACCGACGACAACGTGTTCGCACTCGGCGATTGTGCGGCCTGTGCATGGCCGGGCAACGAACGCAACGTGCCGCCGCGCGCGCAGGCGGCGCACCAGCAGGCGAGTTTCCTGCTCAAGGCGATCGGTTGCCGGCTCGAAGGGCGCCCGCAGCCGGAGTTCACGTATCGCGATTTCGGTTCGCTCGTATCGCTCGGTCACTTCAGCGCGGTCGGCAACCTGATGGGCGGGCTGATCGGCGGCAACATGCTGATCGAAGGGCTGTTCGCACGCTTCATGTACATGTCGCTGTACCGGCTGCACATCGCGGCGCTGCACGGTTATCCGCGGATGATGCTCGACACGGTCGCGCACTGGCTGCGGCGCACGACGCTGCCGCGCGTCAAGCTGCACTGATCGCGTCGTCGCGCGGAGCGGGCGGGGAATGCGCATGTCGTGCGTGTTCGCCGCCCGTTTTTCTTTTCGATTCGCGAGGATTCGGTCGCGCGCCGAAGCGCGAGACGTGCCGCCGCGCGTCGTAATCGAGTCTTACACATCCGACAGTTGACGCGACAACGGATTATTGGGCATCTTGTCCGGGTTTTCGTTTGCGGCGGGGTGCCAACCGCCGCGACTTCCGCGCCGCGCGCCGGTGCGATGCCCCGTCATGCCGTATCCGCGATCGTGACGGCGGCGCCCAATCGAGGAGTGCATTCATGTTGAAACCCGAAGTCGACAGCCTGGTCCCCCACGTCCCGTTTTCGCGCCGCAAGTTCATGCAGGCTGCGCTCGGCGGCACCTTCGCGGCGGCCGTGCTGCCCGTGTCGGCGCAGACGGTCACGACCGACAGCGCCGGGCTGGACGTCGACACCATCGAGATCCGCTCGGGCGATGCGAGTATTCCGGCGTATCGCGCCCAGCCGATCGACAAGACGAACCTGCCGGTCGTGATCGTGATCCACGAGATCTTCGGCGTCCACGCGCATATCGCCGACGTGTGCCGGCGCTTCGCGAAGCTCGGCTATCTCGCGATCGCGCCCGACCTGTTCGCCAGGCAGGGCAATGCGGCGAAGTATCCGACGATGAAGGAGCTGTACGACCACATCATCAGCAAGGTGCCGGACCGGCAGGTGACGGAGGATCTCGATGCGACCGCCGCATGGGCCGGCAAGAACGGCGGCGACCTGTCGCGTCTCGGCGTGACGGGGTTCTGCTGGGGTGGCCGCCAGGCATGGCTGTATGCGGAACACAATCCGCACGTGCTGGCCGCCGTCGCGTGGTACGGGTTCGTCGAAGGCAAGACCGACGAGATGACGCCGTTCAATCCGGTCGACCATGCGTCGTTGCTGAAGGTGCCGGTGCTCGGGCTGTATGGCGAGAAGGATCAGAACATCACGCAGGCGTCGCTCGCGGACATGCGCAAGGCGATCCAGGCGAGCGACTCGAAGCGCGCGCGCGAATCGGAGATCGTCGTGTATCCGGATGCCGGTCACGCGTTCTTCGCCGACTACCGGCCGAGTTACGTGAAGGGCGATGCCGAGGACGGCTGGAAGCGCGCGATCGAATGGTTCCACAAGTACGGCGTGATGTAAGCGACGAGCGGCGGCAATGGCCGCCGCATCATCGTCGTCGCGCCGCGCGGGGGCTCAAGGATTCGGGCCGGTCGCGATCGGCCGCGACGGATCGGCGCTCCATTCGCTCCACGAGCCCGGGTACAGCGACGCGCCGTGCAGGCCGGCCACTTCCAGCGCCAGCGCGTTGTGGCATGCGGTGACGCCGGAGCCGCATTGCAGGATCACGCGGTTCGGCTCGGTGCCGGCCAGCACGGTGGTGAATGCCTCGCGCAATTCATGGCCGGTCTTGAAGCGGCCGTCGGCGGTCAGGTTGTCCTTGAAGAAGCGGTTGCGCGCGCCCGGAATGTGGCCGCCCACCCGATCGATCGTTTCGTTTTCGCCGCGATAGCGATCCGGTGCGCGGGCATCGATCACGACGCGCGCGGGCGACGACACGTTCGCGAGCACGGCCGCCGCATCGACGGTCGATTCGAGCGGCGTGGCCGAGCGGAAGTCGCCGGCGGCCGGGTGCGGCACGTCGGTCGTCAGCGGCTGGCCGGCCGCTTCCCAGGCCTGCAGGCCGCCATCGAGCACGGCGACCGAATCGTGGCCGAGCCAGCGCAGCAGCCACCACAGGCGCGCCGCATAGGCGCCGCCTTGCGCGTCGTACGCGACGACCTGCTGACCCTGCTTGAGGCCGCGGCTGGCGAGCAGCGTCGCGAGCGCGTCGCGGGTCGGCAGCGGATGGCGGCCGTTGGTGCCCGTCTTGCGGCCTGACAGGTCGCGATCGAGATGAAGATAGTGCGCGCCGGGGAGGTGACCGGCCGCGTAGGCGGCTTCGCCGGCGCCGGGATCGGCGAGATCGAAGCGGCAGTCGAACAGCGCGACGCTGCCGGGCGCCGCGGCCAGGCGCTCGGCGAGATTGGCGGCGGAGATGAGCGTGGTGTAATGAGTGTGTGGCATGACGACTCCCTGGAGTGCAAATGGCCTGACACTCCAAGTCTAAACAAAAAAAGACGGGCCGAAGCCCGTCTTTTCGTTTGCCGGATGCCGCGCGGCGTCAACGCGCCGCAGCCGCTGTCAGAGGCCGCCGAGGTGGCGGCGCAGGAACTCGTGGAAGTGCTGCATCCCGTCTTCCATCGGGCTCTGGTACGGGCCGACCTGCGACTCGCCGCGGGCCATCAGCGCACGGCGGCCCGCGTCCATCCGCATCGCGATCTCGTCGTCCTCGACGGCCGTTTCCATATAGGCGGCACGCTCGGCCTCGACGAATTCGCGTTCGAACAGCGCGATTTCCTCGGGGTAATAGAACTCGACGATGTTGGTCGTCTTCTGCGGCCCGCGCGGAATCAGCCACGACACGACCAGCACGTGCGGATACCACTCGATCATCAGGCCCGGGTAGTAGACCATCCAGATCGCGCCGAACTCCGGCGGCACGCCGTTGCGGAACTTCAGCACCTGCTCGTGCCATTTCTGGTAAGTCGTGCTGCCCGGTTTCGCGAGGGCGTTGTGCACGCCGACCGTCTGCACGCTGTACCAGTCGCCGAACTCCCATTTGAGATCGTCGCACGACACGAAGCTGCCGAGGCCGGGGTGGAACGGGACGACGTGGTAATCCTCGAGGTAGACCTCGATGAACGTCTTCCAGTTGTAGTCGCACTCGTGCACTTCGACGTGATCGAACTGGTACTCGGCGAAGTCGAAGTGATGCTTCGTGCCGAGGTTCGCGAGATCGCGCGCGACGTTGCGGCCCTCGGCCTCGAACAGCAGCCCCTGCCAGTTCTGCAGCGGGCTCTTGCCGAGGTTCAGGCACGGCTTGTCGGGGAAGTGCGGCGCGCCGAGCAACTGGCCTTCGAGGTCGTACGTCCAGCGGTGCAGCGGACACACGATGTTCTGCGCATGGCCGCGCCCGTTGAGCATGATCGCCTGCCGGTGGCGGCACACGTTCGACAGCAGCTCGATCTGGTTCGTCTGGTTGCGGACCAGCACGCGGCCTTCCTTCTCGGACGGCAGCGCAAAATAGTCTCCCGCCTCGGGCACCATCAACTCGTGCCCGACGTAACGAGGACCTTTCTTGAAGAGGGTTTCGATCTCGCGCTCGAGTAGCGCCTCATCGAAATATGCAGTGACTGGAAGCTGGCTGTGGGCCGACTTCAACTGAAGCGCATCGCTCAGATTGGACATTCCCACTCCCGGTGTTAGCGTGAAAGCAGTGAACAACCCAACCATCGAAAAATCGATTTAGGGAAACGGACAATTATACCCGGTTCGCCCCGCAAGGCTAGGATTAAGTGCCTGATTTGTGTCAATTTTTTGTCGGGCGACCGTCCCAAGGCGCACACTGTGCGTCGTAGATGGGGCCGGAATTGTGCGCGGGCGCCCACGACGGCAGGTCGGAAAATTCTCTTTTGCCGTAGAATGTCCGACTTGTTTTGAAATTTGACACCTCGTCCATGGCGAAAACCGCATCCCCAGGCGCCACGCCGCCCGGCAACGGCACCGAACCGTTGCCGGACAATTACGAGATGGCGCTCGCGGAACTCGAGACGCTGGTTGCCCGGATGGAAGGCGGCGCGTTGAGCCTCGAGGATTCGCTGGCGGCGTATCGCCGCGGTGCGACCCTCGTTGCGTTTTGCCAACAGCAGCTCGAGAAAGTGGAGCAGCAGGTTCGCGTGCTCGACGGCGCGACGCTGAAGCCGCTTTCGTCCGGAACGGCCGCCACGGACGGCGAAGACGACGATCTATGACATTCGAACAATGGATGCGGTCCGTGCTTGACCGTGTCGAGGACGCACTCGGCCACTATCTGCCGGCTGAAACCGCGACGCCCGCGAAACTTCACGAGGCGATGCGCTATGCGGTCCTCGGTGGCGGCAAACGCGTTCGCCCGCTGCTGTGCCATGCAGCAGGCGAACTGACCGGCGCGACCGAAGCGGCGCGCAACGCGGCGGCGGCGGCGCTGGAGATGATCCACGTCTACTCGCTCGTGCACGACGACATGCCGTGCATGGACGACGACGCGCTGCGTCGCGGCAAGCCGACCGTGCACGTACAGTACGACGAACCGACGGCGCTGCTGGTCGGCGACGCGCTGCAGTCGCAGGCGTTCGTCGCGCTGACCGACGCCGATGCGCTGTCGCCGGTGCAGCAAGCGGCGCTGGTGCGCGAGCTGGCGCTCGCGAGCGGCTCGATCGGCATGGCCGGCGGGCAGGCGATCGACCTGGCGAGCGTCGGCCTGAAGCTGACGCGCGAACAGCTCGAGACGATGCACCGGATGAAGACGGGCGCTTTGCTGCGCGCGGCCGTGCGGATGGGCGCGCTGGCCGGCGAGACGCCGTCGGCGGAAACGATGGCCGCGCTGGATGTTTACGCGGGCGCCGTGGGCCTGGCCTTTCAGGTCGTCGACGACATTCTCGACGTCACGACCGATTCGGCGACGCTCGGCAAGACGGCCGGCAAGGACGCGGCGAACGACAAGCCGACCTATGTATCGATCCTCGGTCTCGAGGCGTCGCGCGAGCTGGCAGCGCAGCTGCGCGCCGAAGCGCACGACGCGCTGAAACCGTTCGGCGCACGCGCACAGCGTCTCGCCGAACTTGCCGACCTGGTAGTGAACCGGGTCAGCTGACGCGAAAGCCCGCCGCCGCGCACACGCTACGGTGCGTGCAAAAGAATGCGGGCGCGTTTGATTTCCTACAATGGAACGACGATGTACGACTTGCTGAAAACCATCGACGACCCGGCGGATTTGCGCCGCCTCGATCGTCGCCAACTGCAACCGCTCGCGGATGAACTGCGCGCGTTCGTGCTCGACAGCGTGTCGAAGACGGGCGGCCATTTGTCGTCCAACCTCGGGACGGTCGAGCTGACGATCGCGTTGCACTACGTGTTCAACACGCCGAACGATCGCATCGTCTGGGACGTGGGTCACCAGACCTACCCGCACAAGATCCTGACGGGCCGCCGCGACCAGATGCACTCGCTGCGTCAGCAGGACGGCATCTCGGGTTTCCCGCGCCGTTCGGAGTCGGAATACGACACGTTCGGCACCGCGCACTCGAGCACGTCGATCTCGGCCGCGCTCGGGATGGCGATCGGCAGCCAGCTGAATGGCGACGACCGCTTCTCGATCGCCGTGATCGGCGACGGCGCGATGACGGCCGGCATGGCGTTCGAGGCGATGAACAACGCGGGCGTGTCGGAAGATGCGAAAGTGCTCGTGATCCTGAACGACAACGACATGTCGATCTCGCCGCCGGTCGGCGCGCTGAATCGCCATCTCGCGCGCCTGATGTCGGGCCGCTTCTATGCGGCCGCGCGCGCGGGCGTCGAGCGCGTGCTGAGCGTGGCGCCGCCGGTGCTCGAACTCGCGCGCAAGCTCGAGGAGCACGCGAAGGGCATGGTCGTGCCGGCCACGCTGTTCGAGGAATTCGGCTTCAACTACATCGGCCCGATCGACGGTCACGATCTCGATTCGCTGATCCCGACGCTGCAGAACATCCGCGAACTGCGCGGCCCGCAGTTCCTGCACGTGGTGACGAAGAAAGGCCAGGGCTACAAGCTCGCCGAAGCCGATCCCGTGCTCTATCACGGCCCCGGCAAGTTCAATCCGGCCGAAGGCATCAAGCCGTCGACCACGCCTGCGAAGAAGACGTATACGCAGGTGTTCGGCGAGTGGTTGTGCGACGAAGCCGAGCGCGATACGCGCGTGGTCGGCATCACGCCCGCGATGCGCGAAGGCTCGGGCATGGTCGAATTCGAGAAGCGCTTCAAGGATCGCTACTACGACGTCGGCATCGCCGAGCAGCATGCGGTGACGTTCGCCGGCGGTCTCGCGACCGAAGGGCTGAAGCCCGTCGTCGCGATCTACTCGACGTTCCTGCAACGTGCGTACGACCAGCTGATCCACGACGTCGCGCTGCAGAACCTGCCGGTCGTGTTCGCGATCGACCGCGCGGGCCTCGTCGGCGCGGACGGCGCGACGCATGCGGGCGCGTACGATCTCGCGTTCATGCGCTGCATCCCGAACATGACGATCATGGCCGCATCCGACGAGAACGAATGCCGCCAGATGCTGCACACGGCGCTGCAGCAGCCGAACCCGACCGCGGTGCGCTATCCGCGCGGCGCGGGCACGGGCGTGGCAACGGTGAAGGAATTCACCGAGATCCGGCTCGGCAAGGGCGAAGTGCGGCGCCACACGTCGCAGCCGGAAGGCAAGCGCGTCGCGATCCTCGCGTTCGGCACGATGGTGGCGCCGTCGCTCGCCGCTGCCGAGGAGCTCGATGCAACGGTCGCGAACATGCGCTTCGTGAAGCCGATCGACGCGGCGCTCGTGCGCGAGCTCGCCGAAACGCACGACTACGTCGTCACGGTCGAGGAAGGCTGCGTGATGGGTGGCGCGGGCTCGGCCTGCGTCGAAGCCCTGATGGAGAGTGGGGTTATCCGACCCGTACTACAATTGGGCCTCCCTGACCTGTTCATCGATCATGGCGACCCCGCGAAGCTGCTGTCGCAATGCGGCCTCGACGGCGCGGGCATCGCGAAATCGATTCGCGAACGCTTTCTGAATCCGGCGGCCGATGTCGCCGGTCAGGCGAAGCGCGTCGCGTAAGCTGACGCCGCCCGCGGGCGGCGTCGGTGCGACTGGCGCAACCGGTCTTCATTGATGCGGAAAACATGGGCCTGCGGGCCCATGTTGCTTTTCCGGCCGCCGCATGATGCGGCGTGCGCGTCGTCGGACGCGCGGCTTACAAGGATTGAACAAATGAACCAGATGAATCCCGCCTTCGTGATGCCCGACGTGCAGAGCACGGTGGATATCCGTCAGATCCCGATTCAGCGCGTGGGCGTGAAGGCGGTTCGGCATCCGTTGACGGTGCGTACCGAAAGCGGCGACGTGCAACCGACGGTCGGTGTCTGGAACCTCGACGTCCGTCTGCCGGCCGATCAGAAGGGCACGCACATGTCGCGCTTCGTCGCGCTGCTCGAAGAGAATCGCGCGCCGCTGACGGTCGAGCGCTTCCGCGCGATGCTCGCATCGATGCTCGTGAAGCTCGAAGCCGAGGCCGGCCGCATCGAAGTCACGTTCCCGTACTTCGTGAACAAGACGGCGCCGGTGTCCGGCGTGCAGAGCCTGCTCGACTATGAAGTGACGCTCACGGGCGAAAGCCGCAACGGCGACACGCGCGTGTTCCTGAAGGTGCTCGTGCCGGTGACGAGCCTGTGCCCGTGCTCGAAGAAGATCTCGCAGTACGGCGCGCACAACCAGCGCTCGCACGTGACGATCGATGCGGAGCTGGCCGCCGATCTGCCGGTCGAGGCGCTGATCCGCATCGCGGAAGAGGAAGCGTCGTGCGAACTGTGGGGGCTGCTGAAGCGTCCGGACGAGAAGTTCGTCACCGAGCGTGCGTACGAGAACCCGAAGTTCGTCGAGGATCTCGTGCGTGACGTCGCGCAACGTCTCGATGCGGACGAGCGCGTGATCGCGTACGTGCTCGAAGCCGAGAACTTCGAGTCGATCCACAATCACAGCGCGTATGCGCTGATCGAGCGCGACAAGCGGCACGCTGCATAACGCCGCGGCGTTATGTCGCGCCAATGACGAAGGCCGCTCGAAACCGAGCGGCCTTTTCGTTTTCCTGCCTGGGGCGTTGCGTGGCGCGATTCAGCTTGCGAGCGACGCGAGATCCCAGCGCGGTTTCACCGTGAATGCGTAATCGGCATTCGCCTGTTCAGGCCAGCGGCCGAGCCGCAGCGCGCCCGCGAGCGCGATCATCGCGCCGTTGTCGGTGCACAGTGCGAGATCGGGGTAGTGCACGTCGAAGCCGCGCTTGGCCGCGGCCGCCGACAGTGCCGCGCGCAACTGGCGGTTCGCGCCGACGCCGCCCGCGACCACGAGGCGCTTGAGCTTCGTCCGCTTCAGCGCGGCGAGCGACTTCGCGACGAGCACGTCGACGGCCGCATCGACGAAGCCGCGTGCCAGATCGGCCTTCGCGCGTTCGAGTGCTTCGCCGTCGAGCTTCGCCGCTTCGAATTTCTTCATCTGCGTGAGCACGGCCGTCTTCAGGCCGCTGAAGCTGAAGTCGAGATCGCCCGAATGCAGCATCGGGCGCGGCAGCACGACCGCGCCCGGCGTGCCCGTTTCGGCGAGCTTCGAGACTTCCGGGCCGCCCGGGTAGCCGAGGCCGATCAGTTTCGCGGTCTTGTCGAACGCTTCGCCGGCCGCGTCGTCGAGCGTTTCGCCGAGCGTCTCGTACACGCCGACGTCGGTCACGCGCATCAACTGCGTGTGGCCGCCGGAAACCAGCAGCGCGACGAACGGGAACGGCGGCGGCGCGTCGACCAGCAACGGCGACAGCAGGTGGCCTTCGAGATGATGGATGCCGACGGTCGGCTTGTTCCACGCGAGCGCGAGCGCATTCGCGATGCTCGCGCCGACCAGCAGCGCGCCCGCGAGGCCGGGGCCCTGCGTGAACGCGATCGCGTCGATGTCGTCGCGGCGCGTGCCGCTTTGCGCCATGACTTCCTCGAGCAGCGGCAGCGCGCGGCGGATATGGTCGCGCGACGCGAGTTCGGGCACGACGCCGCCGTATTCGCGATGCATCGCGATCTGCGAATGGAGCGCGTGCGCGAGCAGGCCGCGCTGCGTGTCGTAGAGCGCGAGGCCGGTTTCGTCGCAGGAGCTTTCGATGCCGAGAACGAGCATGGGTGAGGGCAGGGCGCGCCGATTCGGACGCGCCGCGGGTAGGTCGACGTAACCCGAAATTATAGCAGGCGGGGGCTCGCCGCCGCCGCGGGCGGCCCGGGCCCGAGGCCGGGCAGGTACAATCCGCGCCATGGAAACTTATGACATCGCCGTGATCGGCGCGGGCGCCGCCGGCATGATGAGCGCCGCGGTCGCCGGGCAGCTCGGCCGCCGCGTCGTGCTGATCGATCACGCGCCGCGGCTCGCCGAGAAAATCCGCATCTCGGGCGGCGGCCGCTGCAACTTCACGAACCTGTACGCTGGCCCCGACAACTACCTGTCGTCGAATCCGCATTTCGCGCGCTCGGCGTTGGCGCGCTATACGCCGCGCGACTTTCTCGGGCTGCTCAAGCGCCATCACGTGACCTGGCACGAAAAGCACAAGGGCCAGCTCTTTTGCGACCACGGCAGCGACGCGATCATCGACGTGCTGAAGCACGAGTGCGACGCGGGCGGCATCGCGTGGCGCCGGCCCGTCGTCGTCGACGCGGTGCGCCATGCGCCGGCCGACGGCTTTACGCTCGACACGCAGCAGGCCGGCCCGATCGGCGCACGCGCACTGATCGTCGCGACCGGCGGCCTGTCGATCCCGAAGATCGGCGCGACCGACTTCGGCTACCGGCTCGCGAAGCAGTTCGGCCACAAGCTCGTCGATACGCGGCCCGCGCTCGTGCCGCTGACGTTCGCGCCGCAGGACTGGGCGCCGTTCGCGCCGCTGTCCGGCGTATCGCTCGAAGTACGCGTATCGACCGGCGACAAAAAGCGCGGCGGCGAATTCGTCGAGGACCTGCTGCTGACCCATCGCGGGCTGTCCGGGCCCGGCATCCTGCAGATCTCGAGCTACTGGCAGCCCGGCGATCCGATCCGCGTCGACCTGCTGCCGCAGCGCGACACGGTGGCCGACCTGCTCGACGCGAAACGCACGTCGAAGCGCCAGATCGGTTCGCTGCTCGCCGACTGGGTGCCGTCGCGCCTCGCGCATGCGTGGCTCGACACGCATCGCGTCGCGGCCGACGCGCGGCTCGCGGACCTGCCCGACAAGACGCTGCGCCAGATCGGCGACGCGCTGTCCGGCTGGACGCTGACGCCGAACGGCACCGAGGGCTACAAGAAGGCCGAAGTGACGAAGGGCGGAGTCGATACGCGCGAGCTGTCGTCGGCGACGATGATGAGCGCGCGCGTGCCTGGGCTGTTCTTCGTCGGCGAGGCGGTGGACGTGACGGGCTGGCTCGGCGGCTACAACTTCCAGTGGGCGTGGGCGTCCGGCACGGCGGCCGGGCAGGCCGCGGCCGAGTATGCGCGAGGCGCCTGACGCGCCGGCCGGCACGGTTCTGGCGGGGGTGGGGTCCGTGCCTTTGACCCATCGCTCTGCTATACTCGGTAGTCTTTCCCTGCAAACCTTTATTCGTGTCGGATCATGACGATCATTCGCGTTAAAGAGAACGAGCCGTTCGAAGTTGCAATGCGTCGCTTCAAGCGCACGATCGAGAAGAATGGTCTGTTGACCGAGCTTCGTGCGCGTGAGTTTTACGAGAAGCCGACCGCAGAACGCAAGCGCAAGAAGGCCGCTGCGGTGAAGCGTCATTACAAGCGTATTCGCAGCCAGACGCTGCCGAAGAAGCTGTACTGAACGATTGGGCGCCGCGCGGTTCACTGAGCGGCGCACCGGCGACTCCGTGCGATCGGGTCCGGTCGCGCAGCCGATCAGGCGGCGAGTCGCCGATGCCGGATTCGAGCAACCCGCTTGAGACACTGTCCCAAGCGGGTTTTTGTGTTGACGCCCATTTGCGGGCGTCGGTTTCACGTTTCCATCCCGGGTGAAAGATGAGTTTGAAAGAGCAGATCAGCGAAGACATGAAGGCCGCGATGCGCGCGAAGGAAAGCGAGCGCCTGGCAACGATTCGCCTGCTGATGGCCGCGATCAAGCAGCGCGAAGTCGATGACCGGGTCACGCTCGACGACGCGGGCATCACGGCCGTGATCGACAAGATGATCAAGCAGCGCAAGGATTCGATCAGCCAGTTCCAGGCGGCCGGCCGCGACGATCTGGTTGCGAAGGAGCAGGCCGAGCTGGCCGTGCTGGGCGGCTACATGCCCGCGCAACTGTCGGACGCCGAAGTGGCGGCCGAGGTCCAGGCGGCGGTCGCGCAAACCGGCGCAGCCGGCCCGCAGGACATGGGCAAGGTGATGGGCGTGCTGAAGGGCAAGCTCGCCGGCCGTGCCGACATGACGGCCGTTTCCGCGCAGGTCAAGGCCGCGCTCACGAAGTAAAACCCGTTCCCGGCGCGCCCAGCGATGCGTGCGCCGGGCGTCGTATTGTCTTTTTTCGCTCGATCCCACGGTGATTCCGCATTCGTTCCTGCAGGATTTGCTGAACCGCGTCGATATCGTCGACGTGGTGGGCCGGTACGTGCAGCTCAAGAAGGGCGGCGCCAACTTCATGGGGCTGTGCCCGTTCCATAACGAGAAGAGTCCGTCGTTTACCGTCAGCCCGACCAAGCAGTTCTATCACTGCTTCGGTTGCGGTGCGCACGGCACGGCGATCGGCTTCCTGATGGAACACGCGGGGCTCACGTTCCCGGAAGCCGTGCAGGAACTCGCGCAATCCGTCGGGCTGACCGTGCCGCACGAGCCGTCGATGCGCGGCGGTGGGGGCGGAGGCGGGGGCGGCGACTATCTGGCGCCCGTGTCGAAATCGGTGGCGACCGCGCTGTCCGACGCGATGACCGCGGCGTGCGACTACTACCGCAAGCAGTTGCGCGGCGCGACCGTCGCGATCCAGTACCTGAAGAACCGGGGCCTGACCGGCGAGATCGCCGCGCGCTTCGGTCTCGGCTATGCGCCGGACGGCTGGCAGAACCTCGAAGCCGCGTTCCCCGACTATCGCGACGAGTCGCTCGTCGAGGCGGGGCTCGTGATCGTCAGCGAGAAAACCGACGCGCAGGGCGTCGCGCGCCGCTACGACCGGTTCCGCGAGCGGATCATGTTCCCGATCCGCAACGTGAAGGGGCAGGTGATCGGTTTCGGCGGCCGCGTGCTCGGCAGCGGCGAGCCGAAGTACCTGAACTCGCCGGAAACGCCGCTGTTCAACAAGGGCAGCGAGCTGTACGGGCTGTTCGAGGCGCGGCTCGCGATTCGCGAGCGCAAGTACGTGCTGGTCGTCGAAGGCTACATGGACGTCGTCGCGCTCGCGCAGCTCGGCTTTCCGAACGCGGTCGCGACGCTCGGTACCGCGTGCACGCCGATTCACGTGCAGAAGCTGCTGCGACAGACCGACACCGTCATTTTCAGTTTCGACGGCGATTCGGCCGGGCGGCGCGCGGCCCGGCGCGCGCTCGAGGCGTGCCTGCCGCATGCGGGCGACAACCGGACGATCCGGTTCCTTTTTCTGCCGACCGAGCACGATCCGGACAGCTACGTGCGCGAGTTCGGCGCGGACGCGTTCTCCGAGCAGGTCGAACGCGCAATGCCGCTGTCGCAATTTCTGTTGAACGAAGCCATTGCCGGCAAGGCGCTCGATCAGCCGGAAGGCCGCGCGAAGGCCCTGTTCGATGCGAAGCCGCTGTTGCAGGCGCTGCCCGCGAACGCGTTGCGCGCGCAGATCATGCACATGTTCGCCGATCGCCTCGATATCCCGTTCGAGGAGGTCGCGGCGCTGTCGGACGTCGATACGCGTATCGCGGCGCCGCCGCGTCAGGCGCCCGCGCGCAGCGAGCGGCGTCGCGTGACGGACAGCGAAAAGCGCGCGCTGCGCACGCTGGTGATGCATCCGCGCATCGCATCGCAGCTCGACGACGAACAGATTGCGACCCTGCGCGCGCTGCCGCGCATCGGCGAATTGTTCGCGGAAGTCGTCGATCATGCGCGTGCGCTGGGCGACGGCGCGGAGTTCCGGCTGCTGTCGGATGTCCTGAGGACGTCCTCGAATGGGGCGACTTACGAGGAAATCTTCCGCGAAATTCTGGACTATGATGAAAACGTCCGCGATTTGCTGTTACAGAATCCGGAAGACGAGACGGTGCCCGAACGGCAGCGTGAGCAGGAGCGGATTGCGGGGGAGGAGCTGCAGGCAGCTGTGCTCAAGATGCGCTACGACGCCTGCTGCGACCGGCTGGACAGGCTGGCGCGGCAATCCACCTTCACCCCCGAGGAACTGGCCGAATTGACGGAATTGAACCAGCAGCGAACCGACATGAAGCGTCGGCTCGGGCTGTAGGCGGCCGGGGCGCTTAGAGAGGGCTCCCCAGCGTGCTATAATATAAGGTTTCCAGCGGTTTGTTTTCCAAGCAGAGGCGAGAATCGCGATGGCAAAGACGACAGGCGGAAAGAAAGCAACGGGCAAGGGCTCGACGGAGCCGACCAAAAAGGTCACAGCGGCCAAGTCTGCTTCTTCCACCAGGACAACGTCTTCAGCCACGTCAGCCCCTGCAGGAAAGAAAACCGCGGCCGGCACTGCTCAGGCTGCGCCGGCGCCGGCAGCCAGAACACGGGCTGCCGCCAGACCCGACTCCGGGCCGGCCAAGCCGGCGGCGAAGCGGGCAAGTGCGAAAAGCGCAAGGGACACGACTGCCGACGCGGACGAAACGGCAGTACGTACTACTCATGCACCCACGGTTCAACCGGCTGTCGTCCAGCAGCCGCGAGTCGATATAGCCGGTACGGCGAACTCCATGACCAAAAAGCTGAACGAAGTATCCGTCGAAGACGACGCAAATCAGAGCGACGAGCAGCCCGCAGCCGCGGCTGCACCGGGCAAGTCCAAGGTGCGCGATCGTCGCGCCAAGGAAAAGGCGCTGCTGAAGGAAGCGTTCGCGACGAGCACGCCGGGCACGGCCGAGGAGCTCGAAGAGCGCCGCGTGAAACTGCGCGCGCTGATCAAGCTCGGCAAGGAGCGCGGCTTCCTCACGTACGCCGAAATCAACGACCACCTGCCGGACAACTTCACCGAGACCGAAGCCCTCGAGGGCATCATCGGCACGTTCAACGACATGGGCGTGGCGGTTTACGAGCAGGCGCCGGACGCGGAAACGCTGCTCCTGAACGACAACGCGCCCGCCGCGTCGTCGGACGATGAAGTCGAGGAGGAAGCGGAAGTCGCGCTGTCCACCGTCGATTCGGAATTCGGCCGCACGACCGATCCGGTCCGGATGTACATGCGCGAGATGGGCACGGTCGAACTGCTCACGCGCGAAGGCGAAATCGAGATCGCGAAGCGGATCGAGGACGGCCTGCGCCACATGGTGATGGCCATCTCCGCGTGCCCGACGACGATCGCCGACATCCTCGCGATGGCCGAACGCGTCGCGAACGAAGAGATCCGCGTCGACGAGCTCGTCGACGGCCTGCTCGATCCGAATGCTTCGGACTCCGCCGATACGGACGGCTTCTCCGCGAAGGAAGCGGAAGCCATCGAGAACGAGGATGAGGAAGCCGAAGAGGAAGAGGAAGAAGAGGAAGAGGAGGAAGACGACGGCGCCGCGCAGGCATCGGCGAACGCCGCCCAACTCGAAGCCCTCAAGCGTGCGTCGCTCGAGAAGTTCTCGCAGATCAGCGAGTGGTTCGACAAGATGCGCCGCGCGTTCGAGAAGGAAGGCTACAAGTCGAAGGCCTACCTGAAGGCGCAGGAAACGATCCAGACCGAACTGATGACGATCCGCTTCACCGCGCGTACCGTCGAGCGTCTGTGCGACACGCTGCGTGCGCAAGTGGACGAAGTGCGTCAGGTCGAGCGTCAGATCCTGCACATCGTCGTCGACAAGTGCGGCATGCCGCGTTCGGAATTCATCGCACGCTTCCCGGGCAACGAGACGGATCTCGACTGGGCGGAGAAGATCACCGCGGAAGGCCATTCGTACAGCGCGGTGCTGTCGCGTAACGTCCCGGCGATCCGCGAACAGCAGCAGCGCCTGCTCGACCTGCAGGCGCGCGTCGTGCTGCCGCTGAAGGACCTGAAGGAAACCAACCGCCAGATGGCGGCCGGCGAACTGAAGGCACGTCAGGCGAAGCGCGAAATGACCGAGGCGAACCTGCGTCTCGTGATCTCGATCGCGAAGAAGTACACGAACCGCGGCCTGCAGTTCCTCGACCTGATCCAGGAAGGCAACATCGGCCTGATGAAGGCAGTGGACAAGTTCGAATACCGTCGCGGCTACAAGTTCTCGACCTATGCGACGTGGTGGATCCGTCAGGCCATCACGCGCTCGATCGCGGACCAGGCGCGCACGATCCGTATTCCGGTTCACATGATCGAAACGATCAACAAGATGAACCGCATCTCGCGGCAGATCCTGCAGGAAACCGGTCTCGAGCCGGATCCGGCCACGCTCGCCGAGAAGATGGAGATGCCGGAAGACAAGATCCGCAAGATCATGAAGATCGCGAAGGAGCCGATCTCGATGGAAACGCCGATCGGCGACGACGACGATTCCCATCTCGGCGACTTCATCGAGGACACCAACACGGTCGCGCCGGCGGATGCCGCGCTGCATGCCAGCATGCGCGACGTCGTGAAGGACGTGCTCGATTCGCTGACGCCGCGCGAGGCGAAGGTGCTGCGGATGCGTTTCGGTATCGAGATGAGCACCGATCACACGCTCGAGGAAGTCGGCAAGCAGTTCGACGTCACGCGCGAGCGGATCCGTCAGATCGAGGCCAAGGCGCTGCGCAAGCTGCGTCACCCGAGCCGTTCCGACAAGCTGAAGTCGTTCCTCGAAGGGAACTGATTTCCAGCGTCTCTGCCACGAACGCCGCCGGTGTCCGCATGATGCCGGTGGCGTTTGTTCCCTCTGTCGTCTTTGTTGTTACAATGCCGGCCCGGCCTCGTTGCCGGGGTGGCGTGTAGCACGCTTTGCTTCTCGTCTGGGCCCCTAGCTCATGCTTGGTTAGAGCAGCGAACTCATAATTCGTTGGTGCCGGGTTCGACTCCCGGGGGGCCCACCAGATTCGCTTCCACGGTTGTCCGGGGGAAGCCGCGAAACCCGCGATGCCGCACGGCGTCGCGGGTTTTTCTTTTGGGGCGCGGGACGCATGTGTCGACCGTATTGAACGCGTTCGCGCCGGCGCCGCCTGTCGCATCTTCGCCACCGCGGAAACACGGAAAGCGTGCGGCCCCGATATCAATCGAAGTATGCTGTGGCGCGATCCGGTCGCACGCTGCTCCGTCGCGCGCGCACCGATGACCCGCGCCGCGCTCCGTCCGGCAGCCAGAACAAACACAATCCGACTTCGCCCGACAGTGGGGGCGGCCAACATGATCATGCTGCGTTCGTGGGGTGCGATTCTGTCGTTGTTGATGCTTGTCGCGTGCGCGAGCCTGCCGCCGCAGGCCGACCGTGCGCCGACGCATGCATTCAGCGATACCGACGATACGCGCCTCGGCGCGGCATTTCGCCAGCAGGCTGCCGCGCATCCGGGGCAGGACGCGTTTCATTTGCTGACCGATCCGGTCGACGCGCTGGACGCGCGCGTGCTGCTCGCCGACCGCGCCGATCGCTCGCTGGACCTTCAGTACTACATCTGGCACGACGACCTGACCGGCCACGAACTGGCCGATGCGGTCATGCGCGCGGCCGATCGCGGCGTGCGCGTGCGCGCGCTGCTCGACGATCTCGGCACCAACGCGGACGACCGCAAGCTGCTCGAGATCAGCGCGCATCCGAACATCGAGATCCGGCTGTTCAATCCAGTGGCCACGCGCCGGTTCAAGAAGATCGGCACCGTATTCGAGTTCTCGCGCGTCAACCGGCGCATGCACAACAAGGCGATGATCGCGGACAACCAGGCGGCGATCGTCGGCGGTCGCAATATCGGCGATGAATATTTCGGCGCATCGTCGATGCTGGAATTCGGCGATCTCGACGTCGTCGTTCACGGCCCGGTCGTGAAGGACATCTCGACCGAATTCGATACGTTCTGGAATTCGCCGTATGCGTATCCGGTCGATACGCTGGTCGGGCACGATGCGGCGCCGGGCGGGCTCGACCGCGAGCGCGAACGGTTGCGCGACTACCTGAGGGCGATGGAAGACAATCCGTACGTGCTCGAGGCCCGGCAGCGGCTCGACCGGATCGTTCACGGGCAGGGCACCGAATTGTCGTGGGGGCATGCGACGGTGCTGTACGACGATCCGTCGAAGATCGCGCACCCGCCGAAGGACCGCGACGGGCACCTGATGCCGCAGTTGCGTGCGCTCGCGTTGCAGCCGCAGCACGACCTGCTGATCGTGTCGCCGTATTTCGTGCCGGGCAAGGATGCCGTAGAACGGCTGCGCGCGCTCGTGGCGCGCGGCGTGCGCGTGACGGTGCTGACCAATTCGCTCGCGTCGACCGACGTGGCGGCCGTGCATGCCGGCTACCGCCGCTATCGAAGCGATCTGGTGAACGCGGGCGTGCGGCTTTACGAGCGCCGGCCGTCGGGCGACAAGAGCATTTCGAAGCAGGTCATCATCGGCTCGTCGCGTGCGTCGCTGCATGCGAAGACCTACGTGTTCGATCACACGAGCATTTTCATCGGGTCGATGAATCTCGATCCACGCTCGCTGAACCTCAATACGGAGATCGGCCTTTACTGCGAGAGCCCGGCGATCGCATCCCAGGTGGCCAACGATCTGGAAGCGCGGCTCGACCAGATCGCATGGCGCGTGGAAGCGAGAACCGACGCGGCTGGCAAAGGGCGGCTCACGTGGGTTCAGACGGACGCGGACGGGAAGGTCACCGAGATCGACCACGAGCCGGAGGTATCCGCCGGGCGGCGGATGGAAGTGTGGTTCCTCGGGCTGTTTCCGATCGAATCGCAACTGTGAGCGATGCTCAGCGCCGCGCGCGGCGGTGCTGGTCGATGATGGCTGCGAACTGCATCGCGGCTGTCTCGATCGTCGCGTCGCTCAGCCCTGAATAGCCGAGCACGAAGCCGTTGTAGCGGCGGCCGTTGCCGCGGCGGCCGTCGCCGATGCAGTAGCTGCTCAGCGGTTGCAGCAGCAAGCCATGGGCGGCGGCAGTGCGCGCGACGTCGGTATCGTGCAGCGGCATCGCGAGATCCGCGGAAAGATGCATGCCGCCCGGGCTTTCCCGCACGCTCAGCGACGTGCCGAGATGGCGGGCGAGCGCCGCTTCGAGGCTGCTGCGCCGGTCCGCATAGCGCGCCCGCATCTTCCGCAGATGCCGCGCAAATAGGCCGGTATCGATGAATTCAGCCATCGCCAGCTGGTCGGCCGGGTGACCGCGATGGACGAGTTCGCGCAGCGTTCGGGTGAAGCGTTCGACCAGCACCGGCGGCACCACCATGAAACCGAGCCGCAGCGCCGGAAACATCGTCTTGCTGAACGTGCCGAGATAGCACACCGGCGCGTCCGCCTGTAGGCCCTGGATCGCGGGCAGCGGCTGGCCGCCGCGACGGAACTCGCTGTCGTAGTCGTCCTCGATGATCCACGCGCCGCATGCACGGGCATGCTCGACGAGCGCCGCGCGCCGCCGGGGGCTCATCAGCGTGCCGAGCGGGTACTGGTGCGATGGTGTCGTATAGATCAGCCGGGGCGGGTGGGTGCGCCACTGCGCGTCGGTTGGCGCCATGCCCTCGCGATCGACCTCGATCGGCACGGGAGTCAGGCCGGTCGAGCGGAACGCAGTCCTCGCGCCGTTGTAGCAAGGGTTCTCGAGCCAGCCGTATTCGCCGGGATTCGCCAGCATCCGCGCGCACAGTTCGAGGCTGCCCTGCGTGCCGTCGGTGATGAATACCTGGTCCGTGTCGCAGCGCACGCCGCGCGACACGCGGATATACGCGGCCGCCGCGCGCCGCAGTTCGGGCAGTCCTTCGACCGGTCCGTACGCCAGCCGGGCGGGCGTGATGGTCTTCCACGCGCGCTCGATGCAACGGCGCCACTGGGCAACCGGGAATTCGTCGAGGGACGGGAGGCCGGGAACGAACGGCAACATGCGTTCGGGCTCGGGATCGGCGTTCTCCAACCCTTGCACGCGCGCCGACAGGTGAACCGGCGCAGGGCCGTCTTGCTGTCCGGCGCCCGGGCGGCCGCATCCGTCCCATCGCGTGATCGTGCCATTGCGCGTGGCCGCCACGAAGCCTTCCTCGGCCAGGCGCTCATACGCATAGACCGCGGAATTGCGCGCGATGCCCAGCTCGGCCGCGAGCACGCGCGTCGACGCGAGCCGCGTGCCGGGCGGAAGCTGCCCGTCCAGCAGCATGTCGCGCAGGCTCCGGTAGAGCGCTTCCTGCTGGCTATGGGTTGTCGCGCCGTCCTGTCTGGCAAGCGATGAGATGAGCAGCGCGAGATCCATGGGCTGGTTCCAGAAATTTTCCTTGTGCTGGTTCTTTCGAAGACGCGTCGCGCGTCGTATCGTTCATGCTTGCGCGGCGCAGGCCGGTTCGCACACATGGCTGGCGATCGGCGCAACTCGCGGTGTGCGCGTATTTTGCTCGATTCGGCGCGCGACTGTCGATGGGCGGGGCAACCACGCGCTGAGACACGGATACGGCACGATGCCGATACAATTCATTTCGCAGTACAGATATATATGAGCAACCAGACCACTCTCTCTTCCACGCCGCGCACGACCATTCGCCGTCTGCCTGAACTGGCGAGTCGCGATCGCACGATGCTCTACCGCATCGTGGACGACGCGTACGTCTGTCACATCGCGTTCGGCGACGGGCAGAACACGCACTGCATCCCGACCGCACACTGGAGGACGGGCGATGCGCTCTATATCCACGGGTCCAACGGCAGCCGAATGATCAAGGCGCTGTCGGTCGGCGCGCAGGCTTGCGTCGCGATGACGCTGCTGGACGGTCTCGTGCTGGCCAGGTCCGCCTTCAACCATTCGATGAATTATCGATCGGCGGTGATCTACGGGCCGTTCGACGTGGTCGAAGGCAGTGAGGAAAAACTCGCCGCGCTGGATGCGTTGATGGACAAGATCGCGCCGGGCCGCAAGCATGAAGCGCGGCCGGGCAATTCGAAGGAAATCAATGCGACCAGCGTGCTGCGGATTTCGATGGCGGAAGCGGCCGTGAAAATCAGCGATTCGCTGCCGTCCGACAAGGAAGAGGATCTCGGGCTGGCGGTGTGGGCCGGGATCCTGCCGCTGAAGACGATACGCGGCGCGCCGGTGCATGCGGGCGGCACCGTGCCGGTGCCGGATTATGTCCGGGACTGGGCCGATTGAGCGACGCGGCGGGGCTCGCATCGGAGAGGCGAGATGACGCCGCATGCAGAAAACCCGCGATGGCTTCGCAGCCTTCGCGGGTCGTCAGACGCGGTTGCGTACGATACGTCGCGCTTGCGCAACCGCAACGGTCAGCGACTCATCAGCGCGCGAAATCCGACGTGGTCTGGATGAACGCGTTCAGCTTCGAGATGTTCACGCTGCCGAAGCCCGTCGTCGCATCCCAGCCGGCCTTCGCCTTGTAGCCGTAGGTGCCGCTGCCGTTGTTGCCGGACGTGACGTCGTGCAGCAGCGCCGCGTTGGTCGGGAAGTACTTGTAGATGCTCGATGCGGGGAACCCGAGCGCATTGTTGTTGGCCGACTGCAGCCGCGCCCAGATGCCCGTGAAGATCGGCGCGGCGAGGCTCGTGCCGCCTTCGTTGTTCAGGTACCCCGAGCCCCACAGCGTGTCGGACGTCTGACCGTTCACGACGAGAATCGCACCCGTGCGCAGGTCGGCGTCGAAGCCGACGTCGGGCAGCGCACGCTTGGTCGAGCCGGTGAGGGTCGACGATTGCCACGTCGGCGCGGCCTCGTACTTGCTGTACCCGCCGCCCGTCGACCACACGGTGCCCGACTGCCAGCTCGGATCGTTCCAGACGATTTCGCTGTTGTACGCATTGGTCGACGTATTCGTGAACAGCGTCGTGCCGCCGACGGCGATCACATACGGCGACGTGGCCGGCTCGCTCACCGTGTAGGTCGAGCGCGACGGCTTGCCGCTCGCGCATTCGTACGCGCCGTGATCGCCGGCGGACACCGAGAAGGTCTGCCCTTGCGCGACCGCCTGCTTGAAGATGGTGTCGTCGGTCGCCTGCGAGCCGGTGCTGTACGCGGACGATTCGCACACGCCGAGCGATACGTTGATCACCTTCGCGACGTTGTCGGTCACGGCCTTGTTGTACGCGGCGGTGATCGCGGTGAGCGTCATCGACGGCGCGACGTAGAACACGACCTGCTTCACGCTGCCGCCGGCCGTGCCGACGATTGACTGGCTGTCGAGGTTCCACTCGACGGTGCCGTCGGTGTCGGTGTACGAGCTGCCGGCCGGGCCCGTCTTCACGATGCTGCTGCTGATCGTGCCGAGGCCGTTGTTCGCGGCGAACGTATTGAGGTCGCTCACCGTCTGCGACAGATCGCCTTCGGAGATGATGCCGACCGTGGTCTGCGAAGCCGTCGGCGTGCCGTCGCCGCCGTAGATCGACGAGAACTCGGTAGGGTTGTGCGGCACCGCGGACGCGCCGGCCGGGATCGTCAGGTTGCTGGTGTTGCCTTGCGGCGTGCCGCCCGCGCCCGTATGCACGAGCTCGACGTTCTGCAGGCCGAGCACCGCGCCGACGACGTTGCCGATCGCGTTCGGCACTTGCGCGGCGTCGGTGTTCGCATAGACGCTGCGGCCGTTGCGCGTGAAGCGCTTGAGGGTCGTGCGGAATGCGGACTGGACGGTCCCCGCGGTGCCGGACGCGGAGACCAGCAGCCGGTTCGGCGCGACCACGATATTCACGAAGCCGGCCTTGCGCAGGTGGGCGACGACGGACGCGACCTGCTGGTCGGTCGGTGCGTATTGCGCGGCGAATTGCGCAGGCGTGAGGAACTGCCGGTAGTGCGGCGAGCCGGGCGTGTGCAGGTCGCGCAGGTATTGGTCGAGCTGGGCTTCGTTGCGCAGGTTCAGCCCGAGCACGATGTCCACCGATTCGCCGGGCGCCATGTCGATAGCCGACGCGGCAGCGGCTGCCGTGCTCGCGGCGGGCGCGCCGGCCGTGCCGGCTTCGTTCTGCTGCACGAGCGGCAGGAACCCTTTGGTGCGCGTTTCCGTCCAGCCGGCCGCAGGCGCGGCATGGGCGGTCGCCATGCCGAACGAAGCGGCGGCGGCCGCGGCGGCGAGTGCGAGATTGACGGCGCGAATGTGCTTTTGTTTCTTGTTTGCAACCTGATTCATTTGAATTACCCCTCCGGTTGAACAACGAACGGCACGAACAACAACGGTCGACAGCGGCGCGGGTCATGCACCGCCGTTTTCTGTCGCATACGGGCGGATGGCACGGACGCGACAGGGCCTTTCGCCCGATCCGGAAAGCGGGTTTTCTCCGGAGGCGAAATACGGAAAACGCGGTAACGGGAAGGCTGCGCCGCAGGGCGGGGCAGTCGCGCCGGAGTCGGCGCGGGCGGGATTGCTAGAGCAACAGCTTCGTTGTCCTGCTCATTTGATTCGGTCCTTCGGCCCGCTGCCGGATGGCAGCCGTCCAGTGAAATGCATCGGGATACTGCACGCGCCGGCGGACGAACGAATCATTCGGCGGCGCGTACTTCGGTGCAGCGGAAGCGAAAAAATGTAGAGCGGAATCGATTGCGTGGCGGGCAATCCGTCGGATTGCTTGCATCGGACGGTATCAAGAACGAAAGCGCGATGTCAAACTTTTTCTGATTATATGAAACAAAATTAAATCGAATAAGGCGCAATAATTTTGAAAGATCGGCGGCATTTTGTAATGTTCGAAACCGGTAACGCAGGTAATGCCGAAAGCGACTCGCCGATCCTTTCCGATGCGTGTTGAAACGGCCGTTCGTTATCGAGGAAATGTTCGAATCGCCGGCGCCTGTCGTTCGGCTACCTGAAGGTCTTCGACGCACCGGAACAGCGCGTCGACGTGCTGAAGCAGCGCGTCGTGAGAGGCAGCGTGCGCATCGGTGGCGAGCACCTTGATGGCGTCGAGCCGGGTTTGGAGTTCAGTGAGCTGGGTGCGCGTGACGCGGTTGCGGCCGGCGACGGGGGCTGCCGCATCAGGTGGATTCGTCGATTGCATTGGATGAGTCATCTCATTGAAGTGCTCGATGAAGCGCGCGAGGTCGGCCGGGCAGCCGTCGCGGGAAACCGTGCGCGCCGACCGATCGCCGGCCACGATCACTGCGCGCCCCGCAGCCGGTAGCCGACGCCGCGCATCACTTCCGGCATGCCCGGTGCGCCGGCCTGTTCGAGTTTCTTGCGCAGCCTGCAGATGTGGCTGTCGACCGTGCGTTCCAGCGCGCTCACGTCGGCCATGCACGCATCGAGCAACTCGCCGCGCGTGAACACGCGGCTCGGCGATCTCGCCATGTGCGCGAGCAGCCGGAACTCCGTCAGCGTCAGCGTGATCGGCACCTCGGTGTCAGCCGTGCGCACGCGGGCCAGATAGCTGTCGGTATCGATCTCCAGGTCGCCGACGCGCAGCATGCGCAGGGCCGGCGGCGCGGCGGACCGGCGCAGGATCGCGCGCAACCGCGCGACGACCTCGGCCGGGTTGAACGGCTTGACGATGTAGTCGTCCGCGCCGGCGTGCAGCGCCTGCAGCCGGTCGAGGTCGCGATCGAACGCGGTGACGATGACGACGGGCGTGTTGTCGCGCCGCCGCAGCTCGGCGAGCACGTCCCAGCCGTTTTTCTGCGGCATCTTCACGTCGAGCAGGATCAGGTCGGGCTTCAGGTGCGGCTGCATGTCGAGCACCGCTTGGCCGTGGGCGACGCGGCAGGTGCGAAAGCCGTCGCGTTTCAGGTACGCATCGAGGATGTCCGAGATGTCGGGCTCGTCTTCTGCAATCAGTATCAGGGAATTCGTCATGGAGTGTGCCGTGCGATGTCGAGCAATCGGGGCGGCCCATTGCCGGGCGCGGGGCGCGCCGTTCTGCCACGCTGCTGCGCGGGCGGAGCGGCGCCGTTCGTTCAGTTCTGCACCACGTGCTTCGACGGTGCGACGTCCTGGTCCGTCAGGCCGCCGCCGAGGGCCTTGTACAGCGCAACGGCATTGCCGAGCTCGCTGCGGCGCAGGTCGAGCAGCGCCTGCCGTGCCGCATAGAGCTGCCGCTGCGAATCGAGCAACTCCAGCCGCCCCTCGACACCGGCGCGATAGCGCAGGTTCGACAGGTCGGTGCGGCGCTCGGCCGAGCCGACCACGCGCGTCTGCGCGTCGATCTGGCGGCCGAAGGTTTCGCGTCCGGCGATGCCGTCGGCCACTTCGCGGAACGCGGCCTGGATCGCGCGTTCGTATTCGGCGACCGCGCCGGACTTGCGCACTTCCGCGAGGCGCAGCTCGGCACGCAGCCGGCCGCCCTGGAAGATCGGCACCGTGACCTGCGGCGCGAAGCTCCATACGCGCTGCCCGCCGTCGAACAGGCTGCCCATCGCGGGGCTGAGGAAGCCGATCGACGACGTCAGCGACAGGCGCGGGAAGAACGCGGCGCGCGCGGCGCCGATGTCCGCATTCGCGGCGACGAGGTTTTGTTCGGCCTGCTGGATATCCGGGCGACGGAACAGCAGTTCGGACGGCAGGCCGGCCGGCAATTGCGTCATCACCGGTTGCTGCTGAAGCGGCAGCGGCTCGGGCAGATCCTTCGGCAGTTCGGCGCCGACCAGCACGCGCAGCGCATTGCGCGCCTGCTCGACGGCGCGCGTGCGCGCTTCGAGATCGGCCGTCGCGCTCGCGACCTGGCCCTCGGCCTGCGCGATGTCGACGCCGCTCGCCTGATGCGCTTCCTTCAGGCGGCGCGCGAGATCGAGCGACTGCTGCCAGTCGGCGAGCGTGCGCTCGGACAACTGGCGTTGCTCGTACGCGAGGCGTTCCGCGAAGTACGCGTCGGCCACGCCGCCGACGAGCGAGATCTGCACCGCGCGGCGGCCGTGATCGGTCGCGAGGTAGCGTGCGAACGCGGCATCCGACTGCGACTTCACGCGGCCGAACAGGTCGATCTCGAACGCGCTGATGCCGACGTTCACGCCGTACTGGTTCTGCGTCGTGCCGAACAGCGGCGGATTCGACTGCGTGTCGTCCGACGTACGCTGGCGCGTGAAGTTCGCGCCGGCGCCGATCGACGGCAGCCGCGCGGCGCGCTGGATGCCGTACTGCGCCTCGGCGGCCTCGACGTTCAGCGCCGCCACGCGCAGGTCGCGGTTGTTGTCGAGCGCGAGCTCGATCAGGCGCTGCAGGCGGCGGTCGCCGAACATCGTGCGCCAGCCGAGGTCGGCGGCATTCGCGTCGAGATCGGCGGCCGCGGCGGCGGTGTAGGCCGTCGGCACCGGCATCGAGGGTTTGACGAGCGTCGGCGCGAGCGAGCAGGCCGACAGCGCGAGGACGAGGGGAAGAATAAGCAATCGCATGGCATCAACCTTCCTGTCCGTGAGTCGGGGCGGCCGGCTGCTTGCGGGACGCACGCCATGCGCCGATGCGCTCCTGGATGCTCATCACGAACACAAAGAAAACAGGGACGAAGAAAATGGCCAGGACCGTCGCGGTCACCATGCCGCCGAACACGCCGGTGCCGATCGCATGCTGCGTCTCGGCGCTGGCGCCGGTCGCGATCATCAGCGGCACGACGCCGAGGCCGAACGCGAGCGAGGTCATCAAGATCGGGCGCAGGCGCAGCTTCGACGCCTGCACGGCTGCCTCGATCAATCCCTTGCCTTCCTCGCGCAACTGCTTCGCGAACTCGACGATCAGGATCGCGTTTTTCGCGGACAAACCGATCACGGTGATCATCCCGACCTTGAAGAACACGTCGTTCGGCAAGCCGCGCAGCAGCACCGCGCCGATCGCGCCGATCAGGCCGAGCGGCACCACCAGCATCACCGACAGCGGAATCGACCAGCTTTCGTACAGCGCGGCGAGCACCAGGAACACGACGATCATCGACAGCACCATCAGCATCGGCGCCTGCGACGCCGACTGGCGTTCCTGCAGCGACTGGCCGGTCCACTCGACCGCGAAGCCCGGCGGCAGTTGCGCGGCGAGCCGTTCCATCTCGGCCATCGCCGCGCCGCTCGACTGGCCGGGGGCGGCGGTGCCCGAGATCCGTGCGGACGGATAGCCCTTGAAGCGCACCATCTGCAGCGGCGTGTCGGCCCACACGGGGCGCACCACCTCGGACAGCGGCACCATGCCGCCGGCCGCGTTGCGCACGTACAGCTTCATCACGTTGTCGATCTGCATGCGCGCCGGCGCGTCGGCCTGGATGATCACCTGCTGCATGCGGCCTGCGTTCGGGAAGTCGTTCACGTAGGTCGAGCCCATCGCGGTCGACAGCGTGTCGCTGAGCGTCGTGAACGACACGCCGAGCGCCTGCGCCTTCGCGCGGTCGATCTCGAGGCGGATGCTCGTGCCGGCCGGCAGGCTGTCCGGGTACACGCCGGTCACGACCTTGCTTTGCGCGGCGAGTTCGAGCAGCTTGACTTCCGCTGCCTTGAGCGCGGCCGTGCCCTGGTTCGCGCGGTCTTCCAGGCGCATCGAGAAGCCCGAGCTGTTGCCGAGCTCGTCGATCGCCGGCGGCAGCAGGCTCATCACCGTGCCTTCGGTCACGCCGGCCATCGCCTGCTGCGCGAGCATGCCTTCCTCGAGCGTCGATGCGCCGCCGCGGTTCTTCCAGTCCTTCATCACGGACCAGTTGATCGCCGCGTTCGGACCCTGGCCCGAGAAGCCGTAGCCGATCACGGAAATGCTCGACTGGATTGCCGGACGCGAAGCAAGATGCTTCTCCAGCGTGTTGACCACGTCATGCGTGCGCTCGGCGGTAGCGTCCGCGGGCAGCAGAAAGCTGGTGATGAAGTAGCCCTGGTCCTCGTCCGGCAGGAACGACGACGGCAGGCTGCGGAAACCGAACACCAGTGCGCCCGCGATTGCGACGAACACGAGCATCACGCGGCCGGTGCGGCCGACCAGGCGGCCGACGCGCGTCTCGTACCAGGTCGTCAGGCGATCGAAGCGGCGGTTGAACCAGCCGAAGAAGCCGCGCTTTTCGTGATGGCCCGGTGCGAGCGGCTTGAGCATCGTCGCGCACAGGGCCGGCGTGAGCGTCAGCGCCAGCAGCGCGGAGAACAGGATCGACACGGCCATCGACAGCGTGAACTGCTTGTAGATCACGCCGACCGAGCCGCTCGCCATCGCCATCGGCAGGAACACCGCGGTCAGCACCAGCGTGATGCCGATGATCGCGCCGGTGATTTCCTTCATCGCCTTCGACGTCGCGTCCTTCGGCGACAGTCCTTCCTCGGCCATCAGGCGCTCGACGTTCTCGACGACGACGATCGCATCGTCGACGATGATGCCGATCGCGAGCACCATGCCGAACATCGTCAGCACGTTGATCGAGAAGCCGGTCAGCAGCATCACCGCAAAGGTGCCGAGCATCGCGACCGGCGCGACGATGGCCGGGATCAGCGTATAGCGCACGTTCTGCAGGAACAGGTACATCACGAGGAACACGAGCACCATCGCCTCGAACAGCGTGGCCAGCACCTTCTCGATCGAGATCTTCACGAACGGCGACGTGTCGAGCGGGATCGAATAGCTCATGCCAGACGGCATCGACTTGCTCAGTTCAGCCATGCGCGTGCGGATCGCGTCTGCGGTCTTCACCGCGTTGGCGCCCGGTGCGAGCTGGATGCCGGCGAGGGTGGCCGGCTTGTTGTTCTCGCGGCTCACGAACATGTAGTTTTGCGAACCGAGTTCGACGCGCGCGACGTCGCCGAGCACGACCTTCGAGCCGTTCGCGTTCGCGCGCAGCACGACCTTTGCGAATTCCTCCGGCGTCGCGAGCTGACCTTGCGCGGTCAGCGGCACGGTCACGCGCTGGCCCGGCAGCGCGGGCAGCGCGCCGAGGCTGCCCGGCGCGATCTGCACGTTCTGCTGGCCGATCGCGGTCGTCAGGTCGTTCATCGACAGGCCGAAATTGATCAGCTTCTGCGGATCGACCCAGATGCGCATCGCGCGCTCGGAGCCGAATTGCAGCACGCGCCCGACGCCGTCGATGCGCCGCAACTCCTCGGACACGCTGCGCGCCATGTAGTCGGCGAGCGCGCCTTCGTCGAAGCGGCCGCTGTCGGAGCGCAGGCCGATCAGCATCAGGAAGCCGGACGATGCGGATTCGACGATCAGCCCGTTCTGGCGCACCGCGGCAGGCAGGCGCGGCTCGATCGACTTGATCTTGTTCTGCACGTCGACCTGCGCCATCTCGGGATTAGTGCCGGGCTTGAACGTGACGGTGATCTGCGCGCCGCCGGACGTGTCGGCCGACGATTCGAAGTACAGCAGGTTCTTGACGCCGGACAGTTCGCGCTCGATGAGGCTCAGCACGCCGTCGTTCATCGTCTGCGGCGTGGCGCCGGGATAGGTTGCGGTGATCGTGACGGACGGAGGCGCGACCGACGGATAGCGCGCGACCGGCAATTGCGGGATCGCGATCAGCCCCGTCAGGATGATGAAGAGCGCGATCACCCACGCAAACACCGGGCGTCGGATAAAGAATTCAGCCATGGCTGGAGGCTCCTCGTGACTCAGTGCGCGGACGCGGTGGCGGCCGCGTCAGGCGACTTCCAGTCGGTCGCGGCCGCCGGCGCGCCGTCGGTCAGGCGTTCCATGCCTTCGACGACGATCTTCTGGCCGGCCTGCAGGCCCGACTTGATGCGGTAGCTGCGGTTCGTCAGTTCGCCGACCTCGACCGCCTTCAGGTGCGCGATGCCCTTTGTGTCGAGCACCCACACCTGCGGCTTGCCGCCGGCGCGCACGATGGCCTGCTGCGGCACCATCACCGCGTTCGCGTAGTGCGCGCGCGGAATCCGGGCACGCACGTACATGCCCGGCAGCAACTGGCGCTTCGGGTTGTCGACCAGCACGCGCAGCAGCACGTCGCCGGTGCCCGGATCGACGTTGACGCCCGAGAACAGCATGCGGCCCTTCACGTCGTAGCGGGTGTCGTCGTCGCGCAGCACGTCGACCGGCAGGCCGTTGCGGTCCGACGCTTGCGGCTGCGACGCGAGCGCGCCGCGCAGCGCTTCGAGCGACGCGGCCGGCTGGCGCACGTCCACGTACACCTGGTCGATCTGCTGGATGCGCGCCATCGGCTGGCTGTCGCCGCTCGACACCAGCGCGCCTTCGGTCACGAGCGCCTGGTCGATGCGGCCGGCGATCGGCGCTTCCACGGTCGCGAACTTCAGGTCGAGCTGGCGGCGCGCGAGCGTCGCGCGGGCCTGCGCGACGTCGGCCGCGGCCTGGTCGCGTTGCGATACGGCGTCGTCGTACACTTGGCGGCTGATCGCATCGGCCTCGACGAGCGGCTTGAAGCGTGCGGTCTGCACCTTCGCGCGTTCGAGCGCGGCCTGTGCCCGCTGCAGCGACGCGGCGGCGGTATCCATCTCGGCCTTGAACGGCGCCGGATTGATCTGGAACAGCGGCTGGCCCACGCGCACTTCGGTGCCTTGTTCGAACAGCCTGCGCTGCACGATGCCGCTCACCTGCGGCCGGATCTCGGCCACCCGCACGGCCGCGACGCGGCCCGGCAGGTCTTCGGTCACGTCGACGCGCATGGCGGTCACGGTCATGGCCGCGACCGGAGTGGCCGGTGCGGCGGCCTGCTGCTCGGCCGGCCCGCAACCCGCCAGCATCGCCGCCGCCAGCGCGCATACGGCGCCGTGGCAGCATCGTTTCTGATTCTTCATAGCGACTCCAGGAAGCGCAGGCAGCCCACTGCCTGCTTTGACGGGGCGGAGTGTGCTTGGATTAGTTGGGGGCTTTGATGCGGAAAGATGGAGATTCGATGGAGGCGGCGAAAGGCGCCGAAAGGAGGGGGAGCCGAAGCGGAACGCCCGGACGAACAGGGGGCGGCGCGGTGTTCATGCGCGCGGTGTTTCGGCTCGATGCGCGCGTCGGTTCGCGTTGGTGTTTAAAGATCGAGCCGGCAGGGCGGCCGGGCGGACTGGCCGACGAGGCGGTGCGTCTGCGCTGGCTGGCGACGACGGGACCGCTGGGCGCACACGTGCGCGACAGGGCGTGGGCATCGCGTGATGGCGACGCGGATGGAGGTCAGCGAATGGGTCGCGCCATTTGACGCGTAGTCGCGCTACTGTTTTGCGCCGGCCTTCCGCAGTGCGTCCGCGGCATACATGTTGTCGTGCGTCAGCGCGAGCTGAAGCAGCGACTGGCCGCGCCGGTCGACATGGTTCGGATTCGCGCCATGCGCGACGAGCAGCGGAATCAGCTCGAAGCGGTTGAACAGCGTCGCGAACCCCAGCGCGGTTTCGCCGGCGCCGTTCGTCTGGTCGATCGGGCAGCGCGTGTCGATCAGGCGTCGCGCGATGTCGGGTTCGTTCTTGAACAGCGCACCCATTAGTGCGGTGTTGCCGTGACGATCGCCGGCGCACGCATCGGCGCCGACCGACAACAGGTAGTCGAGCGCCGCGGGCTGGCCGTCGTACGACGCGAGGATCACGGCCGTGTAGCCGTGGCTGTCGGTGGCGTTGACCGGATAGCCGGCGTCGTGCAACGCGCGCAGGATATCGACGCGGCCGACGCGCGCCGCGTCGAACCAGTCGTCGTCATAGCGGCGCAGCGCGGCAGGGTCGGCCTTGCCGTATGCCGGCCGGTCGGGCAGGTGCGCGCAGCCGGCGAGCGCGGCCAGCGCGAGCGCCGCCGCGGCCGCGCGGATCGCGTGGGTGAAGCGGTTGGATCGCATGGGGAAGTCCTGATGAAGGGATCGGGCCGACGTGCGCGGCGTGAGCGCACACGTCGACCGCGGCCGGTGTCGCGAGATCAGTTGTCGCTCAGCTTCGCTGCGAGCGACTGCACTTGCTGGACGTTCGCGTGAACGGCCTGCGCGAGACGCGTGCCGTAGTCGGCGTCGGCCTTGTAGAAGTACGACAGCATCGCGTACTGGTTCTGCGCGTTCTTCACCTGGCCGAGGTCGCCGGACAGCGCGGTGACGAGGTCGTCCTTGTCCTGCTGCGACAGGCTGCGGTAGTACTCGCCCGCCTGACGGAACGGCAGCTTCTTGCGGATCGCTTCCTGCTGCGTCGTGCCGCTCAGCGCCATGCGGACCGACTTGTACTGCGGATCCTGCGCGAGTTCGTTCAGCGTCGACGGTTCGTAATTGACCTCGCCCTTGCGGTCGCCGGCATTCATCTTGCCGTCCTGGTTGTTGTTGACGACCGGCACGACCGGGCGGTTGATCGGCAGATCCATGTAGTTCGCGCCGAGCCGGTACAACTGCGTGTCGGCGTACGCGAACAGGCGATCCTGCAGCATCCGGTCTTCGGACGGTTCGATCCCCGGCACGAGCCGCGACGGCGCGAACGCCGATTCCTCGGTCGACTGGAAGTAGTTGTCGGGCACGCGGTTGAGCGTCATCGTGCCGATCTTGCGTTCAGGTACGCCGGTCCACACCTTCGTGTCGTCGAGTGCGTCGAAGTCGAAGCGGTTCAGGTCTTTCGGCGTGAGCACCTGCACGTACAGGTCCCACTTCGGGAAATCGCCCTGTTTCAGCGCGCCGTACAGATCGTTCGTCATCAGGTTCCAGTCGCGACCGATCGATGCGGCGATTTCTTGCGGGCGCAGGCCGTGCACGCCTTGCTGGCTCTTCCAGTGGAACTTCACGTAATGCACGTCGCCTTGCGCATTGACGAACTTGAACGCATGCACCGCGAAGCCGTCCATGCGGCGATACGAATCGGGCATGCCTTCGTCCGTGTACAGCCGCGTCAGCATGTGGGTCGCTTCGGGCGTGTGCGCGAAGAAGTCGAACGCGAGGTTCGGGTCCTGCACGCCGGTCACGGCGCTCGGTTTGTTCGCGTGCACGAAGTCGGGGAACTTGATGCCGTCGCGAATGAAGAACACCGGCCAGTTGATGCCGACCATGTCCCAGTTGCCCTGCTGCGTATAGAACTTCACCGCGAAGCCGCGCGGGTCGCGCGCCTGCTCCGGCGAGCCGCGATAGCCCATCACAGTGGAGAAGCGCACGAACACCGGCGTGCGGGTGCCCGGCGTGAAGACTTTCGCTTTCGTCAGGTCGGAGATGTCGGCGCTCGGCACGAACTCGCCGAACGCGCCGGTGCCGCGCGCATGCACGACGCGTTCCGGAATGCGTTCGCGATCGAAGCGCTGCAGTTTCTCGATCAGCGCGGAGTCCTGCAGCAGTACCGGGCCGGCCGGGCCGGCCGTTTGCGAATTCTGGTTGTCGCCGACGGGCGCGCCGGTGTCGCGCGTGAGTTCGGCGGCGTACGGAGAGGCGGAGAGTGCGACGCAGATCGCGGCGACTGCGTGCCGCAGCACGCGATGGGAAGATGAGGACATGACGATGGAACTCCTTGAATCCGATCGGTGGTGGGGAAGCCGACTGAATTAGAAGAGATCGTCAGACGATTGGCTAATTGATATTCGATATGTTTTCGATAGCCGTGGGGCGATGCGGTGCGAGCCTGTTTGTTGCGCAAGAAACCAAGCCGTATTGTTGCGCGCGCAATGAGTTATTGCCGGATTGTTTCGATGAGGATGATGTATCGGCCGTGCATGATTTTCGGCCGCGCAGTCAACCGGCGCTTGCCTGCCATCCGAGCCCGAGGCTCTTCTGCACCGACACATAGTCCTTGATCAGTTCGGCCTGCCCGGCGATCACGTTCTGCTGCGCGGACAGCGCTTCGCGTTGCGTATCGAGCAGGTCGATCATCGACGCGACGCCCGCGCGATAGCGCTGGTCCATCAGCGTGCGCGAATGCACGGCCGACGTCTGCACCTTCGTCAATGCGACGACGTGCTCGCGCTGATGCCCGTAACGCTGCAGTGCGGTATTGGCGTCCTGCAACGCACCGAGCACGGCCTTCTGATAATTCGCTTCCGCTTCGTCGCGCGACGCTTCGGCTGCGCGCACCGCGCCGCGCGTACGCCCGAAATCGAGAATGTTCCATTGCAGGTAGGGTGCGCCCACCCAGGTGAAATTCTGCTTGCGGAACAAATGGCCGGGGTCGGTCGCGCTGAAGCCGAGATCGCCGAGCAACGTCACCTTCGGGAAATAGTCGGCGACGTGTTCGCCGATCTGCGCATTGCTCGATGCGAGCCGGCGTTCGGCCGCGCGGATGTCGGGGCGCTGTTTCAGCAGCGTGGCCGGATCGCCGATCGCGACGCTGCCGGGCAGCGTCGGCAATGCGGCGTCCGGAGTCGACAGCGCGGCGTCCAGCGCGCCCGGCGCGCGGCCCGTCAGGATCGCGAGCCGGTCGAGCGATTCGGTCACCTGGGCATCGAGCGGGATCAACGACGCGCGGGTGTTCTCGACCTGCGTGGTCAGCCGCTCGATGTCCGCATCGGCCGCGACGCCGCGCGCGCGCCGCTGCCGCGTGAGTTCGAGCATCTGCTGCTGCAATTGCGCGGTGCGCCGCGACAACGCGAGCCGTTGCTGCTGGTCGCGCAGGTCGACGTACGCATTCGCGACTTCGGCCGCGATCGACACCTGCGTGTCGGCGAGATCGGCATCGACGGCCTCGGCTTGCGCGGACGCGGCTTCGACCGCGCGGCGCGTGCCGCCGAACAGGTCGATTTCCCACGTCGCGTCGAAGCCCGCCGAATAGAGTTGCAGCGGGCCCTCGCCGCCGAGCGACGGCGACGTGCCGCCCGATTGTTCCGAGCCGTTCGACGGCAGCAGCGAGCCGAGCGCGCCGACGTCCGGTTCGCGCATGCGGATGGCCGCGACGGTGGCCGACGATTTCGGCATCTGCGCGGCGCGCTGTTGCGAGAGCTGCGCGCGCGCCGCGCGCAAGCGCGCTTGCGCGGCGTGCAGGTCGGGGTTGTACACGAGCGCGGCAACGATCAGCTCGTCGAGCTGGCGATCGTTCAACGCGTGCCACCACGCGCTCGGCGCGGGCGCGGCGGTGTCGACGCCGGTGGCAGGCGCACGCACGAAGGTCGGCGCATCCGGCGCGGCGGGCGCGCCGCGATAGTCGGGGCCGACCGTGCAGCCGGCGAGCAGGCACGCGGCCGCGCACAGGGTGAGCACGGGGCGGCGGGGCAGGGAGAAGGATTTCATCGCGTATGACGGGTCAATGGCCGGACGACATCGGTTGCGGGCCGCGCGGCGGCGTTCTCAGCAGCAGCGCGAGCGGCACGCAGGCGAGCAGCGCGAGGCCCAGCAGATAGAAGGTTTCTGAATAGGTCATGACGACGGCCTGGATCTGGATCTGCCGCGCGAACTGGCCGAGCGCGCGCATGTTCGAATACGCGAGATCGCCGGTGTGCGCGAACCAGTTGGCCGCATAGGCCGACAGGCGATCCTGACCGATCAGCGAGTTCGCGCTCACCGATTCGCGCAGCACGGCCGTATGGAAGGTCGTGCGGCGGTCGATCACGGTGCCGATGATCGCGAGCCCGATCGAGCCGCCGAGATTGCGCGCCATGTTGTAGAGCCCGGCCGCGTCGCCCGAGTCTTCGCGCGCGACGGCCGCCATCGACGCCTGGTTGAGCGGCATCATCGCGAGCATCTGCGCGAGGCCGCGGATCAGTTGCGACCACACGAAATCGTGGCCGACGCTCTGCGCGGTCAGGCTGATGTCGAGCATGCAGCTCAGGCAGAACAGCAGCAGCCCGGTGATCACGAGGATGCGGAAATCGACCTTGCCGAGCAGGCGCGGCAGGATCGGCATCACCAGAAAGGCCGGCAGCCCCGACAGCAGCATGATCGCGCCGGCCTGTTCCGCGTTGTAGCCGGCGACGATCGCGAGGAACTGCGGCAGCAGGTAGGACACGCCGTACAGCCCGGCGCCCACCGCGGACACGATCACGATCACGCTCGCGTAACGCGGGTTGCGCATCAGCGACAGCCGCATGATCGGCCGCTTCGCGAAGCGCTGCGACAGCGCGATCAGGACCATCCCGACGAACGACACGACGCTTAGCGTGACGATCATCTGCGATTCGAACCAGCGTTCGCGCTGACCTTCCTCGAGCACGACGGTCAGCGAGCTCAGGCCGATCGCGAGGCCGAGGATGCCGAGCCAGTCCGCGTTGAAGAACGCACTCCATTGCGGGCGGTCCGACGGCAGGCCGAACACCAGCAGCGCCATCAGCAGCAGGCACACGGGCAGGTTCAGGAAGAAGCACCAGCTCCAGTTCACGTTTTCCGCGAGCCAGCCGCCGAGCACCGGACCGAACAGCGGCCCGAGCAGCACGATCAGGCCGAACAGCGTCATCCCGACCGGCAACTGCGACAGCGGCAGGCGGGTGCGGATGATCGTCTGCGCGGTCGGGATCAGCGCGCCGCCGGTGAAGCCCTGGCCGATCCGGCCGGCGATCATCATCGGCAGCGAATGCGACCAGCCGCACATCATCGAGAACGCGATGAACAGCGCGGAGTTCGTCAGCAGGAAATTGCGCAGCCCGAACACGCGCGTGAGCCACGCGGCGAGCGGGATCATCACGATTTCCGACATCAGGTAGCCGGTCGAGATCCACGTGCCTTCGGTGCCGGTCGCGCCGATTTCGCCCTGGATCTGCGGCAGCGCGGAATTCGTGATCGAGATGTCGAGCGTCGCCATCAGCGCGCCGAGCGCGCCGGCCGCGACCGCGATCCAGTCGGTCACGCTCGCGCGGCCTTCGTGCGGCGGCATGGGTATCGTGGCGGGCGTATCAGCCATGATGCTGCTCGTCGCGCACCGAGCGCGTATCGACGTCGACCGTCACCGACAGCCCGGGCAACAGCATGCGTTGCGCGCGAGCGTTCGCGGCGAGGCGGATGCGCACCGGCACGCGCTGGACGATCTTCGTGAAGTTGCCGGTCGCGTTCTCCGGCGGCAGCAGCGCGAACTGCGCGCCGGTGCCGGGCGCGAAGCTGTCGACGACACCGGACAGCGGGCCGTCCGGCAGCGCGTCGACGTGCAGCTCGACGGACTGGCCGATGCGCATGTTGCCGATCTGCGTTTCCTTGAAATTCGCGACGAGATAGATCGAATCGACCGGCACGACGGTCAGCAGCCGCGTGCCGGGCTGCACGTATTGGCCGACGCGCACCGTCCGGTCGCCGACGCGGCCCGCGAGCGTGCTGCGCACGATCGTATTGTCGAGGTCGAGCTGCGCCTGCGCGGCGCTGGCCTGCGCGGCCTCGAGCTGCGCGCGCGCCTGCTGGAGTTGCGCGGTGAACGACGCGATCTGCGTGCGGGCGGCGGCGATGGACGCGTTGTTCGCGGCGAGCGTCGCCGCCGCCTGGTCGCGCGTGCTCTTCAGGTCTGCCACGCGTTCGTGCGTTTCGGCGCCGGTCGCCGCGAGCGGCGCATAGCGCGTGTATTCGTCGCTCGCATGCTGCGCGTTGATGCGCGACACCTTCGCCTGCGCGTCGGCCTGGTCGAGATTCGCGCGCTGCTGGCTGATGTCGGCCTCGGCGCGCGCGATATCGGCGCGACGGGCGTCGACGGTCGCCTGCGCTTGCGCGAGCGCCACCTGGTACTGGCGGACATCGAGCCGCACGAGCGGATCGCCGGCCTTCACGGGCTGGTTGTCGCGCACGTAGACGTCGGTCACGTAGCCGGCGACCTTCGGTGCGGCGGTCATGCTGTCCGCCTGCAGGTACGCGTCGTTGGTGCTTTCGATGAAGCGGCCGACCGTCCACCAGCGGCCGAGCCACACCGCGCCGCCGACAGTCGCGAGCACGGCGACCGCGAGCAGGACGCGCCGCCTCGTTCCGCCGTTGCGAGGTTTTGTTCCGTTTTCCTGACGATCTGCTTTCTGTGGCGGGTCTTGTGGCGACGACATGCGGGATCCAATTTATTCCAAGTGGAAGAATTATTCCAGTTGATAAAATTGTGTCAAGTAGAATGTCGATCGAGCGAATGACGAGGAAGGCATGAACGAAGCGAAGAAGCTGCGCCGCACGTCGGCGGGCGGCTACGCGCGCGGCGACGAAACGCGCCAGCGGATCATCGAGGCGGCGATCGAACTGTTCGGCGAACGCGGGTTCGCGGGCGCGTCGACGCGCGAGATCGCCGCGATGGCGGGCGTGAACGCGCCGGCGCTCCAGTACTACTTCGAGAACAAGGAAGGCGTGTACCGCGCGTGCGTCGAGACGATCGCCGAGCACGGCTGGCAGGTGTTCGCGCCGGCGGTCGGCCATGCGCGTGCGATGCTCGACGCCCACGCGAGCGTCGATGCGCTGATCGATGCGTTCATCGGGCTGCTGCGGGCGCTGTCGGACCGAATGTTCACCGCGCCGAAGACGATGAACCAGCGGATGTTCTTCGCGCGCGAGCAAGGCGGCCAGGAACCGGCGAGCGCGAGCGAAATCCTGATGAAGCGCATGCGCAAGCCGCTGAACGACGTGAGCGCGGAGCTGATCGGCCGCATCTCGGGGCGGCCGGCCGACGATCCCGTCACGCGGTTGCGCGCGCTGAGCCTGTTCGGGCAGATCACGGTGTTCCACATCGCGCAGCGTTCGGCGCTGCAGTTGCTCGAATGGGACGCGTTCGAGGGCGAACGCGCGGCGTTGGTGACCGACACGATTGCCGACCAGACGCGCGTGCTGCTCGAGCAATGGCATGCGCAGCGCGATGCGGGGGCCGCTGGTCCGGAAACCGCCGCGAAGCGCGGGCAGGGTGCCGCGGCGAAACGACGTGCGGCGAAGCCGGGGGCCGCACCGCCCGCCGCGAAAAGCACGGCGCGCGTGAAGAAGCCCGCCGCGCGTTGAGCGCCGCCGGTCACCGGCCCCGGGCGATCGCGATCATCTCGGCTTGCGCTCCGCTGCGTCGGGCGACGGCGGCCGGGCCGCCGGTTCGGCGGTATTCTGCGCGTCTGGGCGCGCGTCGTTGTCATCGCTGCCGACGGGTCGCGACCCGTCCGCATAGGCCACGACGCTGCGCTGCGGATTGGCGATCCGGATCCCGCGTTCGAGGAACGTCTCCGCGATCCGCCGGTTGAATTCGCGCTGCACGCTCCAGCGCGCCGAGTCCGTGCACTGGATCTGACCGGCCAGCGCGAGCGCCGCGCCGTCGACCTGGTCGATGCCCCAGTAGCTGAAATCCGACAGGATGCCGTCGTGGTACTTCGGATCGTCGCGCAACGCGGCGCCGATTTCCTTCAGCGTCGCGATCGCGCGCTCGACGTCCTCGCCGTACGCGATGCTGACCTTGACGGCCGCGTTGCCGAGCCCGCGATTCGTGTTGTTGACGGTCGTCACCGAGCTGAACGGAATCGTGTACAGCGACCCGTCGCCGGCGCGCAGCCGCACGGTGCGGATCGACAGGTATTCGACCGTCCCCGACACGCCGGCGAGCGTGACCCAGTCGCCGACCTGCATCGCGTTTTCCATCAGCAGGAAGATCCCGGTGATGAAATCCTGCACGAGCTTCTGCGAGCCGAAACCGAGCGCGACGCCGAAGATGCTGGCGCCGGCCAGCAGCGGGCCGACGTTTACGCCGAGTTCGCTGAGGCCCGTCAGCACGACGACGAGCGCGATCATCACGAACAGCAGCGAGCGCAGCATCGGCAGCAGCGTGCGCAGCCGCGCGGCGCGCACCAGGTTGCCTTCGCGCGTCCAGCGTTGCAGCCGGCGCTCGATCGCGATGTTGGCCGCTTCCCACACGACGAGCGCGACGATCGCCGCGATCGCGATCGTCACCAGCGCGGACGCGAGCCGGTGGCCGATCGTGCCCGTCTCGAATGCGCGGAAGATCGGCACGCCCCAGATCTGCAGTAGCAGCACGACGGTCACGACGCCGATCGCGCCCGACACGATCTGGCGCAGCAGCGGGTAGTAGCGGTATGCGTGCAGATGAACGAGCGTGCGATCGTCGTCGCGGCGCTGGAACAGCCGCGCGAGCGCACCGAACACGACGATCGACACCATCCGCATCGCGATCATCACGGCGATCGACCGGCCGCCGAGCGCGATCAGTACGCGGTAGCCGTTGTGGACGTCGAGCGCCCACACGAACCACAGCGCCATCACGATGAAGACCGATACGGGCGCCCACGCGTCCGCGAGCGCGTTGCCGACGACGGTGAAGGTCGGACGATCCGCGCCGGCGGCGCGGATGCGTGCCGCGACCGGCCGGCGGCACTGCAGGATCAGCACCGAGATCATCACGTGCCCGACGAGCGCGACGGCCTTCAGCAGCGCGACATGGCCGGCTTCGGTCAGGCCGAAGTTCGCGGCGATCTCGACGGCCGCCGTGCATGCACCGACCGCGATCACGATCCGCGCGATCGAGCGTTGCGCGAACGCGGCCCATGCGTCGCTGATATGCAGCAGCCGCAACTGCCGCGCGTCGGGCTGGAAGAACAGCCGGCTGACGATCGTGACGAGCCGGCAGATCACGTAGGTGTCGATCAACGCTTCGAGCGCGGCTTCGATCGGCGTGTCGGCTTCGACGAGCAACGACATCGTCAGGCTCGCGACGCCGACGAACACGAGCAGCGGTACCGCGCGCAGCGCGAGACTGATGAGTGCGCGCGGCATCCGGTTCAGCAGCGTGGTGTGCCGGCGGGCGTGGCCTCGGCTTTGCGACGGCGGGGGCGCGTGGTCCTCGTCCGATGCGGCGGCATCGGGCGCCGCGCGGCGCGCGGCCACCGCGGCCAGTGCGCGTCGCAGCAGCCGCTTCGCGAGCCATTCGACGACGAGCGCAGGCAGCAGCACCGCGAGGAGGATGCCGAGCGTGCGCGTCAGGTTCGCACGCTCGTCGGCGCGCACGAGCGTGTCGCGCCACCAGCTTCCCACCGAACCGATATCGAGCAGCGAGCGCAGCGACTCCTGCAGCGCGTTGCCGATCTGCGCGGCCCATCGCGAGCCCTGACGGACGAGCATCGAGGCGAGCCCGTTCGACGTGAGCGCGGCCGGCGCCGCGGCAGCCGATGCGCCGCTGGCTGCCGGCGCCGCGCTTGCCGGCACGGCGGGTGCGCTCAACGCGCCGACGGCCGCGATCGCGCGCAGCGTCGTTTCGACCTGCGCACGCTCGCGCGGGTTTTCGAGCACATTCAGTGCCTGCCGCGCCTCTTGCGGCGTCAGTGCGGGCGCGGCGCCGGAGGCGGCCGACGCGGCGGCCGGTGCGGGAGCGGCCGCGTGAGCGGCCGAGACGACGGCGGCGAGCAGCCAGCCGAGGAGGATATGTCGCATGGAATGGGCATGCGGGTGCGTCTCGTCACGCGGCCCGCCAGGCTGAACGATGGACGGAAGTTAACATGATCGCGATCGAAACCGAATAGTTCCGTCGTCGACGAGTTGAATCGGGCATGAAGGCGCCGGCACGGGCGTCGGCGGCACATGCCGGCAAGCCGTGTGCCGGATACAGACGGTCGACCGTCCGATATCGACAGGAACGTCATGTTGGCCCGGTCGTAAGGCGTCTGTAACGCGCCGTTGCCGATTCCTGTCAGGGATGCGCCGTTGCGGGAGCATTCGCCCGGCCACGATCAGCGCTCGCGTCGCATCATGTGAATTGGGATTCCTGATGAATCACGCTTGTTCGTCGTGAAAGACCGGCAACACATGCTCGGCGATTTCCTCGACGACGTCGCGCACCGGCCGGTCCGATCCCGGATTCAGCGTGACATGGTGCGTCCCGGCCGCGCGCATGTCCCGCAGGATATCGACCAACGCGCGGCGCCCGGTCGCATAACCGAGCGGCAGCGCGGTGGCGGGCGTATCCGGATGCGCGGCGAGATCGAGCCGCATCGATACGCCGAACGCGCGAAATTGCGGCGACGCGAGCCGCTCGACCGCCGCGCGCCACATCGAATAGCGGGCGCGCTGCGTATCCGGATCGCGGTGATACGTCATCCAGCCGATCGAATGCCGTGCGATCCAGTCGACGCTCTGTCCGCCCGAGCCGACCGCCAGCATCGGCACCGCGTCGCCGTCGCGCGGCAGCAGCGTGAAGGCGGGCGCATCGGGTGGCGTCTGGTCGGGCAGCACGCGCGACGGCATGCCGAGCGCGGCCGCGACGACGTCCCAGTGCGCGCGATAGCGGTCGCGCCGGGTTTCCGCGTCGACGCCGAACGCCGCATATTCGGGTGGCCGGTCGCCGGAGCCGAGCCCGAGGATGAAGCGCCCGCCCGACAGCGTCGCGACCGACAGCGCACCTTTCGCGATATGCAGCGGATGACGCAGCGGCAGCACGATCGCGCCGCTGGCGAGCGCGATCCGGCGGGTGCGCGACGCCAGTGCGCCGAGCAGTACCCACGGGTCGAGGTGGCCGACCGGGTCCGGATAGTCGGCGCTGTTCAGCGGCACGTCGCGAATCCACAGCGCGCGAAAGCCGAGCGAATCGGCCAGCGCGGCGAGTTCGAGTTGCTCGTTGAAGTCCGCGACGATGTGGCCGCCGCGAAGCAGCGGAAGCGTGAGGCCGATCGACAGCCTCCCGGACGAGAACACGCGATGCGCGACGTCGGGAGGGGCGGAAGCGGGTGGGGTCATGTCGGGTCCTTGGCGGCGAGGCAGCGGAAGCATGCGGGCGCTCCGTGTCCGAATGCTAGCGTGTTTGCGCGATGCACGAGCGGGACGGCGCAAACCCCGCGCTATCCGCTTCGCAACGCGAGACCCGGGCGGAACGCCGCGCATTGCGACGCGCGGTTGTCGCGATCGGTGCCGTAGAACAGCATGCGGTAGTCGATATCCGGCCCGTGCTTCGTGTCGGACAGGCAGCGAGTGCGGGTTCCGGTCGGGCGGTGGTGCGCCGCGGGAAAGGGCAAGTCCGGGCGCACGCGCGCCGCCAATCGTGGGGCGATTGTAAGGCGACTGGCCGCCCTGCAACGCGCCAACCCGACGATACCGACGTCACCGCCGGTGCGTTTCAGTTTCGAAACATTCGCGCTTTCTGACGGGGCACGATGCCTGCCCGCGGCCCCTGATGTGCCCGCGCGGCCTTGCGGCATGAAGCATGGTGCGCTCCTTGCATGGTTGTATGCGCCGTGAGCGCGATTGCAGGTGCAGTTGGCCCGGCAATCGCTTCAGTGGGTCGGATGTATCGAAGACGGGGACAAGAGAATGAAAAAAGACCGAAACGCAACATGCCGTGTTGCAAACATGAATCGCCGACCTGCCAGGGTATTCGCTTCGCCGCTGATCGCGGCGACGTGAGCGAGCGGCTTTCCGTTCCATCCGAACGATCGGGTTCGTTCTGAACGACGGCGTGCATGGGTGACGCGCGCGTCCGACCAATGTCGGTCGGCCGTCCAGGATGAACCGCGAACGCTGGCGGATGGCCGCGGCCTGGTTCCCGAATCGTCAAGCCATGGCGCAACGCACCCCGTCGCGCGGCGAATGCGTTTGCACGCCGCGCATGACATCGGCGTGACGAGCGCGACGAACGGGATCGGGTCGGGAAAGCCGATGACGCGCCGATGGGCGCGGCAGTGCGGAACACGTGAAGTCCCGGGGGAGCGTCCGTCGATCGCGGTATGACGGACGTCGCAACATTGTGCTGTCAGTTGATCCACTACCCCGATGGATCAATTGTTTGAAGCGCCCGTCGCCGAGCGGCGATGGGCGTCTTTTTGCGTGCTGTTGCGTGCCGCGGCTAGCCGCGGCGGCAGCCCGCCCGATCGCACGGCGTTCTGTATCATGTGCTGGCGCGCGTGGCCGCCCGTGCGGGCGCACGACCTGCCCGCGCGACCGATCACGTTGCCAACATGAACGACACAGCCTTGCCCGACTCCTCCATCGCCGACGTCGATCCGGCCGCGCTCGATGCGCTGCACGCGTTCGTCGAGCGTCATCCGCGCCTGTTCGTACTGACCGGCGCGGGCATCAGCACCGATTCCGGCATTCCCGGCTACCGCGACCGCAACGGCCAATGGATGCGCTCGCCGCCGATCCAACTCCAGGAATTCCTCGGCTCCGATGCCGCGCGGCGCCGCTACTGGGCGCGCAGCATGATCGGCTGGCCCGTGGTCGGCCGCGCGCGGCCGAACGGGTCCCATGTCGCGCTGGCGCGGCTCGGCGGCGCGGGCCGGATCGAGCGTCTCGTCACGCAGAACGTCGACGGCCTGCATCAGCGCGCGGGCAGCGACGACGTGATCGAGCTGCATGGCGGCATCAACGGCGTGACCTGCCTCGACTGCGGCGCGCATCATGCGCGGGCGACGATCCAGACCGTGCTCGAAGCCGACAATCCCGAGCTGCTGGGCGCGCAGGCCGAGCCGGCCGCGGACGGCGACGCGCATCTCGAATGGGCCGCGCTCGATACGTTCCGCATCCCGGCGTGCCCCGCGTGCGGCGGCCTGCTGAAGCCGGCGGTGGTGTTCTTCGGCGAGAACGTGCCGCGCGAGCGCGTGGCGCTGGCGTCGCAGGCGCTCGACGCAGCCGACGCGCTGCTCGTCGTCGGCTCGTCGCTGATGGTGTATTCCGGCTACCGGTTCTGCGTGTGGGCGCAGGCGCAGCACAAGCCGGTTGCCGCACTCAATCTCGGCCATACGCGCGCCGACCCGATGCTGACGCTGAAGGTCGAGGCGCGTTGCGCACCCGCGCTCGACGCACTGGTGACGCGGCTGGGGCTCGGGCGCAACAGCAACAGCGACACTGCGGAGCGTGCATCGTGACCGGCGCCGCTTCTTCTCACGATCCGTCCGCGCGGCTGTCGGCGCCGGCGGCCGAACGCAATCGCGGGCCGATCCTCGACGTGCTCCGCCGCGTGCTGCCGGCGACCGGCAGCGTGCTCGAAATCGCGAGCGGCACCGGGCAGCACGTCGTTCACTTCGCGCAGGCGTTGCCGGGCCTGCACTGGCAGCCGAGCGATCCCGACGCGCACGCGCGGCGTTCGATCGCCGCGTGGGTCGCGCATGCGGGCCTCGCGAACGTCGCCGGGCCGCTGGCGTTCGACGTGCGCGACACGCCGTGGCCGGTCGCGGCGCTCGACGCGATCGTCTGCATCAACATGATCCACATCTCGCCGTGGGCCTGTACGGAAGCGCTGTTCGCGGGCGCGTCGCGTGTGCTGCGGCCGGGCGGCGTGCTGTTCCTGTACGGCCCGTACCGTCGCGAAGGCCGCCATACGGCGGCGTCGAACGAGGCCTTCGACCGGCAGTTGCGCAGCCGCGACCCGTCGTGGGGCGTGCGCGATCTCGAGACCGTCGTCGCACTCGGGCTCGATCGCGGGCTCGACTGCATCGAGGTCGTCGAGATGCCGGCGAACAACCTGAGCGTCGCATTCCGGCGCCTGCCGCACGCGGAGCAATGACACGCAAGCGGGCAGCGCCGCCGGGTTTCCACTATCCTTTCGCCTGTGCGCGCGGCCCGGCTCGGGTCGCGCCCCGTTTTTTCCGGAGAATTGACTAATGGGCAAACAAGCAATCGGTGTGATCGGGCTCGCGGTGATGGGCCGCAATCTCGCACTCAATATCGAGAGCCGCGGTTACGCGGTGTCGGTGTTCAACCGCAGTCGCGAGAAAACCGACGAACTGATCGCCGAATTCCCCGGCCGCAATCTGGTGCCGACCTATACGCTCGAGGAATTCGTCGCGTCGCTCGAAACGCCGCGCCGGATCCTGATGATGGTGAAGGCCGGGGAAGCCACCGATGCGACGATCGCATCGCTGAAGCCGCTGCTCGAGAAGGGCGACGTGCTGATCGACGGCGGCAATACGCATTTCACCGACACGATCCGCCGCAACCAGGAACTCGCGCAATCGGGGCTGCATTTCATCGGCACCGGCGTGTCGGGCGGCGAAGAGGGCGCGCTGCGCGGCCCGTCGATCATGCCGGGCGGCCAGCGCGACGCGTACGATCTCGTCGAGCCGATCCTCAAGCAGATCGCCGCGAAGGCGCCGTCGGACGGCGAGCCGTGCGTCGCGTACATGGGCCCGGACGGGGCGGGCCACTACGTGAAGATGGTCCACAACGGCATCGAATACGGCGACATGCAGCTGATCGCCGAAAGCTACTCGGTGCTGAAGGACGTCGCGGGCCTGACCAACGACGAACTCGGGGCGGTGTACACCGAATGGAACCAGGGCGAGCTCGACAGCTACCTGATCGAGATCACGTCGAAGATCTTCGGCAAGAAGGACGAAGAGACCGGCAAGCACCTCGTCGACGTGATCCTCGATCGCGCCGCGCAGAAGGGCACCGGCAAGTGGACGAGCCAGAACGCGCTGGATCTCGGCGTGCCGCTGCCGCTCATCACCGAATCGGTGTTCGCGCGCGTGCTGTCGTCGCTGAAGACCGAGCGCGTCGCCGCCAGCAAGATCCTGTCGGGCCCGGCGGCCGCGCCGTTCGACGGCGATCGCGCCGCGTTCGTCGAAGCGGTGCGCCGCGCGCTGTACCTGAGCAAGGTGATCTCGTACGCACAGGGCTTCGCGCAACTGCGCACGGCGTCGGAAGAATACGGCTGGAACCTCGATCTCGGAACGATCGCGAAGATCTTCCGCGCGGGCTGCATCATCCGCGCGCGCTTCCTGCAGAAGATCACCGACGCCTACGCGAAGGATCCGGCGCTCGCGAACCTGCTGCTCGATCCGTACTTCAAGGACATCGCCGCGAACTATCAGACCGCGCTGCGCGACGTCGTGGTGGCCGCGGTGAAGGCCGGCGTGCCGGTCCCGGCGTTCGCGTCGGCGGTCGCGTACTTCGACAGCTATCGTTCCGAGCGGCTGCCGGCGAACCTGGTGCAGGCGCAGCGCGACTTCTTCGGCGCGCACACGTTCGAGCGCACCGACAAGCCGGGCAGCTTCCACGCGAACTGGGCCTGACCGGCGAGCGGGGGCAGCATTGTTGCGAAAATCTATGCTCTGAATAGGGTTTTTCCATCCCGGATGCCAGCATTGTTGGCTCCGGGGAAACAGTGTTTTCGTTCTTTCATGGTTTTCCCTAGGTGCTGCCGGGACTAAACTCTGTTCCATCGCTGCAGACATGGTGTGTGCGGCGGAGCAAAAAAATCCCGGAGGTAATCATGAAATCGCTGATCGCAACGTTCGCTGCTGCTGCCGTCCTCGCTGTCCCCGCCGTCTCGTTCGCTCAACAGAACGCGCCCGTCACCCGTGCCCAGGTGAAGGCCGAACTGGTTCAACTGCAACAGGCCGGCTACAAGCTGGGCAGCGACCGTACGAACTACCCGGAAGGCATCCAGGCCGCTGAAGCGCGTGTGAACCCGCAACAGAACGTCGCCGCCGCCGATACGACCGGCTACGGCGCACAACCGGCCGCCGGCCAGGAATCGGGCGTACCGGCTGCTGCCAAAACCGGCTGGCAAGTCAAGCGCATCGCTGACGGCGCGCCGGTCTACAAGGGTCGTTAATGGTACGGCCGCGCTGGCGACCGCATCCGACCCCCTGTCGTACGAAAGCCCGTCGTTCCGCATAGCGGAACGACGGGCTTTTTCATTGGCGGCGCGCAATGCGCCGTCGTTCAGTGCAGCGGGCGTCTGCCGCGCCCGATATCGCGGAACAGCGCTTCCGCCGGTTCCAGCACCTGCAGCCACGTTTCGTCGTAACCGCTCAGCGTGTCGAGCGCGTCGCGCAGCCGTTCGATCGCGAGGACCGGCAGCTCGACGCTGTGACGCGCGGCGCCGGTCAGGTGCGTGACGCTCGCCAACTGGACGAGCGCATCGGCCGCTTCGGCGACGTCGGTCGCGAACAGCAGGTGCCGGTTGAGCAATTCGACCAGACCGCTGGAACCGGCGAAATCGTCGGCGTCGAGCTGCACGGAGAGAAACGTCGCGTTATTCATTGTCATGGTCCTCGTTGTCGTTGGATCGCGCTGCGCATCACCGAGTATAGGCGGCGATCGAAGCGGACAATATGACGCCGCCGATACGGCAGGCGGCGGTGCGCCTCCGCGACAAACCGCGAGCAGCCACTGGGCGGCCCGCCCGGCCCGGCCAGCAGGCCGCCGGCGCCCGTGCGACGCCGCAAGATTGTTTCCGGATCAGGCAACTGTCGGAGCCTTGACCGCGACAAATGGTATCTTTGCCGATCGGGACGATGCGAAAAAGGGCCGATGAGCGCTTCGCACCACGTTCCGCTGTGGAAACTGACGGCCGCGAAAGCGGTCGGATACTGATTGATCCGGCCGTTCGGCCGGACATCGTGCGTCGCGCGCCGGGGGGCGGTGGGCGGCGCAACGACGCAAATCCGGGAGGACCCTTGAGAGAAACTATTCCCATCCACGACGCGCTCACGCGTTGGCTGCCGCAGGCGGCGCTCGTCGCCGCGGCCATCGCGCTGACGGGCTGCACGATGACGCCGTGGACCGACAGCTGGCAGCCCACGCGCCAGCCGGCGTCCACGTCGGCGGCGACGCCGGGCGTGATTGCCGGTTATTACCGCGTGAACCCCGGCGATACGCTGGCGGGCATCGCGAACGCCTACGGGCAGCGCGTGCAGGACGTCGCCAACTGGAACCGCATGGCGCCCACGGACGCCGTGTCGCCGGGCCAGGTATTGCGGGTCGCGCCGCCGCAGGCCGCGACCTCGTACGGGCAGCCGCCCGCGGCGGCCGCCCAGCCGGGCTCGCTCGCATGGCCGGCCACGGGCGTCGTCGCGACACCGTTCTCGGCCGGCAAGACGCGCGGCGTCGTGATCGCCGCATCCGGGCCCGACCATTCGGTGCGGGCCGCGGCAAACGGGCGCGTCGTGTACGCCGGCACCGGCGTCAAGGCATACGGTCCGCTCGTGATCCTGAAGCACGACAACGGGCTCATCACGGCCTACGGGCACAACGGCAAGCTGCTCGTCAACGAAGGCGACGCGGTGCGTCAGGGCCAGCCGGTCGCCGAAATGGGCGCCGACGCGAGCGGTCGTTCGACGTTCGAATTCGAAGTCCGCCAGAACGGCAAGGTCGTCGATCCGATGAACTTCCTGCCGCGCAACGGCGGCTGATCGTCGGCATCGCCACGTGTGCGCCGGGCGGCGCACACGTTCCCACCTTTCTCCCCCGCCTCTTTCACCTTTCCGCCTTCATCCTTCCTTAAGCGTCGCGCTGCCAGACTGTCTCGCATGATTACCGAGCCAGCAAATGCACAACGCGAGCGCCACCGCGCCGAGCGCGATCAGCGAACACTGGATCGCGACGGGCAGGTAGCCGTGCGGCCGCGGATCGACGAACGGGTAGGGGTACCAGTTCTCCGCCGCGCCGCGCACGAGCGTATAGCCGAGATAGACGACCGGAAAGCCGAGCCACGCGAACGCACTGCGGCGCGGAATCGGCGAGCGCGGTTCGACATACAGCCAGTCGCACAGCATCACGAGCGGTACGATCCGGTGCAATACCCAGTTGTTGAACGCCGGCGTGACGTGGAGCAGCGCATCGAGCCGCGCAAGCAGCAGCTCGTAGACGATCGCGGTGATCAGCACGTACAGCACGGCAGCGCCGCGCATCGATTCGTAGCGGGCCGAGCCGGGGCGCGCGATGCGCCACAGCCCCGCGGCCAGTATCGCGGCCGCGTAGAGGCTGCTCAGTTGCGTGAAGTAGCTGAGGTAGTTGCCGAGATGGAAGCTTGGCAGGCGCCAGTAGTCGGCGACGCTGTGCAGCGTGGTGGACACCGCGAGCAATGCGGCGATCAGCCGGTAGGCCGCAACGAAGAACGCTTTGCTCATGATGCCCGCGCGCCGCCGCACCAAAGCTTCATCGTGCCACAGCTGCCCGCCCGCGCGATGCGGATTTTCCATAGGGCAAGCCGTCACGCGGCGCGCGCCGACGATTCATCGGATATTTGACCGCGCCGTACAAAACTGGACGCCCGTGCGGCTACAATCGCCACAGCTTTGCCGGGCGCAGGCCGTTTGCAATGGGCGCCCCTCCCCGAATACGACACGAGACGAAGCATGAAAAACATCCTCGCGAAACAGACGCGCTACAGCTCGCCCGCGATCTTCTTCCACTGGGCCATCTTCCTGCTGGTTGCGCTGGCCTACCTGGCCATCGAGATCCGCGGACCGAAGGGCAGCGACAGCCGGGCGTTCTGGATGAGCGTGCACCTGACGGCCGGTACGTTCGTCCTCGTGCTGTCGGTGCTGCGCGTGCTGTGGCGCGTCGTCAGCCGCGTGCCGGAACCGATTCCGCAGACGACGCTGCTGCGCTGGCTGTCGAAGCTCGCACATTTTGCGCTTTACGCGTTCGTCATCGCGCAGCCGCTGCTCGGCATCATGACGATCAACATGGGCGGCAAGCCGGTGTCGCTCGACTGGCTCGGCGTGTCGTTCACGCTGTTCGGCCCCGACAAGGCGCTGCGGCCGACGATCAAGGAGGTGCACGAGCTGATCGGCAATGCGTTCTACTTCGTGATCGGCCTGCATGCGCTGGCCGCGCTCTACCATCATTTCATCCGGCGCGACGACGTGCTGCGCCGCATGATGCCCTGATCGTCCGGCCGCCGGCACGCGCAGCACGCGGGGGCGCATGGTTGTGTTGACAACCATGCGCCCCCGGTTCGTTTACCGTGCGCCCGCACTGGTCATCACGTTGAACATTCTGTAACATCGCGGCTGTTTTTTACATTCCGCTGACTCGTTGCCGTACATGCTGCACCGACATCGTCACCTGACTGCCTGGCTTGGCCTGCTCGCGATCTGGATCGCGATCGCGGCGCCGCTGGTGTCGCAGTGGCGTATCGCCCATGCGGCCACGCCCGAGGCGATCGTGTGCAGTACCGAGCATGGCGCGCATCGTCCGTCCGATGCGCGCGGCATGCACGATCATGCGCTGCATCTCGACGCGTGCGGCTACTGCGGTTTCTTCGCGCATAGCCCGGCCATCGGCGCGCCTGCCGCCGTGTCGGTCGACTCCCTTCCCGTCGTTTCCGTTTCCGCCGTCGCGTCGCCTGCCGTCGCGGCGCGCGGCGACCGTTATCCGCGCGCCTATCCGCGCGCACCGCCCGAGCGCGCCTGACGCGTTTCTTCCGTTCTTATCACCGCCGATATCCGTGCGACCGTCGAGGCCGCGTGGAGGGCGTCACTCGGGCTTTCGATCATGACCAATTTCCAGTTGCGTGCGCCGCGTGCGCCACGCAATGCCGGTGCGCGGCCTTTGCCGCGCATGCTGAAACTCACCGTTCGCGCGCTGGCCGTCGGCGCGCTGACCGCGGGCCCTGCCGCAGCCGACACCGCGCATGCTGCCGGTGCGCCGACGGGCGATGCGGCCATGCTGTTGCCGCCCGTCGAAGTCGTCGCGTCGCCGCTGTCGACGCCGCTCGTCGTCGTCACCGATCCGAAGGCGCCGCGCCAGCCGCTGCCCGCCAGCGACGGCGCCGATTACCTGAAGACGATTCCGGGCTTCACGTCGATCCGCAGCGGCGGCACGAACGGCGACCCCGTGCTGCGCGGGATGTTCGGATCGCGGCTGAACATCCTCGCGAACGGGATGCCGACGCTCGGCGCGTGCCCGAACCGGATGGATGCGCCGACGTCGTACATCGCGCCGGAAAGCTATGACAAGGTCACCGTCGTGAAGGGGCCGCAGACCGTGCTGTACGGTCCGGGCGCGTCGGCCGGCACCGTGCTGTTCGAACGCGTGACGCCGCGTTTCGAGCGCCCCGGCATGCGCTTCGACGGCAGCCTCGTCGGCGGATCGTTCGGCCGCAACGACCAGAACCTCGACCTGACCGCCGGCACGCCGGACGTCTATGGCCGCGTCACCGCGAACCACGCGCATTCGCAGGACTACCAGGACGGCAACGGCCACACCGTGCCGTCGCAGTGGGACAAATGGAACGCCGATGCCGCGCTCGGCTGGACGCCCGACGACCATACGCGTGTCGAGCTGACCGCCGGCACCGGCGACGGCTATGCGCGCTATGCGGGCCGCGGGATGGACGGCGCGCATTTCCGCCGCGAGACGTTCGGGCTGTCGTTCGACAAGCGACATCTCGGCGACGTGCTCGACCGGATCGAGGCGCGCGTGTACTACAACGAAGCCGATCACGTGATGGACAACTATACGTTGCGGCAGCCCGATCCGACGAGCAGCATGCCGATGCGGATGGCCGCGGACGTGCGGCGCCGCACGGTCGGCGCGCGTGCGGCCGCGACGTTGCGCTTCGGCGACGACGTCAAGCTCGTCACGGGTGTCGATGCGCAGTCGAACCGGCTCGATTCGCGTTCGTCGATGGGGCGGCAGAACTACCGAAACCAGCCGTGGGATGCGCAGGCGACGATGTGGAACGCGGGCGTGTTCGGCGAACTGACGTGGTATGCGAGCGACGTCGCGCGCGTGATCGGCGGTGCGCGCGTCGACTATGCGAGCGCAGGCGACAAGCGCGCGATGACGCCCGGGATGATGACGAGCAAGCCGAATCCGACGTTCGACGACGATCGGATGAAGGTGCTGCCGAGCGGCTTCGTGCGCTACGAGCGCGATCTCGCGTCGCTGCCCGTCACATGGTACGCGGGGATCGGCCACGCAGAGCGTTATCCGGACTACTGGGAATTGTTTTCCGCGACGCGCGGGCCGGCCGGTTCGGTCAACGCGTTTTCGGCGGTGCAGCCGGAGAAAACCACCCAGCTCGACGTCGGCGCGCAATACAAGGGCGACCGCGTCGATGCGTGGGTGTCCGCGTACGCGGGCTACGTCCAGGACTTCATCCTGTTCAACTATGCGGCCGGCATGATGGGCCCGACCACGCAGGCCACCAACGTCAACGCGCAGATCATGGGCGGCGAAGCCGGCGTGTCGTGGCGGCCGGTCGCGCCGCTGCGCGTCGAGACGTCGCTCGCGTATGCGTGGGGGCGCAACGTGGCGAGCGGCGATCCGCTGCCGCAGATGCCGCCGCTCGAAGCGCGCATCGGGCTCGAATACACGCGCGGCGCATGGTCGGCGGGCGGCCTGTGGCGCATCGTTGCGCCGCAGCATCGCTATGCGCTGAACGAGGGCAACGTGGTCGGCAAGGACTTCGGCCCGAGCGCCGGATTCGGCGTGTTGTCGCTGCATACGCAGTACAACGTCAGCAAGACCGTGCAGATCTCGGTCGGCGTCGACAACGTGCTGAACAAGGCCTACACCGAGCATTTGAACCTCGCCGGCAATGCCGGTTTCGGCTATCCGGCGAACGCGCCGGTGATGGAGCCGGGGCGTACCGCATGGGTGCGCGTGAGCGCGAAGCTGTAGCGTGCATCGCGCGTGTGCGTCGCAGCATGCGCGTGCCTGGACGCCGCACCGCCCGAACGGGCGGCGCGCGTCAACCGATTAGAGAACCGTATCTAGTCGGGGCGCAAACGTTCGCGAGTCGTGCTTCACTCCCGCATTCGACCCGCGCGGTGCGCGCAATGCGGCGTGCGTGTCGATCCGGTGTCATTCGCACCGGCAGCACAATAATCAGGAGAACATGCATGGCCAGATCGATGCGTTCCAGGGTAATGGCAGGGGCAGTGGCATGCGCGATGAGCGTCGCGCCGTTCGCGGCGTCGACCGCGCTGACGACGCTCGCGACGACGCAGACGGCGATGGCGGCAACCGCGCCCGCCGACGACTATGCGACGACGCGCTATCCAATCATTCTCGTGCACGGGCTGACCGGCACCGACAAGTATGCGGGCGTACTCGACTACTGGTACGGCATCCAGGAAGACCTGCAGCAGCATGGCGCGACCGTCTACGTCGCGAACCTGTCGGGCTTCCAGAGCGACGACGGCCCGAACGGGCGCGGCGAACAACTGCTCGCTTACGTGAAGACGGTGCTCGCGGCGACCGGCGCGACCAAGGTCAATCTCGTCGGGCACAGCCAGGGCGGGCTGACGTCGCGCTATGTCGCGGCCGTCGCACCCGATCTCGTCGCGTCGGTGACGACGATCGGCACGCCGCATCGCGGCTCCGAGTTCGCCGACTTCGTGCAGGGCGTGCTCGCATACGATCCGACCGGGTTGTCTTCGACGGTGATCGCCGCGTTCGTCAATGTATTCGGGATCCTGACGAACAGCAGCCACAACACGAACCAGGATGCCCTCGCTGCACTGAAGACGCTGACGACCGCGCAGGCCGCCGCCTACAACCAGAACTATCCGAGCGCGGGCCTCGGCGCGCCAGGGAGTTGCCAGACCGGTGCACCGACCGAAACCGTCGGCGGCAACACGCATCTGCTGTATTCGTGGGCCGGCACGGCGATCCAACCGACGCTTTCCGTGCTCGGCGCGACGGGCGCGACGGACACGAGCACGATTCCGGTGATCGATCCGGCGAACGCGCTCGATCTGTCGACGCTTGCGCTGTATGGAACCGGTACGGTGATGATCAACCGCGGCTCGGGCCAGAACGACGGGCTCGTATCGAAGTGCAGCGCGCTGTACGGCAAGGTGCTGAGCACGAGCTACAAGTGGAACCACATCGACGAGATCAACCAGTTGCTCGGCGTGCGCGGCGCGTATGCGGAAGATCCGGTCGCGGTGATCCGCACGCATGCGAACCGGTTGAAAATCGCGGGCGTGTGATCGATGGCGGCACGTGAAGGGCGCGCGCCGCTGGCGCGGCGCGCGGCGATCTATGGTGTCGTGGGGCTGGCGGCGATTGCCGGCGTCGCGATGTGGAGCGCGGCGGGATCGCATCGCGGCACGGGCGCCGCGGGTGACGTGCCGGATGCACCCGCGACGAGCCGCGTGGCGGCCGCCGCGCCGCAGCCGGCCGTACCGGCGAGTACGGACCTGCCGACGTCGCTCGCCGGTTCCAGCGCGCCGCGCCTGCCGCTCGATGCAGGCGGCCATCTTGCGAAGTCGCGCGCGGTGCGCGATTTCTTCGACTATTGCCTGACCGCGCAGAGCGACCTGAGCGCGGTGGCGCTCGATGCGTTCGTCGTGCGCGAGATCGCCGCGCAGCTCGACGGCACGGTCGCGCAGGCCGAGGCGCTCGACGTGTGGCACCGGTATCGCGCGTATCTCGATGCGCTCGCCAAATTGAGCGATGCCGGCGCGGTCGACAAGTCCGACCTGGGCGCGTTGCAGCTCGCGCTCGACCAGCGCGCGTCGATCGCGTATCGCACGCTCGGCGACTGGAGCCAGCCGTTCTTCGGCGCGGAGCAGTGGCGGCAGCGCTACGACCTCGCACGATTGAAGATCACTCAGGATCGCTCATTGACCGATGCGCAGAAGGCCGAGCGGCTCGCGGCGCTCGAGCAGCAGATGCCGGCCGACGAACGCGCGGCGCAGCAGCGGGTGGACCAACAACGCGCCGCGATCGACCAGATCGCGCAATTGCAGAAGCGCGGCGCGACGCCTGACGCGATGCGCGCGCAACTGACGCAGACGCTCGGCCCCGAGGCCGCCGCGCGCGTCGCGCAGATGCAGCAGGACGACGCGTCGTGGCAGGGCCGTTACGCGGACTATGCGGCGCAGCGTGCGCAGATCGAATCGGCCGGCCTGTCGCCGCAGGATCGCGACGCACAGATTGCCGCGTTGCGGCAGCGTGTGTTCACGAAGCCCGGCGAAGCCGTGCGCGCGGCGTCGCTCGATCGCGGCGCGGGCAGCGCGCATTGACGAACCGCGCGCCGCCGTGTGCGGCAGGCTTCACGCGGCGCGCGTGATGTTCCGCGGCAGATGTTGCTCGATGGTATCGGCGAGCGTGTCGAACGCGGGGCGAATGCCTTCGTGCGCGACGCATGCATAGCCGAGCAGCAAACCCTGCCGCGCGGTGTCGAGGCTGCTGTAGTAGCTGGTGAGCGGGCGCACGATCACGCCCGCGTCGAATGCGCTCTGCGTGACCGCGCGATCGTCGCACGCGTCGGGCAGGCCGAGCACCAGATGCAGGCCGGCCTCGTCGCCCATTACCGGCAGCGCGTCGCCGAAGCGCGCGCGGATCGCGTCGATCATCAGTTGCCGGCGCTCGCCGTACAGCGTGCGCATTCGTCTGACGTGCGAAGTGAGGTGACCGTCCATGATGAATTCGGCGAGCACGGCCTGCTGCATCAGCTGGCCTTCCCGATACAGCTCCGACAGCCCGGTGCGGAAGGTGTCGACCAGATGCTCGGGCACGACCATGTAGCCCATCCGCAACCCCGGGAACAGCATCTTGCCGAGACTGCCGACGTAGATCACGCGGCCCCCCTCGTCGAGTCCCTGCAGCGACGCGAGCGGGCGGCTGCCGTAACGGAATTCGCTGTCGTAATCGTCCTCGATGATCCAGCAGCGGTGCTGGCGCGCATATTCGAGCAGCATGCGGCGCCGCGCGAGGCTCATCACCATCCCGAGCGGGTACTGGTGCGACGGCGTGACGAGCACGAGCCGCGGCGGATGCTGCATGTCGCTCGCGCGCGGGTCGAGCCCTTCCTGGTCGACCGGCACCGGCGCGAGCGTGAGGCCGGCCGCCTGCAGCACGCTGCGCACGCCCCAGTAGCACGGTTCCTCGACCCACGCGCGATCGCCGATGTCGGACAGCAGCCGCACCGCGAGATCGATCGACTGATGAATACCGGTCGTGATGATCACCTGGTCCGGCGAGCATTTGACCGAGCGTGCGACGCGCAGGTAGTCGGCGAGCGCGCGCCGCAGCGGCCGGTAGCCGCCGCCCGGCGCATAGGTCAGCAGCTCCGGATTGGCTTCCTTCCACAGTCGCGCCTGCAGCCGGCTCCACGTGCGGCTCGGGAATTCCGACACGTCCGGCACGCCCGGCATGAACGCCCCCCACTGGCGCCGCGACACGCCCGCATGCTCGACCAGTTGCCGCCCGCGCATCGACAGGCTGCGCTGCGCGTCGGGCGGCGGCGGTTCGCCAGTGGCCGACGCCGGCGGCGCGGCGCCCGGCACGCGGATCGCGGCGGCGTCCGGCCGCGTGTCGGCCACGTAGGTGCCGCTGCCGGTCGTCGTCAGCACGTAGCCTTCGGCCGTCAGCTGGTCGTATACGTGCAGCACCGTATTGCGCGCGATCGACAGGTCGCCCGCGAGCGTGCGCGAACTCGGCAGCTTTGTGCCGGGCCCCAATTCGCCGGTCAGGATGGCCTGCTGCATCAGTTGCAGCAGTTGCCGGTACATCGGTTCGGGCGAGCTGCGGTCCAGACGGGCGGACAGCCAGTCGGCGAGGATCACGGTATCCAAAGTGGTCCTACTAGGAATATTGAAATGGTTCCCTAGTATAGAACCGTGCGGGCCGTATAGTGGGTCCATCTCAAAAACGTTTTGTTGCGCAGCAAGGGGACAGCCACGATGAAGTCCGATGATGTGATCGTCAGCTTTCGCGGCGTGCGGAAGACCTACGACGGCGAGACGCTGGTCGTCAAATCGCTCGACCTCGACATCCACCGAGGGGAATTCCTGACGCTGCTCGGGCCGTCCGGCTCGGGCAAGACGACCTGCCTGATGATGCTGGCCGGCTTCGAATTCCCGACCGGCGGCGAGATCCGCCTCGACGGCGAGCTGCTGAACACCGTGCCGCCGCACAAGCGCAACATCGGCATGGTGTTCCAGAACTACGCGCTGTTTCCGCATCTGACGGTCGAGCAGAACGTCGCGTATCCGCTGACGGTGCGCAAGCTGCCGGCCGGCGAGCGCGCGGAGCGCGTCGCGCATGCGCTGAAGATGGTGCAGATGGAACGCTTCGCGAAACGCTATCCGGCGCAACTGTCGGGCGGCCAGCAGCAGCGCATCGCGCTGGCCCGCGCGCTCGTGTTCGAGCCGAAGCTGGTGCTGATGGACGAGCCGCTCGGCGCGCTCGACAAGCAGCTGCGCGAACACATGCAGTACGAACTGAAGGCGCTGCATGAAAAGCTCGGCGTGACCTTCGTGTACGTGACGCACGACCAGGGCGAGGCGCTGACGATGTCCGATCGCGTCGCCGTGTTCGACAAGGGCATCGTGCAGCAGCTCGACACCGTCGACCGCCTGTACGAATCGCCGTGCAACGAATTCGTCGCGAACTTCATCGGCGACAGCAACCGGCTGCGCGGCACCATCGCGCGCGTCGACGGCGAATTCTGCGAATTCCGGCTCGACGACGGCACGAAGCTCGTCGGCCGCCATATCGGCGAAGCCGCCGAGGGCGCGCCGGCCGTCGCCTGCATCCGCCCCGAGCGCATGAGCCTCGCCGCACATGGCTCGAACGGCGCGAATGGCGCCGCCGCCAATTGCGTGAGCGGCGAGGCGCGCAGCCTCATCTATTTCGGCGATCACGTACGCATGCGCTGCGCACTGCCCGGCCAGGACGAATGTTTCGTGAAGGTGCCGCTCGGCACCGGCGCGCTCGACGCGTTCTCGCCCGGCGCACCGGTCTCGCTTGCGTTCTCGCCCGAACACCTGCGCGTGTTCGCGTGAGCATGGTTTACCCGGTTTTCCGCAGCACGTCGTCAACAACAATGCCCACTTCCACCACGAGAGGAGAGGAACCATCATGAAACGAGCAAGCTTTACCGCGCGCCGTACGGCGCTCGCGCTGGCACTGGTCGCGTTTGGCGCATCGGCCAGCGCTGCCGAACTCACGGTCGTCAACTTCGGCGGCGCGAACGGCGACGCGCAGAAGGCCGCGTTCAACCAGCCGTTCGAGAAGGCGACCGGTAACAAGGTCACGGCCGTCGAGTACAACGGCGAGCAGGCGAAGGTGAAGGCGATGGTCGAGGCGAAGCACGTCAACTGGGACGTGGTCGAAGTCGAATCGGGCGACCTGAACCGCGGCTGCGACGAAGGGCTGTACGAGAAGCTCGACTGGTCGAAGATCGCGAAGAAATCCGACCTGATTCCGGAAGCGCCGCAGGTATGCGGCGTCGGGTTCTTCGTGTGGTCGACCGCGCTGTCGTACAACGCGGACAAGCTGAAGTCTGCGCCGACCGGCTGGGCCGATTTCTGGAACGTGAAGAAATTCCCCGGCAAGCGCGGGATGCGCAAGGGCGCGCGGTACAACCTCGAATTCGCGCTGATGGCCGACGGCGTCGCGACGAAGGACGTCTACAAGGTGCTCGGCACGAAGGCCGGCCAGGATCGCGCGTTCAAGAAGCTCGACGAGCTGAAGCCGTACATCCAGTGGTGGGAAGCGGGCGCGCAGCCGCCGCAGTTCCTCGTCGCCGGCGACGTCGTGATGTCGACCGCGTACAACGGCCGCATCGACGCCGCGCAGAAGGAAGGCAAGAACCTGAAGGTCGTGTGGAACGGCAGCATCTACGACCTCGACTACTGGGCGATTCCGAAGGGCTCGCCGAACAAGGCGCTGGCCGAGCAGTACATCGCGTATTCGCTGACGCCGAAGCCGCAGCAGGCGTATGCGCAGCACATCGCGTACGGCCCGACGAACGTCGCCGCGATCAAGGCGCTCGATGCGAAGACGCTCGCGAACCTGCCGAACTCGCCGGCCAACGGCAAGAATGCGGTACTGGAGGACATCGGCTTCTGGACCGACCACAGCGACGAGCTCGAACAGCGCTTCGCCGCGTGGGCAACGAAGTAAGCGGTCAGGCATCCTCACGGGTGTCGTGATGCAACCGGCCGCGCGACGCGTCGATCGCGCCGCGCGGCATTCCGCCGGAACGTGCCCGGCCGGAGAGAACTCTTGAATACGATGACGATCGCGCCTTCCTCGCCGTCGACCGCCGCGCTCAAGCGCGAGCTGAAGGCCGCCGAGTCCCGCAAGCGCACGATGGCGCTGCTGCTGATCGCGCCGCTCGCGATTTTCCTGCTGCTGATTTTCGTCGTGCCGATCGGCACGCTGCTCACGCGCGCGGTGCAGAACCCGGAGATCGCGACCGCGTTGCCGAACACGGTCGCCGCGCTGTCGGGCTGGGATCGCAAGACGCCGCCGGCGGATGCGGCCTATGTCGCGCTCGCGGCCGACATGACGAAGGTGGCCGACAGCGAAGCGATGGGTGCGCTCGCACGGCGCCTGAACACCGAGATTCCCGGCTATCGCTCGCTCGTCGCGAAGACGGCGCGCGCGATGCCGCTGAAGGGCGACAATGACGCGGCGCTGACGCCCGCGCAGACGCGCGCGAAATTCCTCGATCTCGATGCGCGCTGGGGCGACGTCGCGTACTGGCAGTCGATTGCGAAGAACGGCAGCCAGGTGTCGCCGTTCTATCTGCTCGCCGCGCTCGACCACAAGCAGGACGGCTTCGGCCACATCGTGCAGGCCGACCCCGACCAGTCGATCTACGTCGCGATCTTCGGCCGCACGTTCGTGATCGGCGTGGCCGTCACGCTGTTCGCGCTGCTGCTCGGCTATCCGCTCGCGTACTGGATCTCGACGCTGTCGGAACGGCGCGCGAACCTCGTGATGATCCTCGTGCTGATTCCGTTCTGGACGTCGGTGCTCGTGCGCGTCGCCGCATGGATCGTGCTGCTGCAGAGCGAAGGGCTGATCAACACGGCGCTGCTCGGCAGCGGGCTGATCTCGCATCCGCTGACGCTGCTGTTCAATCGCGTCGGCGTGTATATCTCGATGACGCACATCCTGCTGCCGTTCATGATCCTGCCGCTCTACAGCGTGATGAAGTCGATTCCGCCGACCTACCAGCGCGCGGCCGTGTCGCTCGGCAGCCATCCGTTCGCCGCGTTCTGGCGCGTGTACGTGCCGCAGACCTATCCGGGCGTCGGCGCGGGCGCGCTGCTCGTGTTCATCCTCGCGATCGGCTACTACATCACGCCCGCGCTGCTCGGCGGGCCGAACGACCAGATGGTCAGCTACTACGTCGCGTACTTCACGAACGTGACGATCAACTGGGGCATGGCGTGTGCGCTCGGCGGGCTGCTGCTCGCGGCGACGCTCGTGCTGTATGCGGTGTACGGGCGCTTCACGCGCACCAACGTGAGCCTCGGCTGAGCGCCGGGCACAGGGAAACGGGAAGGGGATGCCGACCATGAAACTCGCCAGGCCGCTGTTCGCGCCGCACATGTCGTTCGTCGAGCGCGCGTGGTACGTCGCGCTGCGCGTGCTCGTCGTGCTGACGCTGCTGTACCTGATCCTGCCGGTGCTCGCGATCGTGCCGCTGTCGTTCTCGTCGAGCACGTTCCTCGTCTATCCGATCCCGGGTTTCTCGACGCGCTGGTACGAGAACCTGCTCGCATCGGACGAATGGCGGATGGCCGCGAAAAACAGCTTCATCGTCGCGCCGTCGGCGACCGTCGTCGCGACGGTGCTCGGCACGCTCGCGGCCATCGGCCTGACGAAAGCCGACTTCCGCGGCAAGGGGCTGCTGATGGCCGTGCTGCTGTCGCCGATGATCGTGCCGGTCGTCGTGGTCGGCGTCGGCATGTACCTGTTCTTCGCGCCGCTCGGGCTCGCGAATACCTACACGGGGCTGATCGCCGCGCATGCGGCGCTCGGCGTGCCGTTCGTCGTGACGACGGTGGCCGCGACGCTGCAAGGCTTCAACCATAACCTCGTGCGCGCGAGCCTGTCGCTCGGCGCGAACCCGGTTACGACGTTCTTCCGCGTGACGCTGCCGGTGATCGCGCCGGGCGTGATGTCGGGCGCACTGTTCGCGTTCGCGACGTCGTTCGACGAAGTGGTCGTCACGCTGTTTCTCGCGGGCGCCGACCAGACGACGCTGCCGCGCCAGATGTTCACGGGCATCCGCGAGAACATCAGTCCGACGATCGCTGCGCTCGCCACGATCCTGATCATCTTCTCGACGAGCCTGCTGCTCGCGCTCGAATGGCTGCGCGGCCGCAATGCGCGGCGTGCGGTGTCGTGACCTGGTCGACCTGACGTGATGGCGCGACGGCGTCGCCGGCAGCCGCGGCCGGGCCGGCCCCCGGCGCCGCACGACGACGCTGCGCGCGAGCCCGACAGGCCGCCCGGCAGCCGCCGGATCGTCGATCGTTGTGCGCTCAACGATGCCGCGCGCCAGGCACGGCATCCCGCAAGCTTTCGTTTCGCTGACTGACGAAGCGGCCGCCTGCACGTTCGATGCGGCTCTGCAACAATACGGATCGCGGCAACGCGCGCGCCGGTCTTGCCGTCCGGCACGCACGCCGCCGCGCTGCTCAATCCGCGACGCCGCGCGTCGCTCGTCAGCCGAGCCCATCTTGTCCGAATTCGCTTCCCCTGCCGGCGCGCACGAGCCGGCCGTCAACTGGCGTGCGATGTCCGCCGTGCTGCTGGCCGTCGCGCTCGCGACGCTCGACACCGCGATCGCGAACACCGCGCTGCCCGCCATCGCGACCGACCTGCATGCGTCGCCGGCCGCGTCCGTGTGGATCATCAACGCGTACCAACTCGCGATGGTCGCGACGCTGCTGCCGTTCGCGTCGCTCGGCGACATCGTCGGCCACAAGCGCGTGTATGTCGCCGGGCTGGCGGTGTTCACGCTGGCGTCGCTCGGCTGTTCGCTCGCGTCGACACTGCCGATGCTGACGGCCGCGCGCATCGTGCAGGGCTTTGGCGCGAGCGCGATCATGAGCGTCAACGTCGCGCTGATCCGCGGTCTGTTTCCCGCGCACCGGCTCGGGCGCGGCGTCGGCTTCAACGCGCTCGTCGTCGGCGTGTCGTTCGCGGTGGGGCCGACGATCGCGTCGCTGATCCTGTCGGTGGCCGCGTGGCCGTGGCTGTTCGCGGTGAACGTGCCGCTCGGCGCGTTCGCGCTCGCGGTGGCGATTCCGTCGCTGCCGCGGACGGCGCGCGGCAAGCATGCATTCGATCCGGTGGCCGCGCTGTTCAACGTGATCACGTTCGCGTCGCTGATCTTCGCGCTCGGCGAATTTGCGCAGCGCGGGCCGCTCTCCGTCGTGTTCGCGGCGGCCGCGGTGGCGTTCGCGTTCGGCTGGCTGCTGATCCGCCGTCAGGCCGGGCACCCGGCGCCGATGCTGCCGGTCGACCTGTTCCGCCGGCCCGTGTTCACGCTGTCCGCGCTGACTGCCGTCTGCGCGTTCGCCGCGCAAGGGCTCGCGTTCGTGTCGCTGCCGTTCTATTTCGAAACCGTCCTGCATCGCAACGCGGTCGAGACGGGATTCCTGATGACGCCGTGGTCGGCGATCGTCGCGCTCGCCGCGCCGATCGCGGGGCGGCTGTCGGATCGTTATCCGCCCGGGCTGCTCGGCGCGATCGGCCTCGCGTTGCTGAGTGCGGGGATGGTGTCGCTTGCCGCGCTGCCGGTGTCGCCGGGCGTCGTCGATATCGGCTGGAGAATGATGCTGTGCGGAGCGGGCTTCGGCTTCTTCCAGTCGCCGAACCTGAAAGCGCTGATGTCGAGCGCGCCGCCCGAACGCAGCGGCGGCGCGAGCGGGATCATCGCGACCGCGCGGCTGATCGGGCAGGCGACGGGTGCGGCGCTGGTTGCGCTGTCGTTCGGGATCGCGGGCCGCCACGGGCCGACGCTTGCGTTGATGCTCGGTGCGGGTTTCGCGGGTGCGGCGAGCGTCGCGAGCGGGCTTCGGCTGTTCGCGCCGTCGCATCGGGCCGGCGCGCCGGTCGTGTCGGAACGCGTGGAGGAGCCGGCGACGGAGTAGCGCGGGGCAGTTACAACCGGCGCGCGGCAAGCCATCGCCGCGCGCCGGTCTTCATGCATCGCTCAGAACCCGCCCGACTTGATCAACTGGTTGAGGTTCGCGATGTTCAGGCTGCCGAAGCCGGTCGTCAGATCCCAGCCGGTGGCCGCCGTATAGCCATACCCCTGATAGCCGTTGTTGCCCGACACGACGTCATAGCGCACGAGCGACGGATGCGACGGAATGTCCGCATAGAAGTTGCCGGCCGGGAAGCCGAGGCCCGTGCCGTTCGCCGCGAGCAGACGCGCCCAGAAGCCCGTGAAAATCGGCGCGGCGAGGCTCGTGCCGCCGATCTGCTGCAACTGGCCGTAGTTGTAGATGTACGCGCCCGTGCTTTGCGCGGCGTCGAACGCGACGTCCGGCAACCGGCGATTGCTGCCCGACTGCCACGACGGCGCGGGCAGAATCGTGCTGACGCCGCCGCCCGTCGCCCACAGCTTGCCGTTCGAATCGAGCCCTTCGTTCCACACCGTCTCGTTCGAGAACGCACCCGCCGACGTCGTGTAGAGCGTCGTGCCGCCGATCGCGAGCACGTGCGGCGACGAAGCTGGCCACGACACCGTGTAGTTCGAGCCGTCCGGATAGCCACGGTTGTTGCACTCGTACACGCCTTCGTCGCCCGACGATACCGAGAACGTCTGGCCCTGCGCGGCGGCCGTCGTGAAGATCTGCTCCTCGGCGTCGAGCGTGCCGTCCGCGTCCGCATCGGTTTCGCACCAGCCGAGCGACACGTTGATCACCTTCGCGGTGTTGTCCGACACCGCGCGGTTGAACGCCTGCGTGAGGCCCGTGTTGCCGGCGGCGTTCAGGTCCGCCATGTAGAACACCAGCTTGCCGACCTGTCCGCCGGCCGAGCCGACGATCGACTGGCTGTCGAGATCCCATTCGCCCTGGCCGTCCTGGTCGTCGCTATAGCTGCCGCCCGTGCCGTTGGTCTTGACCGTCTGCGTCGTGACCGTGCCGTAGCCGTTGCTCGACGTGAACTGCTTCAGGTCCTGCAGCGTTTGCGACACGCCGCCGATCGTGATGATGCCGACGGTCACGCCGGCCGCGGTCGGCACGCCGGTCGCGTTGTAGAGGCCCGGGAATTCCTTCGGATAGTGGCCCGTCGCCGTGCCGGCCGCGAGCGCCTGCGGTTTCGCCACGTTGCCGATGCGCAGCATCGGCCGTGCACGCGCGACACTTTGCAGCCCGAGCACCGAGCCGACCACGTCGCCGAGCGCGCGCGGCACTTGCGCGGTCGACGTGTTGGCGAACCCCGAGCGGCCCGCGTACTCGAAGTGCACGAGCGACGTGTTGAACGCGGCCTTCACCGTGCCGGCCGTGCCGCTGGCGGAGATCAGCAGCCGGTTCGGCGCGACCTCGACATTCGTGAAGCCGCTCTTGTGCAGATAATCGACGACCGACTTTACCTGCGCGTCGGTCGGCGCGTAGTTCGCGAGGAACTGCTCGTGCGTCAGGTACTGGCGGTAATGCGCGCTGCCGGGCCGGTTCACGTCGCGTGCCAGTTGCTTGAGCTGCGCGGCGTTGCGCAGCTTCAGGCTGACGACGACGTTGGTCGTCTCGCCGGCCGTGAGTTCGAGCGATGGCGCCGCACTGCGCGCCATCAACTGCGGGCCGGTCAGAAAGGCCTTCGTATGGGTATCGACCCAATCCGTCGCTGCGTGCGCCGCGGCGGCGGCGAACACGAGCGGGGCCACGCACGCCAGGCGGCGGGGCGACGGATGGGGAAGGGCAAACCAGGCGTTCCTTTTCATCGGGAGTCCTTTTTTAGGAGAGGCGACGTTACTGGAACCCCCGGCCCTTGTGGGGCCGCGAGCGGTGACGAGCGTAGGGCGTCGATGCCGTTCGGGTAGCTGCCATTTTCCATAGCTGTCAGTTCTGACAACGGGGGCATCACTGCACGCGTGGCGTCGTGCGCGACGGTAATGGCGGAGCCGGTGAGCGGAACCGGTTTGCGGCACGGCGGCGCGACAATGCGCGTCGCTCGCACGCACGAGTCGTTCGTTGCAGCATCGGAATGTGAGCGGGCGTGGAAGGAAGCGCCGCGTGGATGCATGGCGTTTGCGTGTCAATGGCGGCGCGCCGTATCGCACTATGTGGTCATTGGAAGCGACTCGTCAGGAACCGCTTCGCGCGGGCACAACAACGGGGCAGGCGGACCCCGAACGTTTCCCGAACTGTGGAACAGCGCATCGGCCAGTCTTGCAGGCCGCTTTCGGATCGCGCGTCGCCATCGCGGATTAGAGGAGATGCTCGAATTGGGCGTGGACGAGAGCCGGTGTGACGAACCCGCCGGTCGCGCGGGATCGAGCCACGTCATTCATGAAATCCCGCCTTGACGCGCGCCGATCAGCGGATATCCTTCAATACATAACCCGTTGGTTATGGATTTTGGACGACATGCAAAAAGCTCAGGACACGCTTTTCAGGACACTCGCCGATCCCACGCGCCGCGCGCTTTTCGAGCGGCTCTGCGCGGAGGGCGAGCTGACGGTTGCCGCGCTGACCGCCCATGCGGGCGTGTCGCAGCCGGCCGTGTCGAAGCATCTCGGCGTACTGAAGCAGGCCGGGCTCGTGAACGACCGTCACGAAGGCCGGCAGACGCATTACAGCGCGCAGCCGCAAGCGCTGGCCCCGTTGATCGACTGGACGAGCCAGATGGCGGGCTTCTGGCAGCGCCGGTTCGATGCCCTCGAAGATCTGCTCAAAAGGATGGACCAGTAATGACGCAAGCCACTACCGAAACGCGCTCCGTCGTCGTCGACCGGGAACTGCCCCATTCGCCGGAGAAGATCTGGCGCGCGCTCACGCAACCGCACCTGATCGAGGCGTGGCTGATGAAGAGCGACTTCGAGCCCGTCGCGGGCCGTGCGTTCAGTTTCCGGGCGGACTGGGGCTCGGTCGACTGCACGGTCCTCGCGATCGAGCCGCACCGTACGCTGTCCTATACGTGGGCGGCGCACGGCCTCGAAAGCGTCGTCACGTGGACGCTCACGCCGACGCCGGCCGGCACGCACCTGCGTATGGAACAGGTCGGCTTCCGCCCCGACCAGGAGCAGGCGTACCGCGGCGCGCAGTATGGCTGGGTACGGTTCTTCGAATCGCTCGAACAGGTGTTGTCGCGTCCTGACACGCAAACGGAGGCCCGCGCATGAGTGCAACGGAGCTGCAACCGTCCGAGCGCATCGACGCACTGATCGCCGGCATCACCGACTGGCGTGGCAAGACGTTCGCCGAGCTTCGCCAGACGATCCTCGCGACGGACGAAGGCATCGTCGAGGAATGGAAGTGGATGGGCAGCCCCGTGTGGTCGTGCGACGGGATGATCGCGGTCGCGAACGCGCACAAGGGCAAGGTGAAGCTGACGTTCATGCACGGCGCGCACCTGCCCGATCCCGACGGGCTGTTCAATGCGGGCCTCGAAGGCAATGCGCGGCGCGCGATCGATTTCGTCGAAGGCGACAAGATCGACAAGCGAGCGCTGAAGCACCTCGTGCGCGCGGCGATCGACTACAACCGCGCGCATCTGAAGAAGAACGCGCGCTCGGGTTCCTCCGCGGGCGCGAAGGTGCGAAGCAGCAAGGCGGCGTGACGCGCGAGCCGCATACCGGCGGGTGACGTTCGGCGAAAGCGGGGCGCCGCCGTGCGATCGTCGCTACGACGCCCGCCGGCGCACAGGCGAAAAAAAAGGTTCATCGCGGGAAACCGTGGAGCGTTTGAGGGGGATTGCGTAATCTGACGCCTGACTTTAAAGACGTCAGGAGGA
>NZ_JAGIQD010000030.1:0-74097 GCF_017815045.1 Burkholderia sp. CpTa8-5
AACCGCCCGGTGCGGACCCGCATGCCGGGTGGTGTGGGAGGGGATCGGTCAGGTTACCTGACCGCCCCTATCCCGATTGTTGCGCACGGCCGTGCGGCCCGTGCGCGGGAGGGCATCCGCTTGTCATCGAACCTGTCGACCGCTTCCGATCCGGCGTCGCCGCGACACGCAACGTTGATCCTGTTGTGCGCGTTGTCGGTGCTGCCGCTGAGCCTGTTCCTGCCGTCGCTGCCGGCGATCGTGCGCGACCTGCACACCGACTATGCGCTCGTCGCGCTGTCGCTCGGTGGTTATGCGGCGGTGGCCGCGTCGCTCGAATGCGTGACGGGGCCGCTGTCCGACCGGTTCGGGCGGCGGCCGATCGTGCTGACGAGCGTCGCGATATTCGCGCTCGGTTCGCTCGGCTGCGCGATGGCGACCGATATTCGCGTATTTCTCGGCTGTCGGATGATGCAGGCGGCGATCACGTCGGTCTATCCGGTGTCGATGGCGGCGATCCGCGATACCGGCGGCGGGGCGCGCGCGGCGAGCCGGATCGGCTATGCGGCGATGGCCGCCGCGTTCGCGCCGATGCTCGGCCCGACGCTCGGCGGCGTGCTCGATCAGACGGTCGGGTGGCGCGCGAGCTTCTGGCTGCTCGGCGCCGTCGGCAGTGCGCTGTTCGGCTGGTGCGCGTTCGATCTCGTCGAAACCCATACGCGCCGGCCGTCGAGCTTCGCGCAGCAGCTTCGTGCGTATCCGGCGCTGCTGCGTGCGCGCCGTTTCTGGGCCTATGCGCTGTGCATGGCGTTTTCGACGGGCACGTTCTATGCCTTCCTGGCCGGCGCGCCGCTCGCCGCGAAAACGCTGTTCGGCATCGCGCCGGCGGAGATCGGCTTCTACATGGGGACGATCACGGCCGGTTTCGTGGGTGGCAGCTTGCTGGCCGCGCGGGTCGCGCGCCGCTACGCGCTGGCCACGACGATCCTGTGCGGGCGGGTCGCGGCGTGTGCGGGTCCGCTGACCGGCCTCGCGCTCGTGTCCGGCGGCGCGACGCACGCGCTCGCATGGTTCGGTCCGTGCGTGCTGGTCGGCATCGGCAACGGGCTGAGCAATCCAGGCGCCCATGCGGGCGCGGTGTCGGTGCGCCCGGAGCTGGCAGGCAGCGCGTCGGGGCTGGCCGGCGCGATGACGATCGGCGGCGGCGCCGCGCTGTCGTCGCTGACAGGCGCGCTGCTGACCCCGCGCAATGCCGGCTACCTGCCGCTCGCGATGATGCTGCTGTCGGCGGCGATCGCGCTGGCGGCCGCCGTGTGCGTGCGGGCGTTCGACGGGCAGGACGCCGGGCGGTGAGCGCGGGTGCGCCCCGGTACCGGCGCGCGGCCGAATGACGGACAATCCGCCGCATGCCGGGAGACGACGCATGATCCGCGCGCCGCGTGTCCCGGCGAGCGCAAAGGGCGACTGGACGAGGATGCGATGAGCGACTTTTCTGATTTCCAGCGGGACATTGCCGACGCCGCGAGGGCGACCTTCAGGGCGCTGCGGGCGTTGCACCCGGACGAGCATTTCTATGCGTTTGCGCTGTACACCGACAGCGGCGCGATGACGGTGGTGCCGGCCGCCAATTCTGTCGAAGGGCTGCGCCGAATCCGCGCGCAACAGGCGGTGGCGGACGACGATCCGTGGTTCGTGTGGGGCGTGTCCGAATGGGCGTACGCGGCGGCCGAGGCGTCGCCGTTCAACGCGATCTGCGGCAGGCTCGCCGACGAAGTGCTGAGCCCGCAGTTCGTCCAATCGCGCTTCAGCGAATTTTCCCGGCAACTGCACGTCGACATGATCGCGGCATTGCGGCTGCTCGATCGCGACGGCGTGTTCGGCACGGGTGACGACAGGGCGGCCATCACGCTGTTCGTGTCGATCAGCGACGACGACGCGGCCGAGGCGCTGGAAAACGCATCGGCGAAAGCGCTGAATCCGCCCGCCGTCGCCGACGCGTTCCTGCGCCGCTACGACTGACCGGCATCAGAATCTCGCACGGCGGCCCGGGCACGCGGCCGCCGCGCATGTCGCGTTACGGCTTCGCGCCGACCACGAATTCGAACGTCGCGATGCCGTCGACGCCGCCCGTCACGCGATCGCCCGGCTGCAGCGCGCCGACGCCGGCCGGCGTGCCGGTGAAGATCAGGTCGCCGGCCTTCAGCTCGACCGAGCGCGACACGTACGCGATGACGTCGGGCACGGGCCAGATCATGTCGGCGAGGTCGCCTTGCTGGCGCGTGTCGCCGTTGACCGCGAGCCAGATGCGGCCGGTCGCCGGGTGGCCGGTGGCCGTCGCCGCGCGCAGCGCGGTCACCGGGCCCGATGCGTCGAAACCCTTCGCCCAGTCCCACGGCCGGCTCAGCTTCTTCGCTTCGGCCTGCAGGTCGCGGCGCGTGAGGTCGACGCCGACGCCGTAGCCCCACACGTGCGACAGCGCGTCGGCCGGGTCGATCGACCGGCCGTCCTTGCCGATCGCGACGACCAGCTCGATTTCATGGTGGAGGTCGTTCGTCAGCGGCGGATAGGCGACCGTGCCGCTGGCCGGGACGATCGCGTCGGCCGGCTTCGTGAAGAAGAACGGCGGTTCGCGGTCGGGGTCGGCGCCCATTTCGCGGGCGTGGTCGGCGTAGTTGCGGCCGACGCAGAAGACGCGGCGCACCGGAAAGCGCGCGGACGACTGTTCGACTTCGACGGAAGGACGCTCGGCGGCGTCGATGACATAGGCGGACATCGGATTGGCCTCGTTCGGTAGGAAGACGGACGACCGGCGCGTCGGCCGGCATGCGTGCAACGATACCCGACGCGCGTGCGCGCGGATGCGACGCAACTGCGTTTTACCGGGACAAAACTACGCGTCGGCGGCCGGCTGCGCGTCGTCGGCGGCGGGCAGCGCGGCGTTCGCGTCGCGGTACGCCTTCGGCGACACGCCGACCCGCGCACGAAAGCGCCGTGCGAAATAGCCTTCGTCGCGAAAGCCGACCGAGCGTGCGATGTCCGCGATGCGCCGGCTGGTATGGGCCAGCAGCGACTGCGCGAGCGCGATCCGGCGCTCGGTCACGAGATCGGTGAAGGTGCTGCCGGTTTCCTTGCGCACCAGGTGCGCGAGGTAGTTCGGCGACAGAAACGCGGCTTCGGCGGTCGCGGCGAGCGTCAGGTCCTCCCGGGTCAGGTTCGCCCGCACGTGGCGCAGCACGCGGGCCAGCGCGTCGCGCCGGCCGGCGCGCTGGGCGCCGCGTTGCGCGAGCTTGTCGAGCGCGCCCGCGTACTGCGTGCAGACGAGCCCGATCAGTTGCAGCAGGTAGCCGCGCAGCAACGTGGTCGAGCCGAACGTGCGCACGCGATCGGCGTCGAGCATGCACAGCGCGAGGCGGCGCGCTTCGTCGTACGTATCGCCGGTCAGGATGAAATCGACGTGCTCCTGGAAGCGGAACGGCGTCAGCTCGGGGAAGCGGTGCGCGGGCACGTCCTCGAGATCGAGCGGATCGACGTCGAGATCGGCGCGCAGGAACGCCTGGCTGAAGTTGATCACGATGAAATGCGCGCCTTCCGGGTGCGGAATCAGGTGCTCGCGGTGCGGCAGCACGAACGCGAGCGCGCCGCGCGGAAACGGTCGCGTGACGCCGCCGATGCGCTGCTCGGTGTCGCCGCCGAGATTGAACTGGATCTGGAAATACGCGTGCCGGTGCGGCTCGGTGATCGCCTGGCGCGACGCCTGGTCGCGGATGTAGAAATCGAGCCGGTCGCTGCGTTCGGGCATCCCGTACAGGCGCGGCGGGGCGGTGGAGGGCATGAAGGATTGTGCTGTTCGTGACGCGGTGGAGCCGCGATGGTACAGCGAACCGGGCGCGACGGGGACGGGCGCGGCCCCGCGCCTACCTGGTCAGCCCGTCGCGAGCGGCGCGACCCGGCGCCGCAGTTCGGGCACGACGTCGGCGTCGAACCACGGATGGCGCTTGAACCATGCCTGGTTGCGCGGCGACGGATGCGGCAGCGGCAGGATCGCGGGGCCGTAGTCGCGCCACGCATGCACGGTGTCGGTCAGCGTCGCCTTGCGCGCGCCGCGCAGGAAATGCCGCTGCGCGTACTGGCCGATCAGCAGCGTGAGCCGGATCGACGGCAGTTCGGCCAGCAGCCGGTCGATCCACAGCGGCGCGCATTCGGGGCGCGGCGGGTTGTCGCCGCTCGCGCCGCGGCCCGGGTAGCAGAAGCCCATCGGCACGATCGCGAAGCGCGTCTCGTCGTAGAAGGTGTCGGCGTCGACGCCGAGCCAGTCGCGCAGCCGCATGCCGCTCGCGTCGTCCCACGGGATGCCGCTCGCATGGACGCGCGCGCCCGGCGCCTGCCCGACGATCAGGATGCGTGCGTCGCGATGCGCGCGCACGACCGGGCGCGGGCCGAGCGGCAGGTCGGCTTCGCATGCACGGCACGCGCGGATTTCGGTGAGCAGCACGTCGAGCGGCGCGCGCGTTGGTTTCGGCATTGATTCGGAGCGGGGATGAGGTGGCAACGCGGTGTCGCCCGAGCGGCACGAGCGGCCGGCGGTCGGCGGCCGCGCCGCCTCCGGGGCGCCGGCGGGTACCGGCTGCACTGCGCGGTGCGCGCTACGGCTACGCGCTACGCCAGCGACAGACCCGCCGCGCCGCCTTCGGCGACCGCAGCATCATACAACGCGGTCTGCGCGATCGCCGCGGCGATGCCCGCGTCGTCGTGCGAACCGTCGAGCATGCCCCAGCGCCGGTATTGCGACAGGAACCACTGGCCCTCGCGCGGGTCGGGCCGGTTCACCGCGCCGCCGTCGTGAAAGCGGATCGGCAGCGGCGGCGTCGCAAACGGCCCCGCGCCGTAGTCGCCGAGCAGGCGCGGCGCGATCAGCCGGGCCGGCACGCCCAGCGCGTCGGGCGACGCGAGCCAGTCGGCCGCCTCGCGGCGGTGCGCGGCGCTGTCGAGCCACGCGCATGCGTCGACGAGCGTGCGGACCAGCGCACGTGAGGCGGCCGGATACAGTGCGACGAAATCGCGCCGGGTCGCGAGCACCTTCTCCGGGTGATCGGGCCAGATCTCGCTCGTGACGGCGACGGTGCGGCCTGCGCCGCACGCTTCGGCCACCGCGTGCCACGGCTCGCCCGCGCAGAAGCCGTCGAGCTCGCCGCCCGCGAGTGCCGCGACCATCTCGGGCGGCGGAATCACGACGCTGCGCACGTCGCGCAGCGGATCGACGCCGTGCGACGCGAGCCATGCGTTCAGCCACATCGCGTGCGTGCCGGTCGGGAAAGTTTGCGCGAGCAGCGGCTTGCGGCCGAGCGTCGCGAACGCGGCGCGCACGCTGCCGGTCTCACGGTAAGCGTCGGCGAGGCCGCGCGACAACGTGATCGCCTGGCCGTTGCGGTTCAGCACCATCAGCGCGGCCATGTCGGCCTGCGGGCCGCCGATGCCGAGCTGCAGCCCGCAGACGAGCCCATACAGCGCATGCGCGGCGTCGAGCTCGCCGCTGAGCAGCTTGTCGCGCACGGCCGCCCACGACGGCTGGCGGCTTAATTCGAGCGTGAGGCCATGACGCGCACCGAGGTTCAGGCGTTGCGCGACGATCAGCGGGGCCGCGTCGCTGAGCGCGACGAACCCGAGGCGAAGATGCGCGCGTTCCGGCGCGGCGGGAGGAGAGGTATTCATTGGACTCATGACTGGGGTGACGCGTCGAGCAATTGTCGCGCGACGTCGACGATGCGCAGGCCCTGATCCATCGCGCGCTTGCGCAGCGCCGCATAGGCGTCGTGTTCGGACAGCTTGCGCTGGTCCATCAGCACGCGTTTCGCGCGGTCGATCAGCTTGCGCTCCTCGAGTTCGCGCTCGACGTCGGCCAGCCGGCGGCGCAGCGCGTCGTCGTGCGAGAAGCGCGCGAGCGCGACTTCGAGAATCGGCGCGAGGCGCTCGGCCGACAACCCTTCGACGAGATATGCGCTGACGCCCGCGCCGACCGCCGCGCGGATCAGTTCCTGGTCGGCGTCGTGGCTGAACATCAGCACGGGGCGCGGCGCGGTTGCATGCATGACCGCGAGTTGCTCGAGCGTGTCGCGCGACGGCGAATCGGTATCGATGATCACGACGTCGGGGCGTTGCTCCTCGACGGCTGCCGGCAGGCGCGCGGGCGTCGCGACGTCGTTCAGCATCTCGTAGCCGAGGCGCGCGAGCGCGTCGCCGAGTTCGCCGATCGGCTTGTCGGTATCGGTGACGAGCAGCACGCGCAGGCGGGCGGGGGCGGACGAACTCATGAGGCGCGCAACAGGAGCAGTGATGCGCCGGTGCAACCGGCGAGCGATGCAGGCAGGCCGCACGCGCGGCCGGCGCGAAAGGAAACGGGGAGCGGCTGAGGCCGCGCGATGCCGCGCATGTCAGGCGGCCCGCGCAAGCGCCGCGTCGGCTGCCGCGTCCGCATCCTGCGCGGCCGCTTCGCCGATCGCGCCGCCGACGAGGATCACGGCCGGGCTGCCGAGCCGCGCCGCTTCGACGCCGCGCGCGAGCGTGCCGAGCGTGCCGGTCCAGCGGCGCTCGTCGGGCGTGCCGGCCCATTGCACGGCCGCCGCCGGCGTCGACGCGGGGAGCGCGGCGAGCAGGCCGGCCGCGATGCTGTCGACGCGGCTCATCCCCATGTAGATCGCGAGCGTGGTGCCGGTCGCCGCGAGCCGTGCCCAGTCGGGTTCGCCATGGTCCTGGCGGTGCGCGGTGACGAACGTGACGCCCTGGCAGTGCTCGCGGTGCGTGAGCGAGATGCCGAGGCTCGCGGCGGCGGCGAATCCCGACGAGATGCCGTTGACGATCTCGACCGGAATCGCGGCCGCGCGCAGCGTCGCGAGCTCTTCGCCGGCGCGCCCGAACAGCAGCGCGTCGCCGCCCTTCACGCGCACCACGTGCGCGCCGCGCAGCGCGTAGCGACGCATCAGCTTCTCGATGAACGCCTGCGGCGTGGAGCGGCAGCCGCCGCGCTTGCCGACGCGGATCACGCGCGCCTGCGGCGCGAGTCCGACAATGCCGGGCGCGACGAGATCGTCGAGCAGCAGCACGTCGGCGGCGGCCAGCGCCTTTACCGCCTTCAGCGTGAGGAGATCGGGGTCGCCGGGGCCGGCGCCCAGCAGCGTGACTTTGCCTGTCGTCATTGTCGTATTCCTGTGCCGCATCGCATCGCTGCGGCGGTCTGATGTCGCGTTGTTGCGCGGCGGCGGCGGGCGGTCGAAACGCACCGGCATCCGGCCGTGCCGTGCACGGGGGGACGCCGTTGTCCTGTCGGACCCGCCGTGAAAGGCGGGCAGGGTTTTGCGGGGACTGCCCACCGGCGCCGTTGCCGGTGATGCATAGCGTTCAGCAATATCCGGGCCAACCGGTGCAACGCGCGGTCAGCGCATGCCGCGATGCACTGCGCGATGGCCGCACGCGTGCATGCGCATGCCTCACATAGGCCGTCGCCATGTCGCATCGGTGTGCATCGTGCGCCGTCCGCGCGCACCGCGATGTCGCACGGCGACAGTGCTGCAGCGCACCACATCTGTGCCTCGGTGCATCGCGACGGAGAGCGCGCGATGCGTCGCCTCGCGCCGCGTGCTGTCCGGCAAGCCTTGTGCGACGAGGCTTTCGGCCGGATTCGTGCCGATATGGCACGGCGTTTGCGTAAGCTGGTTCGGGCGGATCAACGGCGATTCGCCCGCAGTACCGAATACTGACGCGCCCGGCAACGGGCTTCATGGGCAACGGCGTCCTACGCATCGGGTCTCGACGAGACCGGGTGCGCAGGACGCCGTTTTTCGTTTGGGCGGACGACATGACCGACAAAGCTACCCGTATCGATCTCTTCAGCCTCCGCACCGCGCCGATGCGCGCGTTCCATCTGACGTGGATGGCGTTCTTCGTATGCTTCTTCGCGTGGTTCGCGTGCGCGCCGCTGATGCCGCTGATCGCGCGCGAATTCCATCTCACGGCGGCGCAAGTCGCGAACATCAACATCGCCGCGGTCGCCGCGACGATCGCCGTGCGGCTGCTGGTCGGCCCGATGTGCGACCGCTTCGGCCCGCGCCGCGTGTATGCCGGGCTGCTGCTGCTCGGCGCGATTCCCGTGTTCGCCGTGTCGTTCACGCACGACTACCTGTGGTTCCTGATCTGCCGGCTCGGCATCGGCGCGATCGGCGCGGGCTTCGTGATCACGCAGTACCACACGTCGGTGATGTTCGCGCCGAACGTGGTCGGCACCGCGAACGCGACGACGGCCGGCTGGGGCAATGCCGGCGCGGGCGCGACGCAGGCGCTGATGCCGCTGCTCGTCGCCGCGGGCCTGATGCTCGGCTTCGGCGAGGATTCGTCGTGGCGCATCGCGCTGGTCGTGCCGGGCGTGGCGATGCTCGTGATGGCGTGGGCGTACTGGCGTTTCACGCAGGACTGCCCGCAAGGCGATTTCGTCGCGCTGCGCAAGCAGGGCGTAACGATCGACAGCGGCAAGAAGGGCGGCTGGGCGAGCTTCTTCGCGGCCTGCGGCAACTACCGCGTGTGGATGCTGTTCGTCACGTACGGCGCGTGCTTCGGCGTCGAGGTGTTCATCCACAACATCGCCGCGCTGTACTACGTCGATCATTTCAAGCTGTCGCTGAAGGACGCCGGCTTCGCGGTCGGGATGTTCGGGCTGCTCGCGCTGTTCGCCCGCGCGCTCGGCGGCTGGCTGTCCGACAAGATCGCCGCACGCCGCAGTCTCGACGTGCGCGCGACGCTGCTGTGCGCGCTGATCATCGGCGAAGGGCTCGGGCTGATCTGGTTCTCGCATGCGCAAGGCATCGGCATCGCGCTCGTCGCGATGCTCACCTTCGGCCTCTTCACGCACATGGCGTGCGGCGCGACCTACGCGCTGGTGCCGTTCATCGACCGCAAGGCGCTCGGCGGCGTCGCGGGCATCGTCGGCGCGGGCGGCAACGTCGGCGCGGTCGCCGCGGCTTTCCTGCTGAAGGGCGTCGGCGACGTGCAGCACACGTTGAGCCTGCTCGGCCTTGCCGTGACCGCGACCGCGTTGTGCGCGATGGCCGTGCGCTTCAGCGAAGAACACAAGGCGCGCGAAGCCGAGCTGCGCGATCGCGCGCTGGCCGCCGCGAGCGCCGCGAACTGATCGACCGAAGGAACCGTCATCATGAAACTCATCGTCATCGGCCACGGCATGGTCGGCCACAAGCTCCTCGAATGCGTCTCGGCGCAAGCCGGCGTGGCCGGCGCGCTGCAGGTCACCGTGCTCGGCGAGGAGCCGCGCCCGGCCTACGATCGCGTGCATCTGTCGGAATTCTTCGCCGGCAAGTCGGCGGACGAGCTGTCGCTCGTCGAACCCGGCTTCTTCGCGCGCCATCCGCAATTCGACCTGCGCCTGAACGCGCAAGTCGCATCGATCGACCGCGCCGCGCATACGGTCACGCTCGCGTCGGGCGAAACGCTCGCGTACGACAAGCTGGTGCTCGCCACCGGCTCGCGTCCGTTCGTGCCGCCGGTGCCGGGCCGCGATCGCGCGGGCTGCTTCGTGTACCGGACGATCGAGGATCTCGAAGCGATGCAGGCGTGCGGCGCGCACGCGAAGCGCGGCGTCGTGATCGGCGGCGGGCTGCTCGGCCTCGAATGCGCGAAGGCGCTGCGCGACATGGGGCTTGAAACGCACGTCGTCGAATTCGCGCCGCGCCTGATGGCCGTGCAGGTCGACGACGGCGGCGGCCGGATGCTGCGCGCGAAGATCGAGGCGCTCGGCGTGACCGTGCATACCGGCAAGAACACGCTCGAAATCGTCGACGGCGACGAAGGCGCGCACCGGATGGCGTTCGCCGACGGCTCGCATCTCGACACCGACATGATCGTGTTCTCGGCCGGCATCCGTCCCCGGGACGAACTGGCCCGCGCGTGCGGGCTCGAGATCGGCCCGCGCGGCGGCATCGCGATCGACGACGCGTGCCGTACGAGCGACGCCGACATCTATGCGATCGGCGAATGCGCGGCCTGGAACGGCATGGTGTACGGCCTCGTCGCGCCCGGCTACGACATGGCGCGCGTGGTCGCGAAGCAGCTCGCGGGCGACGCGGACGAAGCGGCGGACGCCGCGTTCGCCGGCGCCGACATGAGCACCAAGCTGAAGCTGATGGGCGTCGACGTCGCGAGCATCGGCGACGCGCACGGCACGACGGCCGGCAGCCGCACCTACCAGTACGCGGACGAGCGCCGCCAGGTCTACAAGAAGCTCGTGGTGTCCGACTGCGGCAAGTTCCTGCACGGCGCGGTGATGGTCGGCGATGCGGCCGAGTACGGCATGCTGCTGCAGATGATGCTGAACCGCATCGAGTTGCCCGAGTCGCCGGAATTCCTGATCCTGCCGTCGTCGGACGGCGCGGCGAAGCCGGCGATCGGCGTCGATGCGCTGCCGGAAGGCGCGCAGATCTGCTCATGCAACAACGTGTCGAAGTCGCAGATCTGCGCGGCCGTCGCAGACGGCGCGACGAGCCTCGGCGCGCTGAAGACGTGCACGGGCGCCGGCACGTCGTGCGGCGGCTGCGTGCCGCTCGTCACGCAGATCATGAAGGCCGAGATGAAGAAGCAGGGCCTCGCGGTCAACAACCATCTGTGCGAGCACTTCCCGTATTCGCGCCAGGAGCTGTTCCACCTGATCCGCGTCGAGCGCATCACGACGTTCGACGCATTGCTGCACAAGCACGGCCGCGGGCTCGGCTGCGACGTGTGCAAGCCGGCCGTCGCGGGCATCCTCGCGTCGTGCTTCAACGAGTTCGTGCTGAAGAAGGAGCACGCGGGCCTGCAGGATTCGAACGACTACTACCTCGCGAACATCCAGCGCGACGGCACGTATTCGGTCGTGCCGCGCATGCCGGGCGGCGAAGTCACGCCGGAAGGGCTGATCGCGGTCGGCCAGGTCGCGAAAAAATATGGCCTCTACACGAAGATCACCGGCGGCCAGCGCGTCGACCTGTTCGGCGCGCGCGTCGAGCAACTGCCGTCGATCTGGGAGGAGCTGATCGCGGCCGGCTTCGAATCGGGGCACGCGTACGGCAAGGCGCTGCGCACGGTGAAGTCGTGCGTCGGGTCGACGTGGTGCCGCTACGGCGTCGACGATTCGGTCGGCCTCGCGATCGACCTGGAAAATCGCTACAAGGGGCTGCGCGCGCCGCACAAGATCAAGTTCGGCGTGTCCGGCTGCACGCGCGAGTGCGCGGAAGCGCAGGGCAAGGACGTCGGCGTCATCGCGACCGAGAAGGGCTGGAACCTGTACGTGTGCGGCAACGGCGGGATGAAGCCGCGCCACGCGGAACTGCTCGCGTCCGATCTCGATCGCGACACGCTGATCCGCTATATCGACCGCTTCCTGATGTTCTACGTGCGCACGGCGGACCGGCTGCAACGCACCAGCGTGTGGCGCGACAACCTCGAAGGCGGCCTCGATTATCTGGCCGGCGTCGTCGTGCACGACAAGCTCGGGATCGCGGCCGAGCTCGAAGCCGACATGCAGCACGTGGTCGACACCTACGAGTGCGAATGGAAGCGCGCCGTCACCGATCCCGACACGCGCAAGCGCTTCCGCCACTTCGTGAACAGCGACGCGCCGGATACGACCATCGAGTTCGTCGAGACGCGCGGCCAGATCCGGCCCGCGACGCCCGGCGAGCGCGGGGGCGGGAAACCCGTGTCGATTCCCGTCGTCGCCGAACCCGCAACCGTTTGACTCTGACCGACACCAGCGTCTTTTCCAAGGAGCTCATCATGAACGATCGTCTTCCGCTGTCCTGGACCCGCGTGTGCCCGCTCGACGACATCGTGCCGAACACCGGCGTATGCGCGCTCGTCAACGGCGAGCAGGTCGCCGTGTTTCACGTCGCGCATGCCGAGGAAGGCGGCGTGTTCGCGATCGACAACGTCGATCCCGTGTCGCAGGCCGCCGTGATGTCGCGCGGGCTGATCGGCAGCCTCGGCGAGCGCGTCGTCGTCGCGTCGCCGTTGTACAAGCAGCACTTCGACCTGCGCACCGGCGAATGCCTGGAAGCGCCCGATAAATCGGTGAGCGCGTATCCGTCGCGGGTCGAGGACGGCTTCGTATGGATTGCGGCCTGAGCGCCCCGGAGCACGCATGACCGCCACCCCCGTCAAGAGCGTGTGCCCGTACTGCGGCGTCGGCTGCGGGATGGTGCTGCACGTCGAGGATGGCGAAGTCGTCAAGGTGTCCGGCGACGCCGACCATCCGACCAACTTCGGGCGGCTGTGCACGAAGGGTTCGTCCGCGCACGTCGCGCTGCGCCGCTCGGGGCGGCTCGACCGTGCGTTCGTGCGCCGCGCCCGCGAGGACGACCTCGTGCCGCTGCCGGCGCGCGACGCGATCGCCGAGACCGCGCGGCGGCTGCGGGCGGTGCTCGATACGCACGGGCCCGATGCGCTGTCGTTCTACGTGTCGGGGCAGATGTCGATCGAGGCGCAGTACCTCGTCAACAAGCTCGCGAAGGGCTTCGTCGGCACCAACAACATCGAGTCGAATTCGCGGCTGTGCATGGCGAGCGCGAGCACCGGCTACAAGCAGTCGCTCGGCGCGGACGGCCCGCCCGGGTCGTACGAGGATTTCGATCGCGCGAACCTGTTCTTCGTGATCGGCGCGAACATGGCCGACTGTCATCCGATCCTGTTCCTGCGGATGATGGATCGCGTGAAGGCCGGCGCGAAGCTGATCGTCGTCGATCCGCGCCGCACCGGCACCGCCGACAAGGCCGACCTGTTCCTGCAGATCCGGCCGGGCACCGATCTCGCGCTGACCAACGGGCTCTTGCATCTGCTGCATGCGAACGGGCGCACCGACGCCGCGTTCATCGATACGTACACCGAAGGCTGGGACGCGATGCCCGCGTTCCTCGCCGACTACACGCCCGAGCGCGTCGCCGAGATCACGGGGCTCGCGGAAGCCGACATCCGCACGGCCGCGCAATGGATCGGCGACGCGCAGGAATGGATGAGTTGCTGGACGATGGGGCTCAACCAGAGCACGCACGGCGTGTGGAACACCAACGCGATCTGCAACCTGCATCTCGCCACGGGCAAGATCTGCCGCACCGGCAGCGGGCCGTTCTCGCTGACCGGCCAGCCGAACGCGATGGGGGGACGCGAGATGGGCTACATGGGGCCGGGGCTGCCGGGCCAGCGCTCGGCGGCGTCCGATGACGACCGCCGCTTCGTCGAGAACCTGTGGCGCGTGCCGGCCGGCACGCTGCGCAAGGACACCGGCAACGGCACGATCGACCTGTTCGAGCGGATGGCGGCTGGCGACATCAAGGCATGCTGGATCGTCTGCACGAACCCGGTCGCCACGGTGCCGAACCGGCAGAACGTGATCGCCGGGTTGCAGGCCGCCGAGCTCGTGATCGCGCAGGATGCCTTCCTCGACACCGAGACCAACCGCTACGCGGACATCCTGCTGCCCGGCGCGCTGTGGGCGGAGGGCGACGGCGTGATGATCAATTCCGAGCGCAACATGACGCTGATGCGCGCGGCGGTCGCGCCGCCCGGCGACGCGCTGCCCGACTGGCGCATCGTCGCGGAAGTCGCGCGCGCGATGGGCTTCGGCGATGCGTTCGACTATGCGTCGGCGGCCGACGTGTTCGACGAGATCGTCCGCTTCTCGAATCCGGCGACGGGCTACGACTTGCGCGGCGCGAGCCATGCGGCGTTGCGCGACGGGCCCGTGCAGTGGCCGGTCGCGCCGGGCACCGCGCGCGAGCGGCACCCGATCCGCTACCTGAACGACGGCGTGAACCAGGCGCTGCGCCCGGCAGCCGTCGGCAACGACGCGCCGCGCATCGTGTTCCCCACGCCGTCGGGCAAGGCGCGCTTTTTTGCGCGGCCGCACGTCGATCCGGCCGAGCTGCCCGACGACACGTTCCCGATCGTGCTGAACACCGGGCGGCTGCAGCATCAGTGGCACACGATGACGAAGACGGGCAAGGTCGCGATGCTGAACAAGCTCAACCCGCGCCCGTTCGTCGAACTGCACCCGGACGATGCGAGCGCGCTCGGCATCGCCGCGAAGGACAGCGTCGAGATCCGTTCGGCGCGCGGCCGCGCGGTGCTGCCGGCCGTCGTGACCGACCGCGTGCGGCGCGGCAACTGTTTCGCGCCGATGCACTGGAACGACGTGTACGGCGACGACCTGTGCATTAACGCGGTGACGAACGACGCGATCGACGCGGAATCGCAGCAACCCGAACTGAAATACTGCGCGGTCGCGCTGACGCGCGTCGACACGGACGCGTTCGCGTCGACCGCCGACGACACGGCGCGCACCGACGCACGCGAGGACGATGCACCGCCCGCGTCCGTGCCCGCGATAGCGCCGATCACGGCCTCACAGGAATCCGACATGGCAGACATCGACACTTTCGCGGCCGCGCTCGGCGTCGCCGATTTCGCGCCACCGCCGCTGACCGACACCGAGCGGCTGTACGTGGCCGGCCTCGTCAGCGGGTTGAAGGCGAGCGCCGGCCGTCGCGAAGGCAGCGTGCCCGTGCTGCCGGCCGGCGCGCCGTTGACGCCGCCCGTGCGGTTCTGGCTCGACGGCATGCTCGCGGGGCTGTTCAGCCGCTCGCTGCCCGCGCACGCCGCGGAGCGTGCCGCGCCCGCGCTGCCGCCCGACGCTGCGGCGGCCGGCGGCGTGCGCATCGTGCGCCCGCGCCCGAAGGTCACGTTGTTGTGGGCGTCGCAGACCGGCAACATCGAATCGTTGACCGACGATTACGCGACCAAGCTGATGAACGCGGGCTTCGAGATCCGCACCGCGTGCATGTCCGACTATCCGGTCGCGTCGCTGGCCGGCGCGCAATACGTGCTGCTGATGACGAGCACGTTCGGCGACGGCGATGCGCCCGACAACGGCAGCGAGTTCTGGGACGCGTTGCAGGGCGGCAGCGCCGCGCGCCTCGACGGCGTGCATTTCGCGGTGCTCGCGTTCGGCGACCGCAACTACGACCAGTTCTGCGGCCACGGCCGCCGGCTCGACGCGCGGCTCGCGGAACTCGGCGCGGCGCGCCTGTGCGCGCGCGTCGATTGCGACGTCGAATTCCAGCACGATGCCGATCAATGGCTCGAGCGCGTCGTCGCGCGGATCAAGGAGGCCGATGCCGCGCTGCACGCGGTGCCGGCCGGTGGATTGAGCCCGTCGGGGCTGCTGCCGACGAAAGCGCATCCGGCGCCGTCGAAACTCGTCGCGAACCTGCGGCTGAACCGGCCGGGCGCCGCGAAGGACACGCGCTACGTGTCGCTGTCGACCCAGGGCGCGAACCTCGAATACGAAACCGGCGATGCGCTCGGCGTGTGGCCGACCAACTGCCCGGAGCTGGTCGACGAACTGCTGTCCGTCACCGCGCTGAAGGCCGATGCACCCGTGTCGGTGCCGGGCGTCGGCGATATCCGGCTCGGCGACGCGCTCGCGCGCCACTTCGACATCACGCGCCCGCATCCGGACACGCTGGCCTTCATCGCGTCGCGCAGCGCGAACGGCGCGCTGAAGTCGCTGCTCGGCGACGATCGCAAGGCCGACCTCAAGCAATGGTTGTGGGGGCAACAGCTTGCGGACGTGCTGCACGAATACCCGGTCGAGCTGTCGGGCGCGGAGCTGGTCGGCATGCTCAAGCGCATGCAGCCGCGCCTGTATTCGATCGCGTCGAGCCCGAGCGCGCACGCGGGCGAGATTCACCTGACCGTGTCTGCCGTGCGCTATCACAACGGCCGGCGCGCGCGCAAAGGCGTCGCGTCGACGTTCCTCGCCGATCGCGCGGACGACGGCCGCGTGCCCGTGTTCGTGCAGAAGTCCGCGCATTTCCGGCCGCCGGTGAACGGCGACGTGCCGATCGTGATGGTCGGTCCCGGCACCGGCGTCGCGCCGTTCCGCGGCTTCCTGCACGAGCGGCAGGCGCGCGGCGCGCGCGGGCGCAACTGGCTGTTCTTCGGCGAGCAGCACGCGCAGACCGACTTCTACTACGGCGACGAGCTGAGCGCGATGCGCGACAGCGGGTTCCTCACGCGGCTCGATCTCGCGTTCTCGCGCGACCAGGCCGACAAGGTCTACGTGCAGGACCGGATGCGCGAGCAGGGCGCCGAGCTGTTCGCATGGCTGGAGGAAGGCGCGCACTTCTACGTGTGCGGCGACGCCGCGCGGATGGCGAAGGACGTCGATACGGCGCTGAAGGCGATCGTCGCCACGCACGGCGGCATGTCGGACGAAGCCGCGAACGATTACGTCGCGCGGCTTTCGAAGGCACGGCGCTATATGCGGGACGTGTATTGACCGGGCGAGCGACGGGCGTCTTGGGGCGCTTGCCGCTCCGCCGTCAGCTTGGAAACGCTAACCACATGAATGGCGGGGCGATTAATCCGTCGCGCGCTCGATGAGCCTATACGATGTTTCGCTGACGAGGAGGCCATGGTCATGAACCGCTGGTTTCTTCCCACTGCGCCAGAAGCTCGGCCGGAATTGCCGTGACGACCTCAGCGTAAGGCTTGCCGACGAACCGCTCCGCACGCTTGAGCAATACGGGAATCGGGCTGCTGGGTTCGTGGGTCTCGAACCATGTTCGCGCCGTACGAATCAGAGTGAGCGCGGCCTGGCGGTCTGCGGGTGAGGATGTCGGTCGGGCCGTGATGTGGTCGTTGGCAGCAACCGTTTTGTCATTCGCCGGTTCTAGTTGCACCGACGCATCGCTCTCTGAGGATGCGTCGTGGACTCGAGCAGGATCGGGGGCTTCTTCCATCTGTTCGGGGGTGTTCGCCGACACCGTGACACTCAGCTTGCCGAGCAGCCGAGTGAGTGACGCCAGATCGGGCAGATATCCTTCGAGATGACGGGCGCACCACGCATCGACTGCAGCGAGATGCGCAATCGCATCATCGAAACCCGTCATCACCTCTGGCTGCACCGCGCGCACATCCAGCAACTGCTGCGTAACGGACTCGGGCGCGAGCGCATCGGCGGGGCGAGGGTGCGCAAAAGCACGCTCGACATCGCGCACCTGCAGTCGCGCCAGCGTCGACTTCGAAAGCACGATCTCGCGCACGTCTGCGAGCAGTCCTTCCGGATCGGCGAGGGCCTGTATCGCATTCATCCGTACTTCACTTGCGGCGCCGTGCCCACCGTCGATATCGGGCTGGGGATGGACGTGTTCGGCAAATGCATCGAGCCACGCGGCCAGCAGTTTCGTGCCATCCGCGAGACCTGCGGCACCGGCGAGCCGCGTGCGACACCGCGTATATAGCACGGCGACCCGAATGTCTTTCGTCCGCACCATGAGCCGTCGGCAGTCGCGCTCGAGCTCGCTCCAGTTGATGGGATCGGGTGCGCCGACGAACGCGCCGTACTGCACATCCTGCCTGGGCGCCGCACGCGCGAACAGCACGACGAAATCGTGGTCGTATTCGAGGTCGGGGCCGCAGGGCATGGAATCGCTCACGGGCGCGAGCCAGTCGCGATGCGGCGTGTCCTTCGCGGTACCTTGACCGGATACGGACCGTCGGGTTGATTGCTTTTTGCTCATGGTCGATTGTCGGATTCAGCCGTGCGCCGTTCGAAATGCCGTACGTAACGCTCGGGTTCGAACCGCATGCCGGTAATCGGCCGGTCGGGGTTCGGGCGGCCAAGCCACCCGGACCATCCGATGCGTTGGCGGCCGCCCATCACGGCCGGCGGCGCGCTTTCGGGCTTGATGCGCAGTTCAAGTTCCCATTCCAGTTCGTAGCCGACGAATGCCCGCACCCATTCGACGAGGCGCGGCAGATCCTCGCCCTGCGGTGTGAAGCGCAAATACGCGTCGAGATCGATGGGGCCGATCACGATGCGGAACCGGTGCTGACGGTCCGGTGCCACTCGACCGAGCATCGCGGCTTGCCCCATCGTCGCGGCGGGGCCAGGCCGGCCCATGCGTCCCTGATCGGCCGCATCGATTGCGATCCAGTGGAACACGTGCTCGTCGATCGCGACCGGCACGCCGAAGTAGTGCTCGAGTGTGGCGCGCAGGCCGTCCGCGTCGCGCGACTCCCGGACGAGATGCGCGGACGCCGCCAATCGCGCGTGCGAGGGCAGGGGGCGCCGCGCGATTTCCGCGGTGTCGTGGCCCGTGAGGCTCGCAACGTAGAACGAAAACCGCTCGTCGTCTTTCCGGTCGAGGCCGGCTGTCGACTGTGCCGATGCCCACGCACGATAGAACAGCGTCAGGAACCGGTGATGGAAGATGTCGAAGAAGTCGACCGTCGTCGTGTCGCGACGGCTCTCTTCGCGTTCACGCGCCCATTCGGTCACATGGATCGGCAGGGACCCGTTCGGACCGAGCATGCCGAGACCGAAGAGCCGTACCTTGAGCCGTCCCGCCGCTTCCTGGACGCTGGCGATTTCGCGCGGCGCGAAAGCGAGACTCGGTTGTTGTCCGAGCCGGAACGGCTCCGACCGTGGTCGGCGGGCAGTGCCGACGGGGTCGACCGCGGGATTCGCGCCGATGCGCCGCAGCAGTGACAGGAACCCGAAGCGCCACGGCTCCATTTGAAGACTCTCCAGCAGGTCGGGCGAGAGCGTGCTGTCGCGCACGAGTGCCGGCAAGGTAGCGCGTTCCATCACAGCACTCCGCGGGTCCCGGTGCGCACGGGCCAGCGTGCGATACGGCCGCGCTGCATCGAATGCAATTCGGTCTGAGTGAAGCTGTTGATCGATACATGCCGCGCCAGCCAGTGCTCGAGAATCGTACCGAACAGATAGGGGCTCACACCGGAGAAACCGGTCTCGTCGACCGTGACCGCACACTCGATGCCACGCCCGAACGTCATCGGGCCGGTGCCCGGCAGCTTGCGCGTGACCGCGCGAGTATTGACGCCGACGAGGCTTTCGATCTGCCGCAGCTGTTCATCGTTGTCGTTCGACACGGTCAGGCGCAGCAGGTCACGTATTCCCTGCCCCCCGTCACGATGATCGAGACCTTCGAGCGGCAGGTAGTTGAAGTTGAGCTGGCGGATCAGGCGCCACGCCATTTCTCGTTCCGCATACGGCGCTTTCGGCGGACTCGGCGGGCGAATGAGGCCAATACTTTCGACTGGCGTGGACGCGTCGGTTGTGAGGTCGCGCACGCCATTGCGCGGCACGAGCGTGGCGAGATCGCGGTTCGTCAGCAGCGCGGCGACCGACAGAAAACGAATGTTCTCGCCATAAGGCGCCTCGTTCTGATCGACCAGCGAGAGGAACACTTCGGTGCCGACGTAGGGCGTCCGTGTGCCGTAACGGCGCGCTGAATCCGACACGATCCGTCGTTCGCGCCGTGTCGAGAAATACCGGCCGTGATTGCCTTCGTCGTTGTTCAGTGTCTGATAGAGCGGACGGAATTCCAGTTCGTTCGAGGTTGCAGCGACCTGTCCATGCACGGTCTCGACCGAGAACACTTCGTAATCGAGCGGTGCGAGCCGGGCGGGCACCAGATGAGACTCGGTCTCGCGGGGAGAAATCTCGATGCGGTCGGTGTGCCGTTTGAAGAGATTGATGACGGGGGTGCAGAACAGCGCGAAACGCGACGCATCGACGAGGTTCGCGAGTTGGCCCGGCGCTCGGTCGAGCAGCACGACGATTTCGACCTCGCGACCGTTCACGCGAGACAGCCCTTGCGCCAGACCGTTGAGTGCGAAGAACCAGAATCGTGCGGGGCACGCGAAGTATTCGTGCAGCAGGTTATGGCCGTGAAACTTCGTCCAGGTCAGTGGCAGCAAGTTCTGATCGGTGCGCAAGCCCTCGTGTTCGATTGCGCCGTGCGTCACGGCGGCGGGAGCGCCCCCCGGTACGCCGAACTCGCCCGGCGCGGCAATCACGGACGCGACGCCGGCGACGTGCAGCAGCTCGAACAGGTGAGAGGCGACCTGTTCGTCGCCGGCCAGATACACGGGCAGCCGATCGAGCCCCTTCAGATCGGCGATGAGCATGTCGCCTGTCGTCGCCAGCCGCAGCCGTAATGCGCCGCGCACCTGTCGGTCGGGTGGAACATAGCGGTCGAGCGCCGGGATGTCGGGCGGAATGCCCGTCAGGCGCGCATCGGTGATCGTGAGCGGCCAGAGCGTGACGTCCTGGCCACTCGTAAACTGGCAGGCGGTTTTTTCGCCATCGGGAATCCGCGCCTTGAACGACGTGCCGCGCGCGATACGGTAGCCTGCGGCCAGATTGCCTTCGGCCTGGCCGGGATACAGGCGCGCGACCGCGATCGACGGCGTGGGCGCGACGTAATTCGGGTAGATCACTTCCAGTAGCCGCCCGGTGAAGCGCGGAAACTCCGCATCGAGCTTGAGCTGCATGCGCGCGGCCATGAAGCAGAACGACTCGATCAGGCGCTCGACGTAGGGGTCTGCCACTTCGCCGGCCTGCATGCCGAGCCGGCGCGCGATTTTCGGATGCGCCTGTGCGAACTCGGTGGCGAGTTCGCGCATGTAGACAAGTTCCTGGTTGTAATAGTCGAGTAGCCGCGGGTCCATAGGAAAGGTCTCGTTGTGTCGTTGTGCCGTGCCTACCCGGCGCGCATGCCGGTGATCTGGATCTCGCTCGTCTCGAGATCGAGCGAGCTCTGCACCATGAATTCGAGCGGATACGGATCCATGTGAACCAGGCCGCGCACGTCGAACGCGAGCACATTGTGATGACCGCTGGCGTCGTCACCTTGACGGGGCGACACCACCAGCGAATCGGCGATCAGCCGCGGCTCGAAATCGGTGATGGCCCGCCGGATCATCTGCTCGATGTCGTTCCATTGGCGCGACGCGAGAAAAGTGCCGGCGAGCGGCGGCACGCCGAAATTGACGGTGGACGCGGCCGCCTGCGGATAGTGCGCGCGCTCGATCTGGTCTTCGATGCTCGTCGTGTTCAGCAGATAGGCGAGATCGCGCTGGACGATATCGCGCATCTGCTTGCGCGTGACGGCGTATTCTTCGGGCGCTTCGACGAGTCGAAGCGGTGCGTCGTCCCGCAGCCGGTCCAGCAGGGTCGGCATCAGGCGCGCGTTTGCCTGCCTCGGTGGGCGGGGAACGGCCGAGTCGCCCCGCACTGGACGCTGTTTGCGCTCGGTCATCGCCCGATTCTCCGGTAGTGGTGGCCGCCACACACGAGCCAAATTACGCGCGGGCCAGCTCGAAGAGACCGAAATCCCCGCGATTCGTTGTTCGGGGCGTGACTGGACGGCTCTGCGGCTGCAAATGGCATCTTCATGCTTCGCTCTCGCGTACAGGCGCGGACAGCGGGCTGTCGACCGACAGCGCGTGATGCTCACGCCGGGTGAGCGCGGGCGGCAGAGGCGGTGCGCGGTGCGCTTGCGCCGCATGGAATTCGGCCGGCGCAAAGAGGCGTAACACTTCCGGAACGGATTCGACTTCCAGATCGGGCATCAAACTCTGCTCAAGCTGTCCGAACGCGTCCTCGAGATTGTGTTTGCCAGATAGCAGCACTTCGATGGAACCAGCGCTGGCTGGATTTGCCGGTGTCAGCTGTACGTCGTGCAAATCGGGCATCACTGACGCGACAGGCGTCGCAGGGGAGTCGAGCTGTTCGCGCCATGAGTCGGACAGGGCGGTGTGCGGGTCCGTTAGCGCGCGCCAGTACTGCGCGTGAAGCGTTTCGACGAGGTCGTCGGTGCGTTCAGGGGCCGGCGTCGCAAGCGATCCGCCGCCGAGCTTCTCGCGGACGCCGTTTCCGCTGATACCGTGGCTGCCAATCAGATCAAGGATCGACTGACCGCGGCCAGCGAGACCCGACGATTCGAACGGGAGTGCGGCTGCGCCGTCCTCCTGCTTGTCGGGACCGCGCGGCGCGTTACGCAACTCGGGCTCGGCAAGCGAGGTGTCGAGTCGACGGTGCCACGGCAAGCGGAATGAGCGCATGGAAGAGTCAGTGATGGCGGATTGCGCATTTTACTCATGGATGTACGTAATTGGACGATTTTAAATGGGCCGATCAATTTGAAAATATTATCGAGATGAAATCTCAAAATGATAAATTCATGTGATGCATGGATTACGCGCGTCGAATATTGGGATAGTTGGGGTTGGCGGGTGATTGTAAAAAATTTCGTTCACGTTTAATTTCGTATTTTATCAATTTAATCAATTGGTTAGTGGGTTTGTCATTTGGGTGGTTGCCTCTCTCGTTCGGTACGTGGGACGAACGCGGAATAGCTTTGATTGGCTGGGTGCTTGCCCGTTTGAGTGGATTGACGGCGGAGAAAGTTAATTGAAATAATGTTCGGCCTGAGAGGCTTGCACATTATTTATGTGCGAAATGCGGCAGCAGGCCAATGCCGCATGAACAGGATTCCTGATCGCTCCGGCCAGAGCCGGGAACATATCGAATCAACAACAAGAAGGTTCGCATGACGATTTCACGCCAGGCGCTGTTCGGCAAGCTCGGGGTTCAGCTCTACCGCAGCATCGAATCGGCGACACGGTTCTGCAAGCTGCGCGGCAATCCGTACGTGGAGCTCGTCCACTGGTTGCATCAGCTCCTGCAGCAACCCGATAGTGACCTGCATCGCATCGTGCGGCACGCTGGCATCGATCGCGACGCACTGGATCGGGATTTCGCAACCGCGTTGGCCGCGCTGCCGGCCGGTGCCAGTTCGATCGGCGATTTCTCGTGGCACATCGAGACGGCGATCGAACGCGCGTGGGTGCTCGCGACGCTGAGTCACGGCGATCGGCGAGTGCGCGGCGCGTGGCTCGTCGCTGCGCTTGTTTCGACCCCCGAGTTGCGGCGCGTTCTGCTGTCAATCTCTGTCGCGTTCAGCAAGATTCCTGTCGACGGGCTGGGCGACAAATTGCCCGCATGGATCGACGGCTCGCCGGAAGCCGCCGATGCGCCATACGATCACAGCGACTTTTCGGCGGCAACGCCGGGCGAAGCGTCCGGTGCAATTCCGGTCGTATCGAAGGGCGGTTCGCTCGACCAGTACTGCGCAGACCTGACAGCGCGCGCTCGCGCGGGCGAGATCGATCCGGTCATCGGCCGTGAACTCGAGATTCGCACGATGATCGACGTCCTGTTGCGCCGTCGGCAGAACAACCCGCTGATAACGGGGGAGGCCGGCGTCGGCAAGACGGCCGTCGTGGAAGGGCTTGCCCGGGCAATTGCATCGGGCGATGTGCCGCCGAAGCTGGCCGACGTGCGACTGCTGTCGCTCGACGTTGGCGCATTGCTCGCTGGCGCCAGCATGAAAGGGGAGTTCGAAGCGCGCCTCAAAGGGCTGCTCGAAGCCGCTGCAAAATCCCCGGCGCCGGTGATCCTCTTCATCGACGAGATTCACACGCTGATCGGCGCGGGCGGTCAGGCGGGTACGGGCGATGCCGCCAATCTGCTGAAGCCCGCGCTTGCGCGTGGCACGATCCGTACGATCGGCGCGACGACCTGGGCGGAGTACAAACGCCACATCGAGAAAGATCCGGCGCTTACCCGACGCTTCCAGGTGCTGCAGGTCGCGGAGCCGTCCGAGGCTGCCGCGGTCGATATGGTACGCGGGCTCGTGCAAACGTTTTCGCGGCATCATGGTGTCGTGGTGCTCGACGAAGCGATCCGCGCGGCGGTGACGCTCTCGCACCGTTACATTCCGTCGCGTCAGCTGCCGGACAAGGCCATCAGCCTGCTTGACACCGCCTGCGCGCGTGTGTCGCTGTCGCAGCATGCTGCGCCGCGTGAACTGGACGATGTGCGCCACCGCTTCGCGGCCGCACGTGCCGAGGAAGCGTTGCTGGTGCAGGAAGCCCGTATCGGCCTGGATACCGACAGGGCGCTGACGGCCGTGCGCGCGCGCATCGATACGTTGGCGAGCGAAGAGTCGGCAATCGAACATCGCTGGCGCGCTCAGGCGGCTGCCGCACAGGCGCTGCTCGCCGCACGCGAAGCCATTGAACCCCACGACGGCGAAACCCCGCAGGACGATGCGGCAGCGCTTCCGAAGCTGCGCGAACTCGAACGCGCGCTCGCGGCGCTGCAAGACGATGCGCCGCTCGTCTTTCCCGAAGTCGACGAGGCGATCGTCGCGGTAATCGTGTCCGACTGGACCGGCATCCCTGTCGGCCGGATGTTGACCGACGAGGTCGCCGCGGTGCGCACGTTGCCCGACACGCTCGAGGCACGCGTGATCGGCCAGGCCGATGCGCTGCGTCAAATTGGCGAACGTGTGCAGACTGCACGCGCAGGTCTCACGGATCCGAAGAAACCACTCGGGGTGTTTCTGCTCGCCGGCCCCTCTGGCGTCGGCAAGACGGAAACCGCGCTGGCGCTCGCCGAAGCGCTGTACGGTGGTGAACAGAATCTGATCACGATCAACATGAGCGAGTATCAGGAGGCACACACCGTCTCGGGCCTGAAGGGCGCGCCCCCGGGTTATGTCGGCTACGGCGAGGGCGGAGTGCTGACCGAGGCGGTGCGCCGCCGTCCGTATTCGGTGGTACTGCTCGACGAGATCGAGAAGGCCCACCGCGACGTGCACGAGATGTTCTTCCAGGTATTCGACAAGGGCTACATGGAAGACGGCGACGGCCGCTATATCGATTTCCGCAATACGACGATCCTGCTCACGAGCAACGTCGGTTCCGAACTGAGCACGAGTCTTTGCGCCGATCCGTCGCTTGCGCCGGATCAGGACGGCCTGCGGGCAGCACTGACGCCTGAACTCCTGAACACATTCCCGGCGGCATTCCTCGGGCGCGTGACCGTCGTGCCCTACCGGCCACTTGCCGACGGTGCGCTCGCCAGCATCGTCCGCCTGCATCTGGGCCGGGTCGTCAAGCGTATGGCCGACGGCCATGAAATCGCGCTGACGTACGACGACGCGGTCGTCGATTACATCGTCGGCCGCTGTCTCGTGCAGGAAACCGGCGCACGCGTGTTGATCGGGTTCATCGAGCAGTACGTGCTGCCCCGCTTGTCCTCGCTGTGGCTCGAGGCCTTCGAGGCGAAGCAGACCCTGTCGCGTATTTCGATCGGCGTGGTCGATCCGTCCGGCGCACCGGGGCAGGCCCTCGCGTTCGACGCTACCGCCCTTCATTCAGACGAGCCGGTTCGCTGAGCTCGCCGTCCCACCACCACTGTTCAGGAGTTTCATTCATGGCCGCTTCCAGCAGTTCGCAGAAATTCATTGCGCGCAACCGTGCGCCGCGTGTGCAAATCGAGTACGACGTCGAGGTCTACGGCTCGGAGAAGAAGGTCGAGCTGCCGTTCGTGATGGGCGTGCTCGCCGATCTGTCGGGCAAGCATCCGGCCGAGCCGCTGCCAGCGGTATCGGACCGGCGCTTTCTCGAAATCGACATCGACAATTTCGACGAGCGCATGAAGGCGATCCGGCCGCGTGTCGCGTTCGCCGTGCCGAATACGCTGACGGGCGACGGGCAGATGATGGTCGACATGACCTTCGAGAGCATGGAGGATTTTTCGCCTGCCGCGATCGCGCGCAAGGTCGAGCCGCTGCGCCAACTGCTTCAAGCGCGCACGCAGCTCGCCAATCTGCAGACCTACATGGACGGCAAGTCGGGTGCCGAGGCGCTCGTCACGCAGCTGCTTCAGGACCCGGCGCTGCTCAAGTCGCTGGCCGCGGCGCCGAAGCCCGAGCGCCATGCGGACGAAACCGCCGCACAAGACGGCGCGAACTGACCGACGAACCGATAAAGGATGACCATCATGGCGAAACAGGAAGCACGGGGCGCAGTGGCGCAGACGAATACCGAATCCGATTTCACTCAGCTGCTGGAGCGCGAATTCCGACCCAAGACCGACGACGCGCGCGAAGCCGTCGAACTGGCCGTTCAGACGCTCGCCGAGCAGGCGCTGGCTCAGACGGCAACGATCAGCGACGATGCGTACAAGAGCATCGCGGCGATCATCGCGCAGATCGATCACAAGCTCTCCGAGCAGATCAACCTGATTCTGCACCACGACGATTACCAGGCGCTCGAATCCGCGTGGCGTGGCCTGAATCACCTCGTGTCGAACACCGAAACCGACGAGCATCTGAAAATTCGCTTCATGGATGTCTCGAAAGCCGAGCTGCATCGCACGATGCGTCGCTACAAGGGCTTGGCCTGGGATCAGAGCCCGCTTTTCAAACAGATCTACGAAGAGGAATATGGTCAGCTCGGCGGCGAACCGTACGGGTGTCTCGTCGCAGACTACTACTTCGACCATACGCCACCGGACGTCGACCTGCTCGGCTCGATTGCGAAGGTCTCGGCTGCCGCACACACGCCGTTCATCACCGGTGCCGCACCGTCAGTTTTGCAGATGGAGTCGTGGCAGGAGCTCGCGAACCCGCGTGACCTGACGAAGATTTTCACGCAGAACCTCGAATACACCGCGTGGAACTCGATGCGCAACACCGAAGATGCGCGCTATGTGGGGCTTGCAATGCCGCGATTCCTCGCGCGCTTGCCGTATGGCGCGAAGACCAACCCGGTCGACGAATTCGATTTCGAGGAAGACACGAACGGTTCGGACCATGGGCGCTATGGCTGGGCGAACGCGGCGTACGCGATGGGCGTCAACGTCAACCGCTCGTTCAAGCAGTACGGCTGGTGCTCGCTGATTCGCGGTGTCGAATCGGGCGGCACGGTCGAGAACCTGCCGACCCACACGTTCCCGACCGACGATGGCGGCGTCGACATGAAGTGCCCGACCGAAATCGCGATCTCGGACCGACGCGAGGCCGAGCTGTCGAAGAACGGCTTCATTCCGCTCGTGCACCGCAAGAACACCGATCACGCGACGTTCATCGGCGCTCAATCGCTGCAGAAGCCGGCCGAGTATCACGATGCGGACGCGACGGCCAACGCGAACCTGTCCGCGCGCCTGCCGTACCTGTTCGCGTGCTCGCGGTTCGCGCATTACCTGAAGTGCATCGTGCGCGACAAGATCGGCGCTTTCAAGGAGCGCGAAGACATGCAGCGCTGGCTGAACGAATGGATCATGCATTACGTCGACGCCGATCCGACCAACTCGTCGCAGGAAACGAAGGCGCGCCGGCCGCTTGCGGCCGCTGAAGTGGTGGTCGAGGAGGTCGAGGGCAACCCTGGCTACTACAACTCCAAATTCTTCCTGCGTCCGCACTTCCAGCTCGAAGGGCTGACCGTCTCGCTGCGGCTCGTGACGAAGCTGCCGTCGATCAAGGAAGCGGCTTAATCATCCGGTAGGTCCAGCAGGGACGGACATCGAACGCCTTTGGTGGACGATGATCGACCGGTTTCAAATCATTTAATAAGAGGAGTACTACGCATGGCGCAAGACATTTTCCTGAAGATCGACGGCATCAACGGTGAATCGCTCGACGACAAGCACAAGGACGAAATCGAAGTTCTGACCTGGGAGTGGGACATCCAGCAGGAATCGACGATGCACGCCGGTAGCGGCGGCGGCGCCGGCAAGGCCACCGTCAAGGACCTGACGTTCGAGCACAACATCGACCGCGCCAGCCCGAACCTGATGAAGTACGCGCTCACGGGCAAGCACATCGACCAGGCAACGCTGGTGATGCGCAAGGCCGGCGGCAACCCGCTCGAATACCTGAAGCTCACGATGAGCGACGTGATCGTCACGCGCGTGAAGCCGTCGGGCAGCAAGAACGACGCGGAAAAGAGCCGTGAATCGGTGTCGCTGTCGTTCGCGAAGGTCAAGCAGGAGTACGTCGTGCAGAACGCGCAGGGCGGCAGCGGTGGCGCCGTGACCGCGAGCTTCGACATCAAGGGCAACAAGGAAGCGTAATCGCATCGATGCCTCGCAACCGGTGCAGGGGAATCGTCTCCGTCGGTTGTGGGGCGTCCCACATTGGGAATAAGGGTTCATAGCTGCATGCGCTCGATACCGACCGTCGCCACACTTGTCTGCGCGCTCGCGCTTTCCGCTTGCGCAAGCAGTGGCGAGCCGAAGCCGAAGGAGCCGATTCGGCTCGATATGCGCGTGAACGCGCTGCCCGATGTCAATCCGGACGACCGGGGAAGGGCTGCGCCGATCGTCGTGCGCGTTTACGAACTGAAGAACGACGGTGCCTTCGAGGCAGCCGACTTTTTCACGCTGCAGACCCAGGACAAAACGGTGCTGGCCGACGACGTGGTGAAACGCGACGAGTTGCAGTTGCGCCCTGGCGAGCACCGGACGTTCGTGCGCCGGCCCGATTCGGCCACGAAGGCCATCGGCGTGATCGCGGCTTATCGCGACTTGCCGAATGCGGTGTGGCGAGCAGTTTATGTGATGCCGACCGCACCGGACAAGGCGTGGTACCGCCTGTTCACGCCGAAGCTGAAACTGACCATCGATCTCGAGGCCAAGGCCGTCAAGATCACGGAAGCGAAAAAATGAAACACGTCGCGCAACAAAACGGACGGCACGCATGAGCTGGTACGCCAAGGTCGCCTGGCAGGAAGGGCTGTTCTTCCGCCCGCAGCTGTTCCAGCAGCAGGACCGCTATTTCGAGAAATACGCGCATCAGCGTGCGGCGCCGCTGTCGCCGTTCTTTTTCGGCTTCACGCACTACGCGCTCGACCATGAAGCGCTGGCGCTCGGCAAGGTGGTCGTCAAGTCGGCGGCCGGGGTGTTCGCCGACGGCACGCCGTTCGATGCGCCGGGCAACACGCCGTTGCCGCCGCCGTTGACGATTCGGCAGGAGCATCTGGATCAGGTCATCTATCTGGCCGTGCCTGTCCGGTTGCCGAATTGCGAGGAGACCACCTTCGACAACACACCCGATTCGCTCGCACGTTATCAGGTGTTCGACACGGAGCTGCGTGACACGAACTCGATCGGCCTTGCGCCCGAATCGGTGCAACTGTCGAACTTGCGAGTGCGCCTGCTGCCTGAAAAGGAGTTGGGCGATGCATGGATCGGTCTCGCACTCACGTGCGTGAAGACGATTCGCGCGGATGGCAGCATCGCGCTCGACGACACGCTTGTGCCGCCCGTATCCGGTTACGGCGCGAGCGATCTGCTCACGAGTTGGGTGACAAAGATTCATGATCTCGCGCGCTTGCGCGCGAATGCGCTGGCGCAGCGCCTGGCCGGAACCGATGACACCACCGCGAGCGCGGCGACTGTTACCGATTACCTGCTGTTGCAGATTCTCAACCGCTACGAGCCGCTGCTTCAGCATCTGCTGCGGGTGCCGGCGACATCGCCATCGGACGTATACGCGCTGCTGATCGGCATGGCTGGCGAGTTGTCGACGCATCTGCGCACCGATACGCGCCGTCCGCTCGAAACGCATCCGATGTATCAGCATACGACGCCGCATGTGTGCCTGAAGCCGGTTGTCGACGACACGCATCGGCTGCTCAACGCCGTGCTGGTGCGCAGCGCGCAGAGCATCGCGCTCGAGGATCGCGGTCACGGCATGCGCAACGCGGTGGTCGATCCGGTCGACATGCAAGGGTTCACCGCGCTGGTGCTGGCCGTGCATGCGGCAATGCCTGCGGATGCGCTGAAGCAGCAGTTTCTCGCGCAGGCGAAGGCGGGGCCGTCGGACAAGCTGCCGAGCCTCGTGCGCAGTCACTTGCCGGGTATTGGCCTCGAAGCGTTGCCGGTGCCCCCGCGGCAGATTCCATTCAACGCGGGCTACATCTATTACGAATTGACTCAGGGCGGGCCGCTTTGGGAGGAAGTCGTGCGGCATGGCGGCGTTGCGTTGCATGTCGCGGGGGAGTTTCCGTTGTTGAGGCTTGAGTTGTGGGGCGTGCGCGCGTAGTCAGCGACCGTTAATTTTTGGATAAATCTCGTATATGCGCAATATTTTTCTCTTGAAAAGAAGTATTCCGGCGTTGATTTTGTCGGTTCTCGCAAGCGGGGTGTTGGCAGCGTCAGACTCGATGATCAGGCTCTGTCAGGACGAAGATTGTCGGATGCCGTTGGTAAGCGAACCTTATAAATGGATGACGATCGGCGGGCGGACTCTGATCGGTGGGGTGACTGATGAGAACGGTAACGCTCGCGTCGTTTCCGAATCCGACGCGACGGAGTATGTGCTTGAAACTGTCAATCGTCGCCTGGACTATTACGTTGAGCCGCGATGCTGGAACGCCGACTTCGAACGTTGCGTCAAGATGAATGATTCGAGACATATTGACGGTTTCGATGCGCCAGAATCGCGCAAGAGGCGTGGGCAGGAAGCTGCGATCGAAGAAGCCGAGAAGAACCAAATAGTCCAGACGCAGCTGAGTATTTATAGAGAAATAGCGGAAAATAATGACGATCCACTGGCGTGGCTTGGGCCGTTGCCGAAAGAATGGCCGCAAGACGATGTGCGCTTGCGCTGGAGCAGACTCACGGATCGCATATCAGAGGATGTCGTCGTGTTTGCCGAATCGGGCGATTCATTCGAGAATTTTCGTTGCAAAACACCTGCGGAATTTGGCGCAGTTCCGGACAAAAGCGCCGTGGAGAATTTCATGGCCGAGTCTGGCTCTGGCAAGGTGAATGACGCTACGTGGGACGGTGTCATGCTGGCGGCCCGAAAGGGCAATTGGCAGGCTCGATGGTTCGTATATGCGAAGTACAGAGATGTTATCCGTCGCGGAAACAATCTTGCATTGTTTTACCGAGTGCTGCAATTGAAGGAATGGTTGGTGTCTCACCAGATAGGTCCGGTCTATTTGGAATTCTCGAATGATTTGGCTGCGACTGGTCTGGGGGGCAGGTTCTCTGGATCTATGTCGCCAGAAATTCTTCTGGCTGCTCAGCGAGGTAGCTATACGGCAATGTCGAAGGTGGGGCATTCGCTCGAGCACGACGAATCGCCTGACCTTAAAAGGATAGGAAAAGCTATGGTCGCTTGTGCGAAGTCCGTCGTGCCGGAAGCGATGCGATGAAAGGCAGTAGATAAAGAAATTCGAGGCTGGGCTAGACAGTTGACCTGCGCGGTGGTGCGGGCGTTGGCGCCAGTGGCAACGAAGAGACCCGCATAGTTATAGCTCGTCGGTGAATCAAGTGATTCAATGGAGATGCCGGAATGGCTTTATTTGATGTGAGCCGGACATTGTCGGTTTCCGGTGCTGCGCTACCGCTGTGCGGCGGGCAGTCGATCCTGACGCCCGTAAAACTCACTGGTGACGAAACCATTGGAGAACTGTTCGAGTACACGCTTGAGTTGAAAACACCGGATTCACTCGGGTTTTCGCAGAGCGTCGCGGCGAACGTCGAACTCGACGAGCTGATCGGCACGGAAGTGACCGTATCGATTCAGCTCGAGGGCAAGGGCCGCTTCATCCCCGGCTTGGCCGGCAATGCTGGCATGGCCAATCTCGGTGCGGGCGCACGCGAGATCACCGGTATCGTCAGCCACGCGACGATCGTGCGCGAGGATGGTAGTTCGATCGTGTATGCGCTCACACTGCGGCCGTGGCTCTGGCATGCAACCAAGAATTGCGACTGTCGTATCTTCCAGGGCATGTCCGTGATCGAGATCACTGATGCGGTGCTCTCGTCCTATCCGTTCCCGGTCGAAAAACGGCTCACGACACCGCGGCCGAACAAGGCATGGCCCAAGCGGGACATTCAACGCCAGCACCTCGAAAGCGACTGGGTGTTCCTGCAGCGTCTGTGGGAAGAGTGGGGTATCTACTACTTCTTCGAGCATAGCGAAGGCAAGCATCGGCTCGTGCTATGTGACTCGATGGGCGCGCTCAAACCGCTTGGTGACGCTTATGTTGCGCTTCGCTACGAGCCGCCGACTGGTCGGCGGCTTGACGAGGAGCACATTCAGGATTTCTCGGTCTCCCATGCGCTGACCACAGGTGCGGTGACGAGCGTCGACTACGACTATACGTTGCCGCGTGCGGATCTGAAGGTGACGCGCGAAGATCCTCGCGACACGGGGCTCGCCCACCAGGAGCAATACACATGGGGCGATTACGCGCAGCCGCAAGCTGGTGCGGCTGGACTCTCGGGCGATCACAACGAGCCGCGCACGGAAGCGGAGTACCTGACGCTGGTGCAGATGGAGGCTTGGCGTTGTCAGGGGTTGAGGGCTTACGGCAAAGGCAACCTGCGTGGCGTGGTGACCGGCCAGACATTCGTGCTGTCGCACTATCCGCAGGATGCGGCGAATCGCGAGTATGCGGTGATCTCCTGCAAGCTGACGATCGAGGAGATTGGCGAAGCGTCGGGTTCCGGCCAGCGATACAGTTGCGAAGCTGATTTTACGGTGCAGCCGACCAATGAGCCATTCCGGTTGCTGCGTACGATTGCGAAGCCGCGCATGACGGGCGTTGAATATGCCATCGTGACGTGTCCGGAAAATCAGGAAATCTGGACCGATGCCTATGGCCGGGTGAAGCTCCAGTTTCTGTGGGACCGGCTTGGCAATAACGACGAGCGTTCAAGTTGCTGGGTGCGCGTGGCCGGCGCGTGGCATGGCGATCAGTTCGGCGGAATTTTTCTACCGCGCCGAGGCCATGAGGTCGAAGTCGCTTTCGTCAATGGCGATCCGGACTTGCCGATCATCATGGGGAGTGCGGCCAATGCATTCAACATGCCGCCGTTCGCATTGCCGGAGAATCAGGCACTGGCCGGCTATCGCAGCAGGGAGATCGGCGGTCGTCGGGCGAATACGCTCGCCTTCGACGATACGAACGGAAAAATTCAGGCGCACCTGTCGAGTGACGAAGGCGCCTCGCAGTTGAATCTGGGGTATATCACGCGCATTGCCGGGAATGCGGGGCGGCAGGATGAGCGTGGTCGGGGCTTCGAATTAGTAACGAGCCTGTGGGGCGTGGTGCGCTCGGCGATGGGAATGCTGATTACGACCGAGGCACGGCTGGATACGCCGGGGCGTGCCAAGGATATGGGTGAGACGGTCCAGCGACTCACGGACGCGCGCGACACCCATGAACGTTTGACTGAGCTGGCTCAGCAAAACTTTGCGCAGGACGCGAACGGCGATCAAAGTGAGATAGCGGCCGCGTTGAGCGTTCAGAACGATGCGATACGAGGTGGAGCAACGTCAGACGATGCCCCGTTTCCGGAGTTTGTCGAGCCACACCTGACGCTTGCCAGTCCGGCCGGCATCCAGACAACAACAGCGCGTAGCACGCACGTCGCAAGCGGTGAGCACTTGGCGTTGACGACGGGCGAACATCTTGGCATTGCGACTGGACGATCGCTGTTTGCAACCGTCAAGGAAAAATTGCGGATATTTGTCTACGAGGCGGGGATCAAACTTATTGCCGGCGCTGGCTCAATCGACATCGAAGCCCTCAAGGACGCCATTAACCTGATGGCGAAAATCAGGATCCGGCAGACCGCGACGCGGATTGAAATCTGGGCCGAAGAGGAACTATCGCTACGTGGCGGGAAGAGCTTCATCACGCTCAATCATTCCGGTATTACCAACGGCACGCCGGGACAGTGGCAGTCCTATGCCGCAACTCACCAGATGCCGGGACCGAAAAGTTCGCCGGCAGATGTGCCGGCCGCCGAACTAAAGGTCTGTGAGCTGAGTACGGTCAAAGCGGCGGCTCAGCATGCGGCGATCGTGCCGCTTTCGTGAGGGACGCATGCAAAGCTACTCACTTTCCGATGCAATGTCGGTCAGTACGCATCTGCTCGCTGATCGTCTCCTCATTCAGGATTGGGCGGAAGATTTGCCTTGGCATGATGTCATGCCTGACTGGCTTGCAAATGAACGCCATTTGCTCCCGGCAGTGCTTCGCCTCAAGGAGCTTGATGATACCCAGCGTGAACGGGTCGAGCAGTATCTGATCAGTGACTCTGCAGAGGTCGGGGCGGCGATGTTGATCTGCAGCGAATTGAGTGCCGAGGCCCAAGCGCGTCAATTGGCTCGCCACGTCGTCATCACATTGGACGATGACTCGCGTGCGCTGCTGCGCTTTGCAGACCCTGCCGTGTTCGTTCATCTGCTGTGGGTGTTGCCACTTCCGCATCTTGCCTCGCTTTGCGACGGCGCGAGTCGCTGGTGGCTGCCCTTTCAGGGCCTCTGGTATGAACTCGAGTTCAGCGGCAGACCGGAAGCCCGGTGGAGCAAGCTCGACGAGTTCCAATCGATTGCGTTGACCAACGTGGGGCTGGTCAATGATGCGCTCGCGACAATGCCGGAACCCCTAGACATAAAGAGGATGTGGCGCCGCAGTCAGGAGATAAATCAATGGCTGGGCGTGGCTCAGAGCGAGTTCGGTCTGGTGAATGCGCACGACTGCGTGGCTTTTGCGCGGCACGGTTACCTTCTCGGCCGCGGTTTCAGCAACCACCCGAAGCTGGTGCCTCATCTCCGAGATGCGGTCGCAACGCCCGGACTCTACGCACAAGCGACGGCATTGTTCTCGGAGAAAGAATGGAACAACTTGATCGCAGACATCGAACGGATTAGCCAGAAGCAGGAGGCACCGTGACCAACGCAAGTTCTTCATCGACATCATTGGCTAAGGCAAAAGAGACTGCATTGGGCGACTGCGAGTTTTGCCGAAAATCAGGCCTTGCAATTCTCCCGATTCGCGCAGCAGTCATGCATCCCGATTCTGGCGCACCAAAGCTGCCTGACAATCTGCATCCCGTTGATAGTGATGGGGGAAAGAATCTTCCGTTGAAAGGAGCGGCCGCCTATACGGGCCGGACATTGCGCAGTGGCTTCCTATACGTGTACGACGAACGCGGGGTGTGGGAGAAGTACTGGATTACCAAGCATGGCTATCTGATGAAGGTGCCGGTGGGCGTGCCGTTGAATGGTGCTTATGCCGTGGGCCGTGAACCTTGCGACAAGACAGGGCATCGGGAAATCGCGGCCTGCATTACGGTAAAAAACCCAACTAGCGCGAGGCGAATCTGGGTTGGCTATTCCGATGCGGAATGGACGATGCGCGTGCTTCAACTCCATCAGGACGAGGGGTATCGTAGCCGCCACATGCGCGTATTCGATGTGAAAAAGTGGATGGGAAACCGTAAGGCATCTCACGCCGAGACCTTGAACGACGTGGCATCCGTTGTGGCGGAGTATTCGCCGAAAGCAAAGGTCGAAACCTTTGCTTTTTCACCCTACGGGTTCAACTCCCGGGCATCGACAACAGACGGCCTGTTGCGCGCCGCCTCGTCACTGGGGCCACAACCTGCTGCCATGCTGGTCGTAGATGATCCAGCAAGCATGGCTGCAGAGATCGGCGCTCGAACCATCGAGCTTCATGACAGCTTTATGGCCGTTGCCGACCGATCCAGAAAACTGAGCGTCTCTACCGCAATTCTGAGCCTTCAGGGTGCAGTCGCCGATCGGGCGGAGATGAATGAGATTGTGGCGGGCGACGAACTTGAGGAAGACGGACATTACGTTCCGGATGGGCTTGGGCGTATCACTTACGTGGCCAATCCACCGAAACTTCCTGATACCACGGTGGCGGATCTACGCAAAGTTTCATCGAAATCGTGGGCGAAGTATGCGCTCGACTACGACGAAGATGCGCGTGGTAAATGGCAGGGTGAGTTCAACAAAGAGTATGGTCGGTTCCGCGACGAGACGCTGCATCCGTTGGCAGCGTCTCACGTTCAGTGGATGACAAGCAACCAGATGCGGAACTATCTGGAGTGCACACACGACGACACTTCGGCCGAAGTTGGGCTCGTCTACGCTCGCATTCTCACCGCGTGCATCCAAGGCACGGAGCAATTCAAGCCTTGCGCGCAGTTGTATGGGCGCTGGCTTAACGGCGTGATTTCCGATGACAAGAATATCGTGTTGCGCGGCATCGTTCTGAATCTTGAAAGCAACAAGAGGAAATTTTCGGAAAGCCTCAAGCCAGAGGTCACGTGGCAGGCTGTCGGCTGGGACGGTCTGATGCTGGCGTTCAACAATTCCATCGATGGTGTAGCCAAGCAGGCGCCGGAGGTGCTGGGTAAATTGCTGGCATCGCTCGGCGGGTCGATCACCCAGGTGCTGCAAAGTGCGGCGGATGGGCCGGTTCGTCATGCCCTGGTCGCGTGCGGCGTGATTAGCGGCCGAGCGGTCGTGCCGGTCGCGTTGACTGGCTCGTACAAGACATATCGCGCGTCGCTTATCCGTCAACTCTTGCAATCATCGGGCAGTAAGGATATTGGCAAAAATGCTCTCCAGAGAGAGGTGTCGCTCGCCTTGCGCCGTCTCCAGATTCGGGGGGAGCCGATGAGTACGGTCGTCTCGTCGAAGTTCCTGGTGATGATCGACGAGGAGTCGATCAAAGGCATGCCAAAAGGACGGAGCAAGACCGAACAGGCCAAATGGCTCGCGAACTCAATTCGTTCCGCCGAGGAGATCGAGAGACTGAATCTGTCGGCTTGGCGGGAACGGATCAATCTGTCGCAGAGGGTAGCAACCGCGGGTAAAGCGATACCGTTTGTCGGCAACATGCTAGCGGGACTATTTCAGTGGGCTGCATATCAAAAGGTGTCGAAAGATCTGGCGGGTTCGATGAAAGGCGACATGCTGGAGAGTCAGTTCCGGTTGGGCAGCGCAGTGATCGCGTTGGGCTCCACGGTGGCCGACTCCATAGCGAGGGCTGCTGGCAGTTTGGCTGAGACGACTTTGCTAAGAGGGCGTGCCGTGATGTTGGAGGTCGTCGGACGTGTGTTCGGGGTTGTATCGAAAGGTCTGGGAATCTTGGCTGCTGGAATTAACGCATTTTGGGATGGGAAGAATGCGTTTGAAGCTTATCAGCAGAAAAACTTCGCGCTATCGGGAGCACTTTTTGTTTCGGCGTTTTCGGGAATGGCTGCCGCACTCCTGATCGCAGTCGGTTCTGTACTTTGGTCGATTTTTGCGATTTTGGTTTTCGTTGGATCGGGCGTGATTGCCACATTTCTGCAGGACGACAAGATCGACAAGTGGCTGAAGCGTTGCTACTGGGGAGTCTTGGACGCGAAAGACCGCTATCAAAATGTAGATGCTGAAATGAGCGACTTGGTGATCGCGACTGGGGGGTGACATGGACTACACGGGACTTTATGCGAAGAAATACCGTATCAATCGAAAACTGACTGATGAGGAGAGGTCCAATCGGCTCTGTCAAGGAATGTCGCTCGATATTTCACCGTTCTACAACATTTCCGTGGTCAGAATGAATTCGACGTATCTCGAATGTGTTGATCGTTGGTTTATTCATCGGGGATTCATGACGGCTATATGTCTGTATTTTTTTTCAATAACTGCGAGCGTGATTGCAATGCCGTTGTACATGCTCTCGCCGGTGCATTTAATTCCGAAAATATCGGATTTTAGTTTCATGTTTTTTGCTCTTCCTTTTGTGGCTCCATTGTGGCTGCTCCTTATGTGGGGGCTGTTCAAGGAGTCATTTGGGTTGACACATTTTCCAATTAGATTTAATTATAGAAATCGTATGGTGTATATTTTTAAGCCGAATGGTTCGATTTTGAAAGCGAAATGGAGTGATATATTTTTTACCCTTGGGCGTTGTGAGCGAATGGCTGGTCGGCAAAATTGGGATATTCGCGGCCATATACTCGATGCAGATGGAGAAACGGTACGAGAGACATTCGCTCTGCCCGGCGACACAATGCTAGCGGATCAGTTGAAGCACAGTTGGGAGTTCATCCGGCGATACATGGAGGAAGGTCCGGCCTCGGTCTATCGCGACGTCTACTGGTGCCACGATATTGCAGAGCGGCGTGAAAAATACAGGGTTGGCCTCAGGTACATGTTCTTTTCGCTAAATGGTCAGCCTATCGGCCAGATATTGCTCTCTCCCGTTTTCTTTGTGGCGTCGTTGGGCCGATGGTTCGCGATGCGCACGAGCAAGATTCCGGTATGGCCTGCTGAAATTGAGGCTGCGTGCCAGGTGGATCCTTTTGATCCGTATCTTCGTGATGCGTCGCGCAACCCCGAGAAAATTCCGATGGAGCCGATGTGAAGTGGCAGCTTGACTTAGAAGGCACTATCTAGATTCGGAAACAAAATGCGCGGCCTAGTGACTGCAAGCGAGAACTGACATGGACTACACGGGACTCTATGCAAAAAAATATCGCGTCAATCGAAAGCTGACAGATGAGGAGCGATCCAATCAATTTCGCCAAAAGATGCGAATCGATATTCTGCCGTTTTATAACATCTCAGTTGTGAAAATTAATTCAACATATCTGGAGTATGTTGATCGATGGTTTATTTATAGGGGGGGCGATGACGGCTGTCTGTTTAATTGGTGTGATGGTCCCGATTTATTCATTTTTTATTCCGCTTATTTTGACGGTTGGGGTGGAGTTTTTGGGGCTGTTGATCTTTTTGGGGGTATCTATCCCGTACTGGATGCTGATGATATGGCTGCTTTTGAAAGAGTCATTTTCATGGACGCATTTCCCGATAAGATTTAATTATAAAAATAGAATGGTGTATGTGTTCCGGCGAAATGGAACGGTGATGGAAGCTAAGTGGGACGATATATTTTTCACTCTCGGTCGTTGTGAACGAATGGCCGGTTGGCAAAATTGGGATGTTCGCGCCCATGTACTCGACATGGATGGAGAAACGGTCCGAGAGACATTTGCTTTGCCCGGCGACACGATGTTGGTGGATCAGTTGAAGCACGGCTGGGAATTCATCCGTCGATACATGGAGGAAGGCCCGGCTTCGGTCTATCGCGATGTCTACTGGTGCCACGATATTGCCAAGCGACGTGAAAAATATAAGGTCGGTCTCAGGTATATGTTCTTTTCGCTGAATGGTCAACCTATCGGACAGATATTGCTTTCTCCTGTTTTCTTTGTGGGATCGCTGGGACGATGGTTCGCGATGCGTACAAGCAAGATTCCGGAATGGCCGACGGAAATTGAGGCTGCGTGCCAGGTAGATTTTTTTGATCCGTATCTGCGCGATGCGTCACGCAATCCGGAGAAAATTCCAATGGAACCTGTTTGAAAATGTTTGATTGATGCGTTGTGACTGGAAACTGAAATTGGCTACACGGGATTCTGCTCAAGGAAGTGCCTCGTCAACTGCAGGTCGCCTTCAGGGTGGGAAAATACATCATGAGAGTTTGGCTGTGCTTTGCGTTGCTTTTCATTGTGCTCGGTTGCAATCTGAATGATTCTTCCCATGCTTCCGATCTCAATTCATATCGATCATCCGTATTGAGTGAAATTTATGAGGAAACTGAGAATGTCACCCCGGAGAACGATGATTCGATGTCCATTCTCAGGGTGCAATCAATACGTGAAAACGAGTCGATGTCAGGAAAAGGCCATGTTGCAGGATGGCAGTACGGACCGGCGCTTATCCGGTTAGATGGTTCTGCAAGTATCGAATTGCCTCCCGGATACCGCTATCTTCCGCCAGGTAAGGCTGCTCGATCACTTTCTCCAGGAAAGCGAGGCGAGAGCGTTGGCAAAATCGATACGCTACATGCATCGATCGGCCCTGAGGACGGAAGTTGGACGGCACAACTCGTTGTGAAAAGGCCGGGATATATCCCGGCGAACGAATTTATAAACGATAATGCCACGTTTGATCTTGAAAGTGTGAGGCTGGTAATACGAGAAAATGAAACCGGCAAGATGCCATTCCACGTCGTCTCCGACGTCTTTTGGGTTGATCATCCGTCATGGGATGCATCCCGTCACCGGGTCGATTGGGCATATATGGTTTTCCCATTCCTCGATGGAAGCCTTGACGTGAACAAAGTAGGCGAGCCAGCACTGCAGGCTATTGGGCGACCCGAGCCTAAAACGTACTACAACAGTCTGACACTTGGTCGACGCGATATGGTCATGCTGCGTACCACCGCCATAGACGAGACAGCAACTCGTGATATGGCTGTTGTCGCTGAATTGGCCCTGCGCGGCAGATTTCCAGATCAATTTCGTGCATTGGCCGATGGCATTAGATTCGATAGTGACGAAAGCTATGCGGATCATCGTGCGGGAGACAGGAGAGCCAAATTTAAATTGAGCGAGTTCATTTCCGGGGAGGCTCTAAGAGCAGCGCCGAGCTTATTTGACAGATGCAGCTGGCTGGCCAGTCCACGACTCTTGCTTGGATATTCATTGTTGCTCATGTTGCTTCTGCGATTGCGATGGCCGCGAGCCAAGAAATCCCGATAACGATGAAAAACGTGCAGCGAGGAAAAATTATGTCTATTCCCATTGCAGTATTAGGAGACGGCACCGATCACGGAGGCCGGATCATTACAGGCTCCGCCACACACACGGTCAGCGGCAAGCCTGTCGCGCGACTTCACGATCTGGTTGATTGTCCCCAACGTTATCCGGATGGTCGTCTGCACGGAGTAAACAGGATTATCGAAGCTCACCCGACGCTGATGGTCGGTGGAATTCGAGTGGCTTTGCACGGGCATCGCACCGAGTGTGGATGTGCGCTAGTCAGCAATACCGTTGCGAGGATCGGATGATGGATCGTGCGAAATATCTGGGTGGCCAGAAGCAGGACGTATCGGTTCCCGTCGATGCTCCAACGTTTGCCGATACCGTCGACCCCGATCGAAACCTGAAGACTTACGTCATCCCGCCGGGAGAAGTGGAGTCGCAGCGACTGAATGCAATTCTGGCCGCACCGAACCCGTTGCTTGAGGCATCGCGCGTCTTGCTGCGTGCGCAGGCCGACATGCCCGAAACGTTCGAATCGAAAGATGCAACCGTGTTGTTACGTACGCTTCTCGTGGAAGAGGTCCGCGCGTTCGAGAGACTATGCGAACGGGCCAATATTCGACGCGATCACATGATTGGCGCGAGCTACTGTCTGTGTACGGCACTCGACGAAGCGGTAGCGCAAACCGCATGGGGCAAGAATGGCTCATCGGCGATCGAATGGATCAATGGCGGTCTTGCAACCACTTTCCACGGAGATCTCAAGGGCGGCGACAAGGTCTATCTTCTGATCGGCCGCTTGCTGGAGGATCCGGATGAGCACCGGGACCTCCTTCAAGTGATCTACCGCGTCCTCAGTCTCGGTTTCGAAGGTCGCTACCGAGACGTGACCGACGGCAAGCGCAAGCACGACGCGATTCGCCAGCGGCTCTACAACGTGATTACATCGCAGCGCGATCCCGTGCCGCTGCCGTTATCGCCCCACTGGAAATCGACCGCGACAGGCAAACGCTTGTCGTTCACCGATTTTCCGGTATGGATCACCGTCACGGTCCTGTCGGTCATCCTGCTCGGCCTGTTCGGATGGTTCAAATACGAGCTGTTCAGTCGCAGCGCCGACGTCCAGAAGCAGATTGCCGACATCGCCCGTATGACGCCGCCGCCTGCGTCGCCGCCACAGTTGCACCTCAAGCAATTGCTCAAGGATGAAATCGCTGCCGGCACCGTCAGCGTCGATGAAGATGCCCGCCACAGCGCCGTCACGTTCCGCGGCGACGCGATGTTCAAGCCCGGCGGCGCTTCTGTTCAGGCATCGATGAATCCGCTGATTTCAAAGATCGCCATAGAGATCGCCAAGGTGCCCGGCAAGGTAACGATCATCGGCTACACGGACAACGTGCCGATTCGCAGCAGGCATTTCGCATCGAATCAGGTGCTGTCGGAAGAGCGCGCCACCCAGGTCATGCAGATGCTGCAAACCGCCGGGGTGCCGGCGAACCGGCTCGAAGCCGTCGGCAAGGGCGATGCCGATCCGGTTGGCGACAACCGCACCGCGCAGGGGCGCGCACAAAACCGGCGCGTCGAGATCGACGTCGCGCGCTAAGCCAGATCCGTTTCCGGAATAACACATGAAGAAGTTCCAGTTCCTGTCGTTTCTGGCCTCGCGCCAGTTCCTCGCGTTCCTCGCACTGATTGTCGTCGCACTGGTGATCTGGTTCGTCGGCCCGTTTTTCGCGTTCGGCGGGCTCAAGCCGCTCGCCGGCGCCGGCATGCGCGTGCTGCTGATCGCGCTGTTGCTCGCCGGCGTGCTGCTCTGGCTCGTGGGCTTGTCGACGAGCGTCGTGTTTGTCGCGTTGCTGTGCCTGCTGATCTGGTATGCGGGGCCGCTGCTGTCGCTTGGCCATGCAACGCCGTTCGAGCCCGTGTCGGCCCGACTCACCTCGATCGCACTGATCGTGGCGGCTTTTGTCCTCTTCTGGATCGTCCGCGTGTGGCAAAAAATGCGCGAAGACGATGCGTTCATGAAGAAGATGCTGCGCATGGATCGCCGCAAGAATGAGTCGCCTGCTGCCTCCCGCCTGCGGAAAATCGAAGGGATCGTGACGAGCGCGCTCGTGCGCCTGCAATCGATGCGTACCGGCGCGCGGGGTCTTGGCAAGCTATTCCAGGGCAAGCGCTATTTGTACGAGTTGCCTTGGTACATCACGCTCGGTTCGCAAGGGGCCGGCAAGACGAGCGTACTGATGAACGGCGGGTTGGCGTTTCCCGTTGCCGAGCAGATGCAGCGCGCGGCCGGGACGCCTGTCGGCGACGCCACCGCGGTGGACTGGTGGTTGACCAACGAAGCTGTATTGATCGACACGGCCGGCTATTACACGCGTCATGGCACGTCGACGGCTGATGACGTCGGCGCGCCCACTGAGGAAACGGGAAAGCCCGCAACCCGCGTTCCGGGCAAGGCCGGCGCCGATGCCGAGCCGGCTGCGGATGGTGCTGGAGAAGATGAGAAGCAGAACGAGGCGTCGCACTCGAAAGCCGCTGCAACGTCGATGGCCAGCGGCCATGTCGTGTCGCCTGGCCCGGGTACGGGCGAACGCCGACAGAAGGTGGATCGTGCGGAGTGGCTCGGATTTCTGGGCATGCTGCGCCGGCATCGTCCTCGCGCACCGATCAACGGCGCGTTGCTGACGATCGATCTTGCGACGTTGGCAAGCGCCGACGAACAGGCGCGCGTGGCGGAGGCTGCCGCGTTGCGCGCGCGGCTGGCGGAACTGAGGCAGGAGCTGGGTATTCGTTTTCCTGTTTATGTGGTCGTCACGAAGATGGATCGTCTGACAGGCTTCGCCGAGTATTTCGGCGCGCTGACAGCCGAGGGGCGGGCGCAGGCATGGGGCTTCGCGCTTCCGTATGGCAAGGAAACCGTTGCGAAGCAAGGGCTGCGCGCGCGCTGCCATACGGAACTCGCCGAACTTGCGCAACGGCTCAGCGCTTCGATCGATACGCATTTGCAGGACGAATACGAATCGCACAAGCGCCGATCGCTTGCCGCGTTGCCCGAGGAGTTCGCCGCGCTGCTCGGACCGCTGCTCGAGATGATCGACCGCGTGTTCCTCGATTCGCGTTACGACGACACCCAGCTCCATTCGACGTTGCGCGGCGTGTATTTCACGAGTGCGCGGCAACGGGATGGCGAGCTCGTTGCGAAGCGCAACACAGTCGTTCAACGTCTTCTGTCGACTCAGAAACACGCGCCCGTTTCACCCGCGCGCGCCGAGGGCAATCAGGGTTTCTTCTTGCACGATCTCCTGACTCGCGTCGTGTTCCCTGAAGCGCATCTGGTGAGCCCCAACCTGCGCTGGGAATATCGTTACCGCCTCTCGCGCCTGATCGGCCACACATTGGCGCTGGTGTTGTTCGTGTGGCTGGCAATCGGACTCCGCGCGAGCTTCGGCCACAACAGCGACTATCTCGATGCGGTTGACCGCAAGGTGCAGGCGCTTGCGGCGCGCGTCACCCAGCTCTACAAGGCACCCAAACCGGAGGCCGTACCGGACACGCTGACCGACGCGCGCGATCTGCCGACCTTCCCCGGTCTGGACCTGTCGAATCCGGACAGCACGTGGCGCTACGGTCTCTACACGTCGGCGGACATTGCCACCGAAAGCCGCCATGCGTATGACGTGCTGGAGGACAACCTGTTGCTGCCGCAGATCGTGCACCGCCTGGAAGACGTCATGTCCCGGGCGATCGCCAGCAAGGACCCGAAGGCCGCCTACGATGCGCTGCGCGTCTACCTGATGCTGTACGACAAGGCGAAGTTCAACGCGGATGACGTCAAGGCATGGGTGCTCGACGACTGGGCGAAGACCGACAGCGCGGCGGTTTTCGGTGGACGTGTGTCGATGATCGACCACGTGCAGCAGCTTTTCTCCGGAGCGCGCGTGGTGCAGTCGCCGCTCATCCGCAACGATGCGCTGGTGCAGCAGGCGCGCGCGTTTCTCGACGGCAGCAACGCAACCGATCGCCTTTACCAGCGCGCGAAGGCAGCCATGCTCAAGGAGGCGCCCGACGAATTTACGTTGCTGCGCGCGATCGGCCCGCAGGCCGGCACGGTGTTCACGCGAGCGAGCGATGCACCGTTGTCGCGCGGCGTGTCGGGGCTCTTCACGTTCGAAGGCTATCGGAATCTGTTCGACAAGCGATTACCGGAATTCGTGCAAATCGCGCGAGACGACGATGCGTGGGTGATGGGGCGCTCGTATCTGGCGGGTTCGTCGGATTCGGCTCAAAAAAAAACGGCTGAGATCGTGAGCAGCGCGACCGGCGCGGACGATGCGTTGACCGACGCGGTCCGCCGCGAATACCTGATGGAATATGCGCAGCAATGGGACGCGTTTCTCGACGACATTCGCACCGTGAGCGGTACGAGCCTTGCGTTCAATCTGAAGGTGCTGCGCAGCTTCGCGGCGCCCGATTCGCCGCTCGTGCGGCTGGCCCGCGCGGCCGTGCGCGAGACGACGCTCACGCAGCCGCTCGCTGCGTCGGACGGTTCGCTGCTGCAGCGGGCCGCCGACCAGCTCAATCAGAAGGCGGACAAGGCGTCGGGTATTCGGGCGTCGGAGCGCGTTGAACGGGAACTCGTCGACAATCACTTCGCGGCGCTGCGCGAGGTCGTGACGGGGAGCGTGGATGCGCAGTCCGATACGCAGCCTGTCGCCGCGCGGGCGGACAAGACGGGGCTGGATGGCGTCACCAACCTGCTGAACGACTATTACACGGCGCTCACCGTCGCCGACAATGCGTTGTCGAACAACAGCATGCCACCGGCGAGCGACGTCGCCGCGAAATTGAAAATGACGGCCGACACGATGCCCGCGCCGTTCCGCGCGGTATTGCTGCAGCTCTCGGCCGACGGCTCGCGCGAAGTCAATCAGGGGATTGGCCACCTGCTGTCGCGCCAGATGCAGGCGGTGGTCGGCGATACGTGCCGGCTGATCGTCGAGGGCAACTATCCGTTTTCACCGGACAGCACGCGGGACGTCGGCATCGATGATTTCACGCGGATATTTGCGCAGGGCGGCTTGATCGACGACTTCTTCACGAAAACGCTTGCCCCGTTCGTCGACACGGCCGCGAAGCCGTGGCGCTACCGGACGCTGCCTGGCGCAACCGAACCCATGCGGGGGCCGGACCTGGAGCCGTTCGAGCATGCGAAGGCCATTCGCGATGTCTTTTTCAACGATCCCGGCCACAAGCAACTGACATGGAAGGTCGACATCCGGATTCCCGAGCTTGACCCGACGATCATGAGTCTGTCGCTCGACATCGACGGACAGACTGCGCTCTATCAACACGGTCCGGTCGCGCCTTTCACGGTCACGTGGCCGGGGCCGCGCGGTGGCGTCCACACGGAAATCACGGCCAGCCCGCGGATTCGGCCGGACACGTCGACGATCGCAGCGGACGGACCGTGGGCGTTGATGCGCCTGCTCCAGAAAGGTCGCGTGGTGGACACGGCGACGCCGGGCCGTACGCGCATCGCGTTCAGTTTCGACGGTCGACAAGCGGCGCTCGACGTCGTGAGCGCCGGGAGCGTCGCGAATCCGCTCACGAGCGACGTGCTGAAGACGTTCCGGTGCCCCAGCACGATGTCGACGTTCAACCTGCCGGACAGCGGCCCGCCGCCGGGGTTGCCGCGAGGCATGTTGCCGGTGAGCACGGAAAGCGCCTCCCGCTGAATCGGAAGGAATCGATCGATGACTCTTTCGACATCTTGTCCGCAGGGCGACGCAAGGGCTGTGGCGTCGTTGCCTGTTGCCGCACGTCTCGAGGCTGCCCGGCAAGCGATCAACCCGCTACTCGAAGCGTCGCGCGTCCTGTTGCAGGCGTTGGCCGATACGCCGGAAACGCTCGATGCCGATGCGATCGCACAGCGGCGTCGATGGCTGGGGCACGAAGTTCGCCTCTTTACCTGGATCTGCAATGCGCTCCCGGTCCGACCCGAGCATGTCCGTTCCGCAAGCTATTGTCTGTGCTCCGCGCTCGACGAGGCGGCGATGCAGACGTCTTGGGGAAAGGGCGAAGCAACCGGCGTCGAATGGCAGGACAACTGCCTGGCGAGTGCGTTCGGACATGATCGTCAGGGCGGCGACCGTGTTTTCCGACTGATCGACGAGGCAATGCGCGATCCGCGTGCGAACCTCGATCTGATCGAGCTATACCAGAACGTACTCGATCTCGGCTTTCGTGGGCGCTACCGGTTTGAAGCCGGGGGGCAAAAGCGCCTGCAGGTCATTCGCGAACACGTACACGACGTGGTCACGACGGGGGGACACGGCGTGAATCGCGTCAGCAAGCCGCCGAAACGTCAGCGACAGACGGTCGATCCGTGGGTACGTCCCGTTTCGGTGCGTCGATCGCGAGCGAGGTTCGCCGGAGGTCTCGCCGTCGCGTTATTGCTGGGGGCCGGGGGCTACGCCGCGGTGGACCGGTGGGTTCACGCGAAATCGAGGCGACCGGCGTCGACGCTCGATGCACTGGTTCGCAATCTGGAACTGCGGCTGCGCGATGAAGTCGCGGCAGGGAATGTCGAACTGATTCGCGACGCCGGGCGCCACGCCGTGACGCTCCGATTCAGCGGAATGTTTGGGCCCGGCGACGCAACGGTGGCGCCGTGGGGCGCTTCGGTCGCGGCTTCGGCAGGCCGGGAAATCGCGACCGTGACCAAGGACGCGACCGTCCGAGTGGCAGGATATGCGGACAGCACACCGATCAGTTCGGCACGTCAAGCATCCAACTACGCGCTTTCCGAAGCACGTGCCCGGCACGTCGCCCAGATTCTCGCTGCGGCAGGCGTGCCGGCGCCGCGCATCATCGTCGAGGGAAATGGCGATGCCGATTCGCTGGCGGACAACGTTACCGCGTCCGGAAGGGCGAGAAATCGTCGTGTCGAAGTGACCATTACGGATTGACGTTCGATTGCGAGCGACAATTTCAGCCCTGAGCAGGCGACGAGTGCATGTCCAGCAAGATCACGGGCACAGCCGTGTTCGCGGGCCCAGTCACCGACTACCTTCTCGCCGAGGGAGGGAGAAGTCAGGGGCTCATGTAGTGGGAGCTGTTTGAGGACCCTGACACATTCAAACAGCCCCCGGCCTTTCATCTCATTGGCGTTTCTTATTGCTGCCGTTCCCACGCACGCGCCTGCTCGGCGCGCACGAACGCTTCCGACGAGGCCGGCAGCAGGTTGCGGAACGCGCCGCCGTCGCTGTCGATCACGTCGACCATCTTCGCGATCATTTCCTCGGGGTCGTGCTGTTCGAGCGGGAACGTCAACCGCTCGGGCGTCACGGTATGCACGGCCGGATCGTGCCAGCGCCGCGTCGTTTCCATCATCCGGTCGTTGAAGCCGGTGCGATACGGGCCCGGGTTCACGACCGCGACGCGGATGCCGTGCGGCGCCAGCTCCGCGTGCATCGCCTCGGCCACCGATTCGACCGCGTGCTTCGACGCGCAGTACGCGCCGGTGAACGGCCCCGTGATCAACCCCGCGATCGACGACACGAACACGATCTTGCCGCGTTTGCGCGCGAGCATCCCGCGTGCGATCTGCTGCGTGAGTTCGAGCGGCCCGAACACGTTCACGTCGAACAGCTCGCGCACGATCTCGATCGGCAGGTCGACGAGCGCGCCGGCTTCGCCGACGCCCGCGTTGTTCACGAGCACGTCGATGTCGAGTTCGGCGGCGCGCGCGCGATCGTAGGCCGACGTGACGTCGAGCTTCACCGCGCGCAACGCGGTGTCGCGCTGCGCGGCGGCGTCCGTCAGGGCGTCGATCTCGACGGCCGTGCGCACGCCGGCCGTCACGTCGTGGCCGCGTTCGGCGAGCCGCAGCGCGACTTCGCGGCCGAAGCCGGTGCCCGCGCCGGTGATGAAGATGCGTTTCCGTGTCATGTGCTTACCTCGTGGAGTGAAGGGTTGCCTGAAAAAGGTCGCGGCAGTGCTGCGCGATCGCGGCGTCTTCGTCGACGCTGCCGCCCGAGATGCCGATCGCGCCGACGCAGCGCCCGTCGCCGTCGACGAGCGGCTCGCCGCCGCCGAACGTGACCAGCCCGCCGTGACTGTGTTCGATGCCGCGCAGCGGACCGTCGCTCGACATCGCACCCAGCGCACCGGTCGACGTGCGAAAGCGGACGGACGTCAGCGCCTTGCGCTGCGCGAGGTCGATCGCGCCGAGAAAACAGTCGTCGGTGCGCACGAACGCGAGCAGGTTCGCGCCGGCATCGACGACGGCGATCGCGACGCCGGCCACCTGCAGCGACGCGGCATGCGCGAGCGCAGCGTCAATCGTGCGGCGGGCGACGGCGAGCGGCAGCGGAAGTGAGGCAGTGAGCGGGTTCATGCGAGGCTCCGAGGGACGACAGCGCCAGTGTAGGCAGTTGCGGTATATGGGAGAATCCGTATTCCGCTCGAAGCAGTTTCAAGTTTTTCTAATGATGAACAGACGATGAGCAGACGCGATCCGATGGCCGGCCTGCACGTGTTCGTGACCGTCGCGACGGCCGGCAACTTCACGCGGGCCGCCGCCGCGCTCGGCCTGACGCCGGCGGCCGTCAGCCTGGCGATCGGGCAGCTCGAGGGCGAGCTGAACGTGAAGCTGTTCAACCGCAGCACGCGCGGCGTGAGCCTCACCGAAGCCGGCCAACGCTACCGGCGGCAGACCGAGCCGGCATACCGGCAGGTCATGCAGGCACGGGACGAACTGAAGGATGCGCGCAGCGAGCCGAACGGGCTGTTGCGCGTGACCGCGCTGCCGCTCGCGCGCTTGCTCGTGATCGCGCCGGTGCTCGCCACGTTCCGCGAGCGCTATCCGAAAGTCCGGCTCGAAATTCGCTACGAGAACGAACTCGTCGACATCGCGAAGGACGGCTTCGACGCGGGGATTCGCCTGGCCGATCGATTGCAGCCGGGCATGATCGGCGTGCGGATCGCGCCTGCGCTGACGTGTGCACTGGTCGCGTCGCCCGGCTATCTGGCGCGGTACGGTGCGCCGGAATCGATTGCGCAGCTCGAGCATCATGCGTGCGTCCGTTTCCGGTTCTCGGAAAGCGGACGCCTGCATAAATGGCTGCTGCGCGACGGGCGACGCGACGTCGATCTCGATCCGGACGGCGTGTTCGTGACGAACGACGACGATGCGGTGATCGACGCGGCGCGCGCCGGTGTCGGCATCGCGTTCGCGTTCGTGCGCGAGCGGATCGAGCAGGACCTGCGCGACGGCACGCTCGTCGAGGTGCTGCCGGGCGCGTGCCGCACGCTGCCGCCGATGTGGCTGTACTACGTGAATCGCAAGCACATGCCGGCCAAGCTGCGCGCGTTCATCGACGTGCTGCGCGAGCGCGAAGGCGCGGGTGCGGCGTAAGCGCGTCGGCCGCTCGCTGCAGCAATGGGTCCGGCGGCGCATGATGGCGGCTCCCCCCACGAAGCCATGGAGTCGCGTGATGACCGTATTCCCGCATTTTCCGATTCGAACGTTCGTGATTGCCGCCGCGCTGGCGGCCGCCGCGGTGTGCAGCGCAGCGGCCATCGGCCAGACGTCGACGGTGCCGGCCGGCACGGCTGTCGCAACGCCCGACAACGCGGTGCTGCTGACCGTGTTCCTGAAACACGACCAGTCGCGCCCGCTCGCCGAGTTGAATGCGCAGCTTGCGAAGCAGGGGTTCTACAAGGCGTTTCCGCCGCCGGGCGTCGAGGTGGTGAGCTGGACGGTGACGATGGGAATCGGGCAGATCGTCGTGCTGCGGCTGCCGGCGTCGCGGGTGCGCGAGGTCAATCGTGTGCTCGAGGATACGGCCTGGGGCGCGTACCGCACGGAGTTCTACCCGACATACGACTACAAGGCGATCGGGATGGGGGAGCATGAGCGGGCGAAGTAACGCGCGGTGGCGTATGTCCGTACCGGCGGTGCGCCGCGGAGGGGCGCAGCGAATCGGCCCGCCGCCATTCCGCACCGCGCCGCGCCCTCGCGTTTTCGTCCTCACCCGGTGGGCTCGGCGCGGTAAATTCCACCGAAATGCATCACAAGTCATTCATCCGATGAAAAAACTACCTCCGTTGCCGGTATGATGCGCACCTTGCGTTCGTGGGACGCACGGTTTCTTTATGCGTTTCGATGCGCGAGAAACCACAAATCCGCACAAAGGCGACGTGAAAGATTCTGTAATATAAGTTCCGTATACTCGTAAGTTCTGATCCAGGCGCCACGCCCGTCTTCGGCCGGCCGCCCATGCAGAACAACCAGCAGGTCGCCGCCCGGCCAACCCGCGCCGCGACACGCTATGCACCACCACTGAACACGTTATGTCTTCCCGCCACCCTGGTTCGCCCGGCCGTGCCGAGGCGGTGATCGCCCGTGCCCGGGCGCTGATCCGCCACGAGCGCGTGCTGTCGCCGCTGCTCGCGCTCGGCATCGGCCTGCTGCTGATCGTGGTTTTCCAGCATCTGTCGGAATCCGTCGACTACCGCTCGGTGATCCGCCAGTTGCGTCACATGTCCGTCGGCGAGTGGGGCGCGTCGCTCGCCGCGACGGCCCTCAGCTACCTCGCGCTCGTCGCCCGCGATGCCGTTGGCCTGCGCTATGTCGCGGCCAAGGTGCCGCGCGTCGCGTTGTGGATCGGCGCGATTGCCGGTTCCGCGCTCGGCAACGCGACCGGCTTCGGCGCGCTGACGGGCGGCGCGGTGCGCGCCCGCGTGTACGGCGTGTCGGGCGTCACGCCCGCCCAGATCGGCCGGATGACGGTGTTCACGAGCGGCACGCTGGCGCTCGCGATGGTGCTGATGACGGCGGTCGGCATGGTCTGCGTGCCGGAGGCGCTCGCCGCGATGCTGCACGTCGCGCCCGGCGTGCTCACGTGGACGGGCGCCGCGTTGCTCGTCGCGCTCGCCGCGCTGGTCGTGCTGTGCGGCAACACCGCACGCCCGGTCGTCACGCGCTTCAAATGGCTGTCGTTCGACGTGCCGGCGCGGCGCGATCTCGTCGCGCAGGTCGTCTACGCGGTGCTCGACGTCGTTGCCGCAGGCCTCACGCTGTGGGTGCTGCTGCCGGCGGCGCCCGTCGGCTTCCCGACCTTCATTACCGTTTACGCGGCCGCGTTGCTGCTCGGGATGATCGGCCATACGCCGGGCGGGATCGGCGTGTTCGAGGCGGCGATGGTCTTCACGCTCGGTCGCGAAGTGCCCGCGCACGCGATGGTCGCCGCGTTGATCGCGTATCGCGCGATCTACTTCGGCGTGCCGCTCGTGCTGTCGGCCGGCCTGCTGGCCGGTTTCGAGGGCCGCGCGCTGCGGCGCCGGCTCGTGACGCGGCAGGCCGTGCGCGTGTCGCAGCTCGCGCCGGTGTTCCTGAGCCTCGTGACGTTCGCGGTCGGCGGGATGCTGGTGATCTCGAGCGCGACGCCCGCGTTCTGGCACCGGATCGCGATCCTGCGCCACATCGTGCCGCTGTGGGTGCTCGAAGGCTCGCAGGTGATCTGCAGCGTGCTCGGCGTCGCGCTGCTGTTCGTCGCGCGCGGGCTGCTGCGCCGGCTCGACGGCGCGTGGTGGATGACCTTCGCGTTGACGCTCGCGAGCCTCGCGCTGTCGCTGGCCAAGGGCCTCGCGTTCGTCGAGGCCGGCGTCCTCGGCACGCTGCTCGTGCTGCTGCTCGTCAGCCGTCGCCGGTTCAACCGTCATTCGTCGCTGCTCGCCGAGCGCTTCACGGTGAGCTGGTTCGTGTCGGTGGCGATGGTGCTGATGCTGGCCGTGTGGGTGCTGTTCTTCGCGTTTCGCGACGTGCCGTACACGCGCGATCTGTGGTCGCATTTCTCGTTCGATGCGCGCGCGCCGCGGGCGCTGCGCGCGACGCTCGCGTCCGGCGTGTTCGTCGCGCTGTTCGCGCTGTGGCAACTGCTGCGCCCGGCGCCCGGGCGTTTCGTGAAACCCGCGGAGCAGGACCTGATCGACGCGGAGCAGATCATTCGCGCGCAGGAGTGCAGCGACGCGGGCCTCGCGCTGATGGGCGACAAGTCGTTCCTGTTTTCCGAATCGCGTCGCGCGTTCCTGATGTACGCGAAGAACGGCCGCACGTGGGCCGCGCTGCACGACCCGGTCGGCCCGCGTGAAGAGTGGCCGGCGCTGATCAGCAAGTTCATCGCGCTCGCACACGCGCACAGCGGCCGCGCGGCGTTCTACCAGGTGCGCGCGAACGCGTTGCCGCTGTATCTCGACGCGGGGCTCACGCTGATGAAGCTCGGCGAGGAAGCGCATATCGCGCTCGACCAGTTCGACCTGAAGGGATCGAACCGGTCGCACCTGCGCTACGCGCTGCGCCGCGGCGACAAGGATGCGCTGACGGTCGAGGTGATCGCGCCGGGCGACGTGCCGGCCGCGCTGCCGGCGCTGCGCGACATCTCCGACGGCTGGCTCGACAGCCGCGATGCGCGCGAGAAGAGCTTCTCGGTGGCCGCGTTCCACGACGGCTATCTGTCGACGCAGTCGGTGATGCTGGTGCGTCAGGCCGACAAGCCGATCGCGTTCGTCACGTTCATGACGACCGACCTCAACACCGAGGCGACGGTCGGCGTGATGCGCCATCTGCCCGACGCATCGCCGTACGCGATGGAGTATCTGTTTACGCAGCTCGCGCTGCATCTGAAGGAAGCGGGGTTCCGCAAGCTGAGCCTGGGCATCGCGCCGTTCTCGGGGATGGGGGCGGCGAAGATGCCGTCGCCGTTCCACCGGCTCGGCCTGATGGTCTGGCGCTTCGGTGGCCGCTTCTACAACTTCCGCGGCTTGCGCGCTTTCAAGAGCAAGTTCGAACCGCACTGGGAGCCGCGTTATCTCGCGGCCTCGGGCTCGGTCGGCGTGTTCGTCACGCTCGCGGATCTGTCATTGCTGGCTGGAGGTCGGCGTTCATGATGTCGAAGAAGTTAATCGCGCGGGCGGCAGCCGCCTGCGCGGGAATGATGCTGGCCGGCGCCGCGTGCGCCGCGCAGCCGGCCGCAGTGAAAGCCGAAACCGTCTCCGGCGGCCGCTACGGGCCCGTGACCGTGACCCGGCCGAGCGGGCCGCTGCGCGGTTTCGTCGTGCTGTTCTCGCGTGAGGCCGGCTGGCATGCCGCCGATCAGCAGGCGGCCGACGCGCTCGCGAAAGCCGGCGCGATGACGGTCGGCGTCGATTCCGGGCGTTACGCGGCGAATCTCGCCGCGAAGCAGGAGGCCTGCCACCACCTCGACGGCGACGCCGAGGCGGTCAGCCATCAACTCGAACGGCTTGCGCAGTCGTCGCGCTATTTCACGCCGATCGTCGCGGGCGTGGGCCAGGGCGGCGCGATCGCGAAGCAGATCCTGTCGATGGCGCCGGAGAACACGATCGCCGGCGTCGTCGCGGTCGGTCCGGCCGCGAAGCTCGATCCGCGCTTCAAGCCGTGCCCGCCCGATTCGACGATCGTGCGCCGCGCGATGCCGGGTTTCGTCGAAACGGCTGCCGCGGGCGACACCGCGAAGCTCGTATCGCTCGTCACGTCGCACCTGCGCGACACCAGCAGCAGCGACGAACTCGACGTGTCGGACCTGCCGCTCGTCGAACTGCCCGCCAAGGGCGGCAGCGACCGGCTCGCGATCGTGATCTCGGGCGACGGCGGCTGGCGCGATCTCGACAAGACGATCGCCGAGGCGCTGCAGCGCGACGGCGTGTCGGTGGTCGGCATCGACGCGCTGCGTTACTTCTGGAGCGAGAAGCCGCCCGCGCAGGTGAGCCGCGATCTGGCCCGCGTGATGCGCACCTACACGGCGCGCTGGCATGCGAACCGCGTGGCGCTGGTCGGCTACTCGTTCGGTGCCGACGTGATGCCGTTCGCGTACAACCGGCTGCCGGCCGACCTGCGCGACAAGGTCGCGGTGATGTCGCTGCTCGGCTTCGCGCCGTCGGCCGATTTCCAGATCCGCGTGACGGGCTGGCTCGGCATGCCCGCGAGCGACAAGGCGCTGAAGGTCGCGCCGGAAATCGCGAAGGTGCCGCCGGCGCTCGTGCAGTGCTTCTATGGCGCGGAAGAGACGGACACGATGTGCCCGGCGCTCGCGAACACGGGTGCCGACGTGATCAAGACGCAGGGCGATCACCACTTCGGCCGCGATTACATCGCGCTCGAGAAGAAGATCCTCGGCGGGTTCGGCAAGCCGGCGGCGGCGCGCTGAACGCCGGCGGCGCCCGCGTGACGGCGGGCGCCGGCCGGTTTTGCTTCCGGTTCATCGTACGGGCGGCCAGCGAGCCGCCCGTTTCATTTTCCGGGCTGCGCTGCCGCGTCCTGCGGCGGCATCGTCGTTCTCGCATCGCGCTGATAGAAGCCCGGAAACCGGTCGAGCTGCCGCCGTGCGGCCGTGAGGTCGGTGTCGTCGCCGAGCACCGCGCTCGAAAACCCCGTGCGTTCCATCAGCAGCAACTGGTCGACCAGGACGTCGCCGGTTGCGCGCAGGTCGCCGGCGAAGCCGTAGCGCTTGCGCAGCAGGTAGGCCTGGCTGTATGCGCGGCCGTCGGTGAACGACGGAAACTGCAGGTCGATGCGCTCGGCCTGCGCGATGCGCGCGGCGAGCGGCGGCAGTGCCTCGTCGTTGCCGATCGTCAGCGTCGTCGCGCCGTGCTGCTTTGTATCGTCGGCATGGTCGGCCGGCGTCAGCAGCCGGATGCGTTCGTTTGCGTTCGCGATCTCGTGGTTCATACGGGTTCTTCCTGATGACGCGCGGCGTTCGCGGCGGCCTTGAACGGCTCCGTTCCGACGCGGCGCACCGTGTCGATGAATCGTTCGCAGCGGCCGTTCGCGTCGACGCGCGCGTCGAGATACGCATTGACGATCGCGTCGACGACGTCGACGATCTCGTCCGCCGAAAACGACGGGCCGATCACCTTGCCCGGCCGCGCGGGGCCGCTTGCGATCGAGCCGTCCGACCCGCCGAGCGTGACCTGGTACCACTCCGCGCCGTCCTTGTCGACGCCGAGGATGCCGAGGTGGCCGCTGTGATGATGGCCGCACGAGTTGATGCAGCCGCTGACGTGCAGGTCGATGTCGCCGATGTCGTGCAGCAGGTCGAGATCGTCGAAGCGCTCGGCGATCGCGTCGGCGACCGGAATCGAGCGGGCGTTCGCGAGCGCGCAGAAATCGCCGCCCGGACACGCGATCATGTCGGTCAGCAGCCCGACATTCGCGCTCGCGAGCCCGATCGCGCGGGCGTTTTTCCACAGCAGGAACAGGTCGTCGACGTGTACCCACGGCAGCACGACGTTCTGCGTGTGCGTGACGCGCGCCTCGCCGGCCGAGAAGCGGTCGGCGAGATCGGCGAGCGCGTCGAGCTGGTCCGGCGACGCGTCGCCGGGCGCCTGCAGGCGGCGCTTGAACGACAGCGTGACGATGCGCAGTGCCGGGTCGCGATGATCGGCGACATTGCGGGCGAGCCAGCGCGCGAACGCCGGATGACGGCTCGCCTGCGCGGACACGCGCGCGTTCGCGTCCGCGAGGTCGAGCGTGCGCGGCTTCAACCGCGGCGGGACGAACGACGCGGCGACGCGATCGAATTCGGCCTGCGGGATCGTGTGCGGGCCGCCGTCGTGGACGACGATCTGGCGGAACTCTTCCTCGACGTCGTCGATGTAGCGTTGCCCTTCGGTCTTCACGAGGATCTTGATCCGCGCCTTGTACTTGTTGTCGCGCCGCCCGTAGCGGTTGTACACGCGGACGATCGCCTCGACGTAGTTCATCACGTGCTCCCACGGCAGGAACGCGCGCAGCAGCATCGCGATCGTCGGCGTGCGGCCCATCCCGCCGCCCACGCTCACGCGAAAGCCGAGCGCGCCCGCGTCGTCGCGCACGAGCTTCAGCCCGACGTCGTGCCAGTCGGTCGCCGCGCGGTCTTCGGTCGCGCCCGTGATCGCGATCTTGAACTTGCGCGGCAGGAACGCGAATTCCGGATGCAGCGTCGTCCACTGGCGCATCACTTCGGCGAACGGGCGCGGATCGGCGATCTCGTCCGGCGCGACGCCCGCGCGTTCGTCGCACGAAATGTTGCGGATGCAATTGCCGCTCGTCTGGATGCCGTGCATGTCGACGGTCGCGAGCAGGTCCATCACGTCGGCCGCCTTCGCCAGCGGAATCCAGTTGAACTGCACGTTGGTGCGCGTCGTGAAGTGCGCGCTGCGGGTCGGCAGGCGCAACGTGCCGAGCAACGCCTGGGCGTCGCACGCGGCGCGGTAGGCGGCGTCGTCGGGTACGTCGTAGTCGCGCGCGATCCGCGCGAGCATGCGAAGCTGCGCGCTCGACAACTCGCCGTACGGCACCGCGACGCGCAGCATCGGCGCGTGGCGCTGCACGTACCAGCCGTTCTGCAGGCGCAGCGGCCGGAACGCGTCCTCGCCGAGCGTGCCTTGCTGCCAGCGTTCGAGCTGGTCGCGGAACTGGGCGGCGCGGCTGTGCACGAGCGCCCGGTCGAAATCGGTATATCGATACATGACGTGATACGCGAGAGGCGCCACGGCGAATGGCGCGCGGCGCGGGAAGGCGTTGCGACGGATGTCAGGCAACGGAAGACAGCGTAGGGAACGCGATGCGGCGCGACAAGCAGCAGATCGGAACGAAAAAGGCGCAGCAGATGGCCGGCGGGGCGCCGGCGTGGGCCGGGCATGCGCGCATGCCCGTGGCCGAGGTCATGCGTCGACGACGAGCGCCGGATCGAGCGCGCGAATGCGCTGGTCGATGAAGTAGCCGCCGCCTTCCTGGTAGCGCAGGAACAGGCGGCCGCACGCGCGACAGCGGCTGACGGCGCAGCGGTTGTACGGGAAATGGCGCGGCGCGATCGGCGCGTCGTCCGACGCGTAGCGCGTGCCGGCCGGATGATATTCCGCGTAGGTCGGCTCGGGTTCGCCCGGCGGGATGAGTGTGGCCACTTCGATCAGTTGGGTGTCCGGCAGCGACAGCGGCAGGGTCGTCCAGCCGGCGAGCGAGGTCTTCGTGCACGTGCACGGCAGCGTGACGTGCGCCGCTTCGGCCGTCAGTTTCAGCAGCGCGTCGTGATCGAGGTAAGGCAATTGGCTCATGGGCAATCGGGAAGGGGCGGCGGGACCTGCAATGTAACCCGCGTACGGATCGTCTGCATGGCCGTGACGTGGCCGGCGCAGCGCGCGTTGCGCGATCAGCCTGCCTTGCGGATCGCCGGCTGCGCGACCAGTTCGCCGAGCACGCGGATCGCGCGCTCGATGTCGCGGCTCCACGGATGGCCGAAGTTCACGCGTACGCAGCGCTCGAAGCCGTGCGCGGCCGAAAACAGCGGGCCCGGTGCGAAGCTGATACCGCGTGCGATCGCCTGGCGATGCAGCTCCATCGCGTCGATCGCGTCGGGAAACGCGAGCCACAGGAAATACCCGCCGTCGGGCCGCACCCATTCGACGCCGGCCGGCAGCCAGCGCCGCAGCGCGTCGTCCATCCGGTCGAGCTGCGTGTGCAGCGCGCCGCGCAGCTTGCGCAGGTGCCGGTCGTAGCCGCCGTGCTCCAGATAGTTCGCGATGCCGGCCTGCGCGGGAATGCTGGCCGACAGCGTCGTCATCAGCTTGAGCCGCTGCACCTTCTCCGCGAACCGGCCCGCGGCGGCCCAGCCGATCCGGTAGCCGGGCGCGAGCGTTTTCGAGAACGAACTGCAGTGCATCACGAGGCCATGACGGTCGAACGCGCGGGCGGGCAGCGGATAGTCCGGGCCGAAATGCAGTTCGCCGTACACGTCGTCCTCGATCAGCGGCACGTTGCGCGCCGCGAGCAATTCGACGAGCGCGCGCTTTTTTTCGGCGGTCAGCGTGACGCCGGTCGGGTTCTGGAAATTGGTCATGAACCAGCACGCGCGGATGTCGTGCCGGTCGAGCGCGTTCGCGAGCGCATCGAGATCGAGGCCCGTGCGCGGATCGACGGGAATCTCGACCGCGCGCAGGTCGAGCCGCTCGATTGCCTGCAACGCCGCATAGAAGCCCGGTGCTTCGACGGCGACGACGTCGCCGGGGCGCGTCACCGCCATCAGGCACAGGTTCAGTGCTTCGAGCGCGCCGTTCGTGACGACGATTTCGTCGATCGGCTGCGAGATGCCGGTCGCGAGATAGCGCCGCGCGATCTGCTGGCGCAGCGCCTCGTTGCCGGGCGGCAGGTCGACGACCGTGCTCCACGGGCTCACGAGCCGCGTGGCCTGCGCGAGCGACTTCGCCAGGCGCGGCAGCGGAAACAGCTGCGGCGCCGGGAATGCGGAGCCGAGCGGCACGATGCCGGGCTGCGTGGCCGCATCGAGCACGGAGAACACGAGGCTGCTGATGTCGACCTTGCGCGTGACGCCGGCGCGGCTCGCGCGGCGTTTCGTCGTCGGGCTCGCGGCCGGCTGGGCGCCCGGCGCGACGTAGTAGCCCGAGCGTTCGCGCGCGCGGATCAGTCCCCACTGTTCGAGCAGGTAGTACGCGCGAAACACCGTCGACTGGCTGACGCCATGCTGCGCGATGATCTGCCGCAGCGACGGCAGGCGCGTGCCGACTGCAAGGTTGCCGTTGCGGATGTCGTCGGCGATCGTATGGGCGAGGGTTTCGTAGCGTTTCATCGGCGTGGGCGGAGCGCGTCGTCGCCGTGCGCGGGCCGGAGCGGCGCCGCGCCGGCGGGCGCGGCACATTGTCCGATGCGCGGCCTGAAAAGGAAAGGCGCGGGTGTGTCGGCCGCGCCGTCCCGCTGCGTCAGGCCGCGTTCGGCTCGGCAATCGGCCCGCTGCTGCCGCGCGGCGCGGCACCGGCTCGACCTTGCCGACCACGAACACGCACAGCCCGCCGGCCACCGCGAGCGGCGCCACGAACGAGCCTGTCGCGATCGACAGCATCACGTCGGTGAAGGTCGTGATGAAGATGCCCGCGAAATTGCCCGCGCAGTTCCGGATGCCGCCGCGCGATGCGACGTGCGCGGGCGTCGGCGCGACCCCCACACGGGCCCCTGTAATGGGGGACGTTCGGCCGTGAGGCCCGCGAATATGCGCGATGTGCGGCTTGTTCCGATTGCGTGACCCTGCGTTTTATGGTCTCGTTGCGGGATATCGCATCGACTCAAAAAAGGACAGTCGGATGCAGGCGGCCGATTCACGCGGGGTCCGATTGATCAGGGGAATCGGCGCATGCGCGCGCGCCCGCGGCGCCGTGCGCATGCTGCTCGTCATATCGATGCTGCGCTGGCTCGCGCCCGCTCTGCCGGCCTTCGCCGTCTCTCCCGAAACCGTCAACGACAACGTGCTGCGCGTGCTGGCCTGGCCCGGTTACGCGGATAGCGATATCGTCAGTGCATTCGAGACGCAGTTTCATGTGCGCGTCGAAGTGACGCTGGTCGATTCCGACGAAGCGCTGTGGACGCGGATGCACAGCGCGTCGCCGCCGCCATACGACGTGCTGGCCGCGAACACGGCCGAGATCCAGCGCTATGCGCATGAACGCCTGCTCGCGCCGATCGACCTGACGCATATCCCGAACCGGCGGCGGCAATTGCCGAATTTCCAGCAGCTCGCGACGATCGGCGGCCTCGTGCAGGACGGCGCGTCCTACGCGATCCCGTTCACGTATTCGTCGATGGGACTGATCTACGACCGCAAGCAGGTGCCGGCCGCGCCGCGCTCGATGCGCGAGTTGTGGAACCCGCGCTATCGCGGCAAGGTGCTCGACTTCAACAGCGCACAGCACAATTTCTCGTTCACGGCGCTGGCGCTCGGCTATCCCGATCCGTTCCGCCTGTCGCCCGCGCAGACGCTTGCCGTGGCCCGCAAGCTGATCGACTTGCGCCGCAACCTGCTGACGTACTACACGCTTCCCGAGGAAGCGACCGCGCTGTTCATCCAGCATCGCGCGGCGCTGATGTTCGGCAACTACGGCACGCAGCAGGTCGAGCAGTTGCGTCGCGCCGGCGCGGACGTCGGCTACGTGATCCCGGACGAAGGCGCGCTCGCGTGGCTCGATTGCTGGGCCGTCACGCGAGGCGCGCGACGGCCGGAGCTTGCCTTCGCGTGGATCAACTACATGCTCGAACCGGCGATCGGCACGCTGCTGACCGAGCGTCAGGGGCTCGCGAACACGCTCGAGCCGCGCGGCCTGGATACCGGGCGCCAGCATCTCGTGTGGCTTCAGCCGGTGGAGGACATCGCGCGCCGCGAGTCGCTGTGGAGCCGCATCGTGTCGGGCGATCGGCCGGAGCGGTTCGCAAAATGATCCGGCTCGGGCTCACGTCGAAGCTGTCGGTGCTGTTCGCGTGCATCGGCGTGATCGCGTCGGGCACGACCGGCTACTACGCGTATCGCGCCAACCGCGCGATGCTCGTGCAGGAAGCGCAGCACAGTCTGCTGATGTCGACGCAACTGCTCGGGCAGCGCTTCACGACCGCGCTCGCCGACGTTGCGGACGACGCGCTCGTGCTCGCGCAGTTGCCGTCGTCCGCGGCCGTCGCGGGCGGCGACAATGCGGACAACGCGCGACGCATGCGGCTCGAGCAGGTGTATTACAGCTTCATGAGAAATCATGCGGAATACCTGCAGATCCGCCTGATCGCGAGCGGGCATTTCGGGATCGAACGCATTCACGTGGATCGCGATGCGCGCGGCATCGTCGTGCTGCCCGAAAGCGCGTTTCAGGAGAAAGGGCAGTTCTCCTACGTATTCGATACGCTCGCGACGGCGCCCGGCCATATCTACCTGTCGCCGATCGTGATCAATCACGAGACGGGATCTCATGCGGCGCAAGGGCTGCCGATCCTGCGCGTCGGGACGCCGGTGGTCGACGCGTCGGGCCAGACGGTCGGCGCGCTCGTCGTCGATGTCGAACTCTCCCGGGTGTTCGACCGGATCGAACGCGATCTGCCGGACGACTATGCGGTTTATCTCGCGAACGAGTGGGGTGATTTTCTCGTGCATCCCGATCCGGAACAGGCGTTCGGTTTCGATCGCGGCCGGCGCGTGCTGATGCAGGACCGTTTTGCCGTCACGCGCGTGCTGTTCGACGGCGGGCGCACGAACGTGACGCTCAATGGACTCGCGCAGCCCGATCAGGCGCCGGGCCAGATGTTCGCGTTCGTGCGCACGCCGTTCGGGCACGACGAGGGCAGCCGCTTCGTCGTGCTCGGGATGGCGCGCCCGCTGGCCGACGTGCTCGCGCCGGACGGCATGCTGGGCGAACGGATCGTCAGGATGGTGCTCGTGTCGAGCGTGCTGGCGGTGATTCTCGCGATCCTGTTCGCGCGTGCGATCACGCGGCCGCTGCAGGCGCTCGCGCGCGCGGCGACGCACGTGTTCGACGATTCGGCTGCCGAACGGCTGCCGGTCGCGCGGGCCGACGAGATCGGCGTGCTCGCGCGTTGTTTCGACAGCATGCGCGTCGAGATCCGCACGCAAATGGCGATGCTGCGTGCGAAGCAGCAGGAGCTCACGCATCTCGCCGGTCACGACCCGCTGACCGGCCTGCCGAATCGCCTGCTGTTCATGGAGCATCTCGATGCGGCGATCCGGCATGCGGCCGCGGCGCGCGAGGGGCTGGCGGTGATGTTCGTCGATCTCGATCGCTTCAAGCAGATCAACGACCAGCACGGCCACTCGGCCGGCGATCGCACGCTCGTCGCGGTCGCGAAGCGGTTGAGCCAGGTACTGCGCGGCGACGACATGGCTGCACGGCTCGGCGGCGACGAATTCATCGTGCTGATTTCGGACGTGCATTCACCGGCGGTGATCGGCGATGTCGCGACGCGCATCCAGATCGTGATGGCCGAGGAGCTGGAGTTCGACGAAGGGCGCATGGCCGTCGGCGCGAGCATCGGCGTCAGCGAGTTTCCCGCGGACGGCGCATCGGCCGAGGAGCTGCTCGTCAAGGCCGACGCGGCGATGTACGCGGCGAAGGCCTCCACGCAGTGCGTGTGCGTGCGCTATCAGGATCTGGTCCGCGGCGGCGTGCCCGACGGGACCGACCGTGCCGCATCGAGCAGCAGCGGCTGACGGCGGGGCGAAACGCGACGAGCCCGTCGCGGGACGGGCTCGTCACGGGCGCGGGCTGCACGCGCAAGGCGCGCAGCGGCACGCTTAGTGGCCGAAGTAGACCGAGTCGCGCGGGCTGTGTGCCCGGCCGACCGGTGCGCCGCCTTCGACGGTCGCGGCCGGTTGCGCACCGTAGCCGCTGTTGTCGATGCCCTGCACGCGGGCTTGCGCGGCCTCGAGGTCGGCCGGGTAGTGCGGGCTCGCCTGGCTGGGCTTGTAGCCGGCCTTTTCGAGCTGGACCAGTTCGTTGCGCACTTGGGCGCGGGTCACGGTGCTTTGCGCGAATGCGCCGAACGAGGCGGACAGGGCGACGGCGGCAACGACTGCGGAAACGAGCGATTTCATGATGACCTCCGATGTTTATTGGCTTTCCGCGTTCGACACCATGTCGTCAGCGGTTGATTACATCGTAGGCGTCGGCTCACCTAGGGTAAACCTGACTTTCAGCGAAAGATCGTTGCTTTACGGGTAATAATTCGACGCAAACGCGATCCGTCCCCATGCTGTATTGCGAGAATGGCAAGCAATCGCGGGAGAAGTGGGGGCTGGGGCCCGCGCCGGACGGTAAACGACGGGGCGAAGAGCTCACGGTGGAACCGCAGGGCTACAGCGCTGCCGGATCAGACCCCGTCGTCGTCGATTTCCTTGCGCTCGCGACGTTCCTCGTTACCGCGGCGCGCGCGCAGGCGCTGGCGCGACAGGACGGCGATTACCTGCTGGGTCGGCGCGCCGGACGGCAACTCGTTGCGGATGCGATCGGGCACCATCGGCAGGCCCGCGCGCTGTCGGCGCAGCGCCTTGGCGATCGCGCGGCGGCATTCGTCGCCGTGGCAATCCCATTCATCGCGGATTCTCTGGCAATAACGACATTGTTCCATCCGAATAGTCTAACGCGTCTTCGGGAATGGAGCAGGGCGTGGCGCCGGACGGATGACGCGCTGGGCGGTCGACGGCCCGCGGTACAGGCGCGTCGCAGCTTTCGGAACCCCTGCGCGATCCCGCTCGCGCCCGACGCATGACCGTCGAACCGGTTCAATATAATTCAACAGAACTGGCCGCCTCATGCGCGGCGTGCATATCCCCGAACGAAAGGAAATCCGATGACGCTTGCCCAGTTGCAGGCCCTGGCCGCCGTGGTCGAACTCGGCTCGCTGACGGCCGCGGCAGACCGGCTCAGCCGCAGTCAATCCGCGATCAGCCACGCGCTGACGGAGCTGGAGGACATCACGCAGGTCAAGCTGCTCTGGCGCGACCGGCAACCGGTCGTCCTGACGGCGGCCGGCGAACGCCTGTGGCCGTATGTCCAGAGCGTGGTGCGGGAAGCGCAGCTGCTGCGCCAGCAGTTCAGCCTGTCGCGCGGCAAGCTCGAAGGGAAACTGGTGGTCGCATCGCTGCCCAGCGTGTCGCTGGCGTTCGTCGTGCCCGCGCTCGAGGCGTTGAAGGACATGCACCCGGGCGTATCGGCGGTGCTGCTCGAAGGTACGGACAGCGAAGTCGAAGGGTGGATCGACGACGGGACGGCCGACGTCGGCGTGGTGGCCGGCACGAAGACGTTCGCGCACCACCTGCCGCTGCTCGACGAGGATTTCGTCGCGGTCGCGGCAGACGATCTGTTCGCGAGCCGCAAGAGCGTGTCGGCCAGGCAACTGGCCGCGGCGCCGTTCATTTTCTCGAAGGCGGGGTGCGGGCCGGTGATCGCGGATTACTTCGCGCGCGGCGGCGTGCCGCTTCGAGCCGCGTTCAACGTCGTCGAGATGCGCACGATCCTGTCGATGGCGGAGGCCGGCATGGGCGTGTCGATCGTGCCGCGCATCACGCTCACGTACACGCCGTTCGGCGGCCGCGTGCTGGCGCTGTCGCCACGGCTGCATCGCTCCGTGCGACTGGCGTGGAATACCGCCGGCAATGCGGTTGCCGATGAGTTCGTGCGGCTCGTCGACGCGCAGCGTCCGAAGGCCGAAAAGACGATCCGGACGCGCGCGAAAAAGGGCAAATAGCGAGCGGCGAACGCGATGAACGGCGCTCATGGGCGACGTGCAGTTTATTCATGCTGACGATGGCCGGGATGCAATACATTGTTCCTACCTCGTCATCGATCCCGAAGGAGTGTGCCGTGCCGGCCCTGCCCATCCTGTTTGCGTTCGGACTCGTGTCGCTCGGCATGGCGCTGACGCCCGGACCGAACATGATCTATCTGGTGTCGCGCTCGATCTGCCAGGGCCGCCGCGCCGGGCTGGTCTCGCTCGGCGGTGTCGCGCTGGGATTCGTGTTCTATATGGTGTGCGCGGCAGTGGGCATCACCGCGCTGCTGATGACCGTGCCGTATGCGTACGATGCGCTGCGCGCGGCCGGCGCGCTGTATCTGGCCTACCTCGCATGGCAGGCGCTGAAGCCGGGCGGGCGCTCCGCGTTCCAGGTCCGGCAGTTGCCGCACGACAGTCGCGTCAGGCTGTTCATCATGGGCTTCGTCACGAACCTCGCGAACCCGAAGATCGCGGTGATGTATCTGTCGTTGCTGCCGCAGTTCATCGTGCGGGGGCACGGCAGCGTGCTCGCGCAATCGCTGGCGCTCGGCTGCGTGCAGATCGCGGTGAGCGTCAGCGTCAACGCGCTGATCGCGTGCGCGGCCGGTTCGATCGCGGGTTTTCTCGCGGGACGGCCGCGCTGGGCGGCGGTTCAGCGCTGGCTGATGGGCACGGTGCTGGCCGGGCTGGCCGTGCGGATCGCGCTGGAATCGTGAAGCTAGCGCGCGTCGATCAATGGTTCCGGGAATCGCCGGCAGCGATCCGGCGTTGTGTCGACGGCACCCGGCATCGTCACCCTTGGCAATTGCTCTTCGCTTCCTTGGCGATCGGCACGGGCTCGGTCGTGTCACGACGCCGTCCGCGCGTCGCGAGCCAGCACAGGATCGAGCCGCCGCACACCATCGACGCGCCTTGCCAGAATTCCGCCGACAGCGGCGCGTGCAGCAGCGTCGCGGCGAGGGCGGCGGCGAGCACCGGCGTGAAGTACGATGCGCCGACGATGACCGTCACGTTGCCGTGCATGATGCCGGTGTTCCAGGCCGCATAGCCGAAGCCGAGTGCCGACGCCGCCAGCACGAGATACGCGACCGCACGCAAACTGAACGTCATGCCGCCACCGCCTTCGATCGCGAACTTGATCCAGAGCACCGCGGCGACCAGCATGAAGAACGGCGTGACGCCGTTCTTGCCGTCGGCGATGCACGCGGTCACCGTGCAATAGGCGGCCCAGATCAGCGCGCCGAAGAACGCCAGCCCGTAGCTCAGCGGATTGTCCGCGACGTTGCGCAGCATGCCGGCCGGATCGAGCCCCTGGTCGCCGCCGAGCACCCAGCAGATGCCGAGCATCGACAGCAGGACGCCGGGCACGACCAGCAGGTTCGCGCGCTGCTTGTTGAACACGATGGCGGCGACGAGCGTGAGGCTCGGCCACAGATAGTTGACCATCGCGACTTCGATCGCTTGTCGAGCGTTGCTCGCATAGCCGATCGACAACGACAGGCACACCTCGTACGACACGAACAGCAGCCCGCCCCACAGCAGATAGTTTTTCGGGAACCGGCTCAGGTCGGGGAAGCCGATCGAAAACAGCAGAAGCACGGACGCCACCGTATAGATCATCGCCGCGCCGCCGGTCGCGCCGAGGTTTTCGCTGACCCCGCGCACGAGCGCGACCACCGACGCCCATAACAGCACCGCGCCGAGCCCGGCGAGCGTTGCGTTGTTCTTGCGTTTGATGTTTGCTGCCTGTTTCAACATGCTGATTCGATTTCGGATGATTCGGGTCGGCTCGCGCATGCCGTCATCGCGAGCAGCGATACAAAACGGAGATTTCGCCGGAAGCGCGCATTTTACGGGGGCGCAGCCGTCGCGGCGATTCAGCCGGACCGGCGTGTCCGGTCGATTCGGTCGTGCGAGCCGATCACGCGTCGTCGATATGCCACGGTGCACCGATTTCCGACAGCGCACGTCCGATCGAATCGAGCATCGCGTTCCGCGTCGGGCCCAGCGTCGTGACAAGGAGGAAACCGGCTGCTTCGATCGACAGATCGATGAGCGGCCAGCCGTTGGCCGCATCGCGAATTTCAAGCCGTCGTTCGTGTGGATCGACGTCGATGTCGACGTCGCCATGCGCTTGTCGCAGCACATTGGCGATGGCGTCGAATGCGTCGGCCGAAGGGGGCGTGTGAATGCGGTATTCGAAACTCATCTGCGTGGACCGGTGTGCGAGGCGGGCAGTCTAACCCGCGCCGTGCTTCCCGTCCGTCGACTGTAACGCATCGGGCGCCCACCGCAGCGGGCGCCCGATGCGTCGATCACCGCTCGCGCCGCTTCTTGCTCAGCTCGATCGTCTCGAACAGCTCGTATTGCGCGGTCGGGTGCTGGTCGGCGCCCGGCGCGTGGTAGTAGCGCATCGTGATCGTCGTGTGGCCGCCCGGCTTGCCCGGATCGTGATCGAACACCGCGATCCCGTAGCCGGTGCCCGTATCGCGGCGCGCGGACCAGATCGCATCCTCGAGCGCATCGGCCGGCTGGCGCACGAACGTGTTCGGCGCGGTGCCCGGCACCGGCCGGTTCGGCTTCGTGAATACCTTCGCCTGCGCAAAGCCGGTCGACGGGTTTTCGCCGTACACGTCGAGCGGCGCGCTGGTGCCGCCGCCGCCGAGGATCAGGTGGATCGTGCCGTGGCTCGTGTCGAACTTCGTGCGGTCGGGATCGTTCGAGCCGACCGGGCGCGGCTGCAGCGTCTCGACCACTTCGCCGGTCTTCGCGTCGACGCCCGCGCGGTGATTGCAGCCGCGCACCGGGTAGCTGCGCTCGTAGTCGTGATCGTGGCCGCACAGCACGAGATCGACGCCGTAACGATCGAACAGTGGCAGCCACGCTTCGCGAATGCCCTTGTCGGACCCGTTGCCCGTCTTCGACGAACTGAGCGCGTCCTGGTGCATCTGCACGACGATCCAGTCGATGTCGTCGTCATGCGCGGCATGGCGCAGCGTGCGTTCGAGCCAGCGCGTCTGCTCGCCGTTGCTGTAGCCGCGCACGTAGAACGACGTGCCGGGCTCGATCGGCGGTCGGCCGGTGCTCGCGGCCGGCACGAGCGGCGCGGGGCCGCCGACGAACGCGGCGGCATCCTGGTACACGACGTCGTCTGCGTCGAGCGACACGAACAGCACGGAGCTCACGCGGAAGCTGTACCAGCGGCCCGGAAAGTGCGTGCCGTTTTCCGGCAGCGTATAGCGCGCGAGGTACGAGTCGAGCCCTTGCGGGCCGTTGTTGAACTCGATCTCGTGATTGCCGGGGCACGGCATCCACGGGCGATTCGCGGCCGACGTCTGGTTGTTGTTGCCGAAATCGCGCCACACGTCGGGCTGGTGCGCCGGGTTCAGGTTCGCGTAGCAGAGGTCGCCGTTCAGCAGGTGAAACAGCGGCTGGAACTGCTCGACGGCCTGCACCGCGAAGCGGCTCTGCGGCGACGACAGGACCCACGCACCGTTCGGCGTCGCGAGGTCGCCGTAGCTCGTGAAACGGAACGGCGCCCGGCCGCGCGGCGCGGTCGAAAAATTCGCGGAGAACGGCTGTGCGGCGTTGCTGTCGTTGTCGGCCGTGATTTCGTAGCGGTAGCGTGTGTCGGGCTTCAGCCCGTGCACGCGCGCGTGATACGCAAACACGGTCTCGCCGTTCAGGCCGTCGGTGTACAGGCGCTGGACGCCGTGCACGGTGCGCGGCGGCTCGCCGTCGGCGACGATGCGCGCGCGCGGATTGACGGCCGCGGCGAGCGATGCCCACGAGATCACGACTTCGGACGTCGGGTCGTTGCCCCACGTCAGGTGAACCTGTTCGGGCGTGCCGTCCGGATTCGACGCGGCAGCGCGGGCGGCCGCGAGCCCGCCGGCGGCGGTGGCGAGGCCGGAGACGCCCGCGAGTTTCAGGAAGCCGCGACGCGACACGGAAGCGGCCGGCTCGTTCGGCTGATCAGGGGAGGTGTCCTGGTTCGACATGGTCGGTGTGTTCGTTGATGGGACGCGAGAGGGGAGCCGCACGGCCATGCGCGAGCGCGGCCGGGGCGTGGGCCGGAAACGAGCGGGATCCCGGTCGCATGCATTGTCGAAGGGCAGTTTTGCCGCGTTGTGACAGTTCGCAACCCGGCGTGTGCGCTGGCCGATACATAGGGCCCCGCGCCGCGCGGCCTCCGCGAAAATTATTCGCCGATGTCGCGACGGATTTCTCCCGCCTGCTCCGTTTAACGCATGAACGACCGCTTCCGGTCAATGCCATTACTTCGGAGTCTTTCATGAAACTTTCTGTTCCATTGCGATGGGCTGCCGGCTGCATGGCTGCGTTCGCGACGTCCGCCGTATTCGCGCAGGCCGTCATTGTCGCGCCTTTTGCGCCGCCGCCGCCGCGCGTCGAAGTGATGCCGGCGCCCCGGGCGGGCTACGTCTGGGACCAAGGGCACTGGCACTGGCGGCAGGGCCGTTACGTGTGGATTCCGGGCCACTGGCAGATCGTGCGGGTCGGTTACCACTGGGTGCCCGGGCATTGGGCGGCGCGCGGCCCGGCCTGGCGCTGGGTGCCGGGCCACTGGGCCTGACGGGCCCTGACGTGCACGCCGCCGCGCGTCGAAGCGATGCGCGCGCGGCGGATTCTTCATGCAACATCATGAGTCGAAGCGATGCTTTTTCGAACCATCGTGATACTGGCGGCCGCGGCCCTCGTGCTGGCCGGCTGCGTCGTGGTGCCGGCCCGTCCGGTGTATTACCGGCCCGCGCCGGTCGTCGTATATTGAGCGCGCCGGCCGACGGTCGCGCGGCCGGCAGACAGGATCGACATGCGGCGCGAACCGGATGTCGATGAAACCGGCACGGCCGATGCCGTGTGCGACGCCTGGCGCGACGCGCGCGGAGATCCCGAACCATCGGAACCGTCAGCATGGCGCCGTCCGGCGATGGCCCGACGCATGCAAGGAGAGCACGACGATGAGCTTCAGCCGGGCGGCGGGTCCTTCTGCCGTGACAATGCGGCGCCCGCGCGCCGCGCAACGGAGCAGGCGGCGTTGAACGATCGCGGCGACCGCGATCCGGACGCGGAACTCGTCGCGCGCGTCGGCGCACGCGATGCATCGGCGGTGCGCGTGCTTGTCGCACGCAAGCTGCCGCGGCTGCTCGCATTGGCGACGCGCATGCTCGGCGACCGGAACGAAGCCGAGGACGTCGCGCAGGAGACGTTCTTGCGAATCTGGAACCAGGCGCCGCGCTGGCGTGAAGGCGAAGCCCGCTTCGACACGTGGCTGCATCGCGTCGTGCTGAACCTGTGCTACGACCGGTTGCGCAGCCGGCGCGAGGAGCCCGGCGACACGCTGCCCGACGTGCCCGACACGCAGCCGGAGCCGGCCGTGCATGCGGAACTGCGTTCGCGCGACGCGCGCGTGCGGCAGGCGCTGGCCGCGTTGCCGCCGAGGCAGCGGGAAGCGCTGGTGCTCCAGTACTATCAGGAAATGTCGAATGGGGAAGCGGCCAACCTGATGGGCATCACCGTCGATGCGCTGGAAAGCCTGCTCGCCCGTGCGCGGCGCAACCTGCGCGCGCAACTGGCCGGCGACCCACCTAGCGAGGACAAGCGATGACACCCGAACGATTTCGTACCATCGTCGCCGCGTATGGCTCGGACGCGCGGCGCTGGCCGCAAGCCGAACGCGCGGCGGCCGAAGCGTGGGCGCACGCGCATCCGCGCGACGCACTGAACGCGCTCGACGAGGCCGCCGAGCTCGACGCGTGGCTGATGCAGGATACGGTGGCGCCGCCCGCGCCGGCGCTGGTCGAACGTATCGTCGCGACGGCGCCGCCGCCGCAACGCGCGCGCCGCCGCGGCCGCGTGTGGTGGTCGGGCGCCGCGTTCGCAGGCGTCGGGCTGGCCGGCGCGCTGGCCGGTGCGGTGGCCGTGTCGATGCTGATGCTCGGCAGCGCGCCGATCGCGCAACACGAACCGGGCTACCTGACGACGACGTTCGGCGGCCCGAGCATCGACGGAGCCGACGAATGACCGAACGCGGCTGGAAATTCACCCTCATCGGCTCGGTCGTGCTGAACGTGTTCATGCTCGGTGCGATCGGCGGCGGCGCGTATCAGTGGTTCTCGACCCATCGCGACCTGCACGCGGCCGGCACGCCCGCATCGCGCACCGCGTTGCGTTTCGCCGCGGATGAATTGCCCGATGCGCGGCAGCGCGAGTTCGCCGCCGCGCTGAAGGCGGCGCGCAAGAGCGGCCGCGATTTCGCGCGGGAAGGGCGCGACGGCCGGATCACCGTGCTCGACCTGCTCGCGGCGCCGCAACTCGATCGGGCGGCGATCGATGCGGCGCTCGACCGCACGCGCGCGGCCGACACTGCGATGCGGGCGCAGATCGAGCGCAGCGTCGTCGATTTCGCGGCGACGCTGACGCCCGACGAGCGCGTGAAGTTCGTCGACGGCTTGCAGCACAGCGGAAACTGGCGTCTGCCGCCGAGGCTGCAGAAGAAGCCGGACGCATCGGCGAGCGAGTAAGCCGAATAAACACCGCGCGCGCGGGCGGCATGCAATCTGCGTGTTGCTCGCGCGTCATGCGTGTGCCGCTTCCGATGAATCGCGCGGTCGTTATCCATCGACGACGCACGCCGCCGCGCTGCGAGACTTTCGCCCGGCGTTTCCCCGATCACAAAAAATATTTCCCTTCCCGCGACGGATTTCTTGGTGTGCTTGCGTTGAACGTGAGTATGCACCGCAAGAGAGCCCGTCATGGACCACCCGAACGACGCCACACCGGCCGCGATCGCGCTGAACCGCTTCGGTCTCGGCGCGCGCGCCGACGAAGCCCCGCCCGCCGACCCGAAGGCCGCATTGCTCGCCCAGTTCGACCGCTACGACGCAGGGCCCGCCCCATGGGCGAGCGAGCCGGACGCGATCATGCTCGCCACGCGCTTCGCGAACACCCGCAACGCGATGACGAGCGACGACCCGGCCGCCAAGCGCGCAACCGAGCAATCGATTCGCCGCGACGGCTACGACGCGTATCGCAGCGCCGTCGCCGCGCGCATGAACAGCGCGCTGACTACGCCCGCGCCTTTTGTCGAGCGTCTCGTGCATTTCTGGGCGAACCATTTCGCGGTATCGGTCGACAAGGGGCAGGTGGCCGCGTACGCGGGCGCGTTCGAGCGCGACGCGATCCGCCCGCACGTGCTCGGCCGTTTCGAGGACATGCTCGTCGCCGTAGAGCAGCATCCCGCGATGCAGGTGTTCCTCGACCAGGCGCGCTCGGTCGGCCCCGACAGCCCGGCCGCGCTGCGCGCGCAGGCACGCAATCCGTCGGCGAAGCGCGGGCTCAACGAAAACCTCGCCCGCGAGATCATGGAACTGCATACGCTCGGCGTGCGCACCGGTTACACGCAAGCCGACGTGACGGAATTCGCGCGTGCGCTGACCGGCTGGAGCATCGCCGGCGGCCGCGGGCCGCAACCGGGCGATGCGGCGCCCGGCGCATTCGTGTTTCGCGCGAATCTGCACGAACCGGGTTCACGCACGGTGATGGGCCGCACCTACGATCAACCGGGCGAAGCGCAGGGGCGCGCGGTCCTGCACGACCTCGCGCGATCGGAGGCGACGGGCCGGCACATCGCGTTCCAGCTCGCCCGTCATTTCGTCGCCGACACGCCGCCGCCCGCGCTGACCGACCGGCTCGCGCGCGCATTCGACGCGAGCGGCGGCGACCTGCCGACCGTCTATCGCGCGCTGGTCGACGCGCCCGACGCGTGGTCGCCGGTCAACCGCAAGTTCAAGACGCCGTGGGAATGGGCCGTATCGACGCTGCGCGGGCTCGGCTGGCGCGACACCGCTGATCTCAAGGCCGCGCCGCTGCTCGCGCAGCTCGGCCAGCCGGTGTGGCGCCCGGGCTCGCCGGCCGGCTACGACGACGTCGCCGCGAGCTGGGTGGCGCCCGACGCGCTCGTGCGCCGCGTCGAGATCGCGCAGCGTCTGGCCGCGCGTACGGGCGACCGGCTCGATCCGCGCACGCTGGGCAACACGCTGCTCGCCGGTTCGATGAGCGCGCCGACCGCGACCGCGGTCGCGCGCGCCGAAAGCGCGACGACCTCGCTCGCGCTGCTGCTCGTGTCGCCCGATTTCCAACGGAGATGACCATGACACTGTCCCGCCGACAATTCCTCCGCGTGGCCGCCGCCGGCGCGGGCGCGATCCTCGTCGCGCCGCGGATCGTGTTCGCGAACGTCGAGACCGACCGGCGCTTCGTGTTCGTGATCCAGCGCGGCGCAGCCGACGGCCTGAACATCGTCGTCCCGTATGCGGAGCCCGCGTATGCGTCGCTGCGCGGCCCGCTCGCGATCGACGCGGCGGCCGCGACGCGACTCGACGGCACGTTCGCGCTGCATCCGTCGCTCGCGCGGACCGCGCAGTTGTACCGAGACGGGCAGGCGCTGTTCGTCCATGCGATTGCGTCGCCGTATCGCGACCGCTCGCATTTCGACGGCCAGAACGTGCTCGAAACGGGCGGCCGCGCGCCGTACCAGGTGAAGGACGGCTGGCTGAACCGGCTCGCCGCGCTGCTGCCGGCGACGCGCGACAACGCGATCGCATTCGCGCCCACCGTGCCGCTCGCGCTGCGCGGCACGGTGCAGGCCGCGTCGTATGCGCCGTCCGGTTTGCCGGCCGCGCCGGACGATCTGCTCACCCGCGTGTCGGCGCTCTACGAAGCCGACGCGCAGCTCGGCCCGTTGTGGCAATCCGCGATGGAAGCACGCGGCCTCGCCGGCGACGCGCATGCACGGCAGGACCCGGCCGGCGTCGGCAAGCTCGCCGCGACGTTTCTCGCGCGCGACGACGGGCCGCGGATCGCGATGATCGAGACGGGCGGCTGGGATACCCATAGCGCGCAGAACGCGCGGCTCGCGAATCAGTTGAAGGCGCTCGACACGATGCTCGCCGCGCTGCGCGACGGCCTTGGACCTGCGTGGCAGCAGACCACGGTGCTGGTCGCGACCGAGTTCGGCCGCACGGCCGCGGTGAACGGCACGGGCGGCACCGACCACGGGCAGGCGTCGGTCGCGATGCTCGCGGGCGGCGCGGTTGCCGGCGGGCGCGTGATCGCGGACTGGCCGGGGCTGCGGCCGGGCGACCTGTACGAAGGGCGTGACCTGAAGCCGACCGCGTCGCTCGACGCGCTGATCGCGGGCGCGGCCGCCGACAGCCTGCGGCTCGATCCGCGCCGCACCGCGTCCGCGTTATTTGCGGAAAGCGGCGCGACACGGCCGATGAGCGGCCTGATTCGTGGGGTCGCGTAACGTGGCGCATGCCGCGCGCGGCCCGATCAACCTATTACACAACAGGGAGAATCGACATTGAAGATCCAATCCGTTTCGCTGGCCGTGCTGGTGAGTGCGAGCGCCATGCTGATGTCCGCCTGCGTAGTCGAGCCCGTGCGGCCGCCGCAGCCCGCGCCCGTCGTCGAGGTGGCGCCGCCGTCGCCCGCACCCGGCTATCGCTGGGCGAAGGGGCATTACCGGTGGGCCGGCAATCACTGGGCGTGGGTGCCGGGGCATTGGGTGGCCGTGTACTGACACGGCAAGCGCATCGACGTGCTGCTGTGCGGCGAGATCGACGTGCCGGCCACGAGCGATCGTGCGAAGTGCCGCAGCAACGGCGGTCTCGGCGGGCTCGACCTCGTGCGCTGAGCGGCGCAACGCAGCCTAGGGCGTGTTCACGCCCTAGCAGGCTGTTGAATTTGGGAACGGTGTAAACGGGCTCTGCGGGCGGTGCGTTAGAGATATCGTGTTCATGACCTTGAGCGGATAAGCCGATGCGTGGAATGGACGAGATGCAAG